>CAZVPL010000257.1:0-1502 GCA_964629075.1 uncultured Bifidobacterium sp. | reverse complement strand
GGACACAAGCACAAATGCTAGTGGTCTGAGAGGATAAGGAATTATGGACTCAGGAAACTTTAGGGATGCCTATCTCCGTGCTGAACGCGAGAAACCTGCCCTGGGATTTGCGACTGGCAAGCGGCCAGAGCCGACTTTGGATGAAGCTAGAGCTGAATTAGCTCAGGCCATTAGCCGAGTTGTTCATAACGTTTTTCAAGATCGCTACGGACCACTTGTCGGAGCGATTACCGAGCCAACGATAAATGAGTTCCTCAAAGGCTTTGAAGCGAACTTGATGCGAGCCAAAGGAGATGTGACCTTGTTGGCGCAGGAACTACTCGATCGCGTACTTCCACCCGCTTCACGGCGAAGAAAGTAGTTAGTCACTGAGCTTAAAGCTCGCACGCTTCTTTTGGATTAAGCCATCGCTAATCAGAGTTTCTAAACATTTTTCTAATTGTGATGAGTCCTCCCAGACTTTAGAGAGGGAATTCTTGGTGGCTTTTGGATGATTGCGTAGAAACTCAATAACAACTCCTCGACATTGGCGGTCTGTGCCATGCCACTGCTGAACTCTCTTCTTTGTGTTGTGTGAGGAAGGAAACCCTTTTGCGCGCCAAATGCAAAAATTAGATAATGGACAGATTTCACACTTCGGTTTAGTTGAAGTGCATACAAGTGCTCCAAGCTCCATTGTTGCAGCAGCCCAGGTGTGGGCATCAGTCGGAATTAGTTGAGTTCGCGATTCACGTTCAGAGTTAGTGATATGCAGCGGAGGGAAATCTTGTCCTTCAAGAACTCTCGAGAAGAGTCTACGCACATTAACATCAAGCACGAGTGAACGTTTCTTGTGAGCAAAAGCCATAATTGCTGCAGCGGTGTATTCGCCAACGCCGGGAAGTTGGCGAAGTTCTTCGATTGAACTAGGGACCTGATTTTTGAATTCTTTTGCGATGATAGTTGCAGCTTCGTGAAGTCGAAGTGCTCGCCGTGGATAGCCAAGCCTTCCCCACGCCTTAAGAAGATCTGACTTCTTCGCTCCTGCAAGGTCTTTAGGAGTTGGCCAACGCTGCATCCACTCATTCCATACCGGAAGTACTCGATTTACTGGGGTTTGTTGGAGCATGTATTCACTGACCATAACGCCCCATGGCGTGCTCTTTCGCCACGGTAAGTCCCGCTTGTTGGCTTCGAACCAAGCGAGAACTTCGCGCTCCATAGGCTGAGTTACTTTTTTGCTCCAGCAGTGGCTGGGTGGATTACGTAAAGTGGTAGGTACTTAGTTTTGCGTCTCGTCATCGCAGCAACACGCAAATCGCAGAGTTCTGCGAGTTGGTCATAAGCTTTCTGATTCATCATGGCGATGAGTTCAGTCTTATTTGATTTGTAGACGGGCTGGGCGCCGGCATGAGCTTCGGTGTTTGAGGAGCAATACCAATCCATATCAGCTCCACCTTCTCCCCAAGCTTCGCGGGTGTATTCACCAATCACAACAATTTCGTACTTCTTATCGCCGACTT
>CAZVPL010000256.1:0-1506 GCA_964629075.1 uncultured Bifidobacterium sp. | reverse complement strand
CTGCATCGGTCTTCGAGCCCTCGCTCGAATAGCGCGATGGCATCGACACGCCGTGAACGTGGTCAGCACCGAGCGCATCGACGGCGACAGCTGCAACGAGTGCCGAGTCGATGCCACCCGACAGACCAATGACGACGTCGGTGAAGCCGTTCTTTCGCACGTAGTCGCGCGTTCCCAACACCAATGCGTCGTACACCTGATCGAGTTCGCCGGAGTCCGACGTCGTCCCACCCGACACGGGGCTCACCGAACCATCGTCGGCGATGTCGACAACGAGAAGGTCTTCTTCGAAGAACGGGCTCTGCGCCGCAACGACACCGTGCGCATCGGCAACAAGGGAGCCTCCGTCGAAGACGAGTTCGTCCTGGCCGCCCACCTGATTCACGTATGCGAGGACGACACTGTTCGTATTGGCACGCGCCGACACAAGACCACGGCGTACCTCGGGCTTTTCGCGGTGAAACGGGGAACCATTGACACTGATCACGATCTCGGCCCCACGCGCAGCCTGATTGGCCACCGGGCCCTCGGCCCACAGGTCTTCACAAATCGAGACCGCTATCTTCCTTTCCTCGACGTCGAACAGTGGTTGGTCGTCGTGCCCCGGCACGAAGTAACGCTCTTCGTCGAAGACGCTGTAGTTCGGCAGCAGCTGTTTGCGGTAGATGCCGAGCAACCGTCCATCGCGGGCCACGGCGGCGGCATTGAACAACAAGTGCTCGGTGGCGCCGTTCACGGTGAGCTCCGCATGGTCGACAAACCCGACGACGAGGGTTGCCGGGCCGGTTGCGGCCACGATGGCGTCGAGGGCCCGGCGGTTGTCGGCGATGAACCCGGGCTTCAACACCAGATCCTCGGGCGGGTACCCGGTGATCGCAAGTTCGGGGAATGCCACGAGGCCACAGCCCGCGGCCGCCGCAGCGGCATAGGTACGCAAAATGACAGCGGTGTTGTTCGTCAGATGTCCGACGGTGGGGTTGATTTGGGCCATTCCCAGGCGCAGTGTCGCCACGCCGTGAGGCTACCCACGGGTTAGCGGCATGGGTATGGGTTCACGGCGTGCGTCTTTACACAGTGTTCACAATCGGGACACGGAAGGGAAACTGCCCCACGGCAAGATTGAGATGTTCAATTACCCCCTTTGCGAAGGAGACACCCGTGCCCTATCAGGCCGAATACATCTGGATCGACGGCACCGAGCCCACGCCTTTGCTGCGCTCGAAGACCAAGATCCTGAAAGATGACGTGACCACCCCTCCGATGTGGGGATTCGATGGTTCCTCAACCGAGCAGGCGACCGGCGACAAGTCCGACTGCGCGCTGAAGCCCGTCTTCTCGTGCCCCGACCCGATCCGCGGCGGCAAGAACATTCTCGTGCTGTGCGAAGTTCTCCTCGCCCAAACGGGTGAGCCGCACCCGACGAACACGCGTGCGGCGTGCGTCGCGGCTGCCGAAAAGTTCAAGTCGGCAGAAATGATCTACGGCATCGAGCAGGAATACACGATG
>CAZVPL010000255.1:0-1510 GCA_964629075.1 uncultured Bifidobacterium sp. | reverse complement strand
CGTGTGCGACTCCCGGCGGAATGAAGACCCCCCGATGATCGTGGGTGCCGTCGTCACGTGCCCCGAGATCGATCACCTGTGTCGCGCCGTCGGTGGGCGACCCTTGGCGCAGGTCGTGCAGCACGACGCGGCACTTGCCGAAGGGTACGTACCAGTAGTCGGCCTGGTGGAGGTGGTAGTGGAGACCAACGAGGCATCCGGCCTGGCGGTCGCCGCGGTTCGCCTGGATCATCTCGCGACCCTGGGGAAACCACTCACGACGGTACGTCTCGATGAAGAACCCGCGTTCGTCGCCGTGCATCGCAGGCTCGACGATGTGGACGCCCTTGATGACCTCGGATGGGGTGATGACTGCCATTGCTGCCTCGTGACTCTTTCGTTCGGGGGGTTTATTCGACTTCCACGGTGCTGTCGTCGCCGAGCATGAGCCGAAGCGCCGAGGGGCGCTGATCGGAACGCTTCACGACGACGTTGCGGCCGACCAGCGAATCGGACATGCGGTTGATGTCGGTGATCGAACTGCCGTCGAGAAGCACCGAGTGCTCGATTTCGGAATTCGCCACCGTGCAGTTGTTGCCCACCGACGTGTACGGACCGATGTAGCTGTTGCGGACCACACTGCCCGATCCGATGACAACCGGACCACGCACGCGCGAATTCTCGATTTTGGCGCCAGATTCAATGACGACACGACCCTCGATCTGCGACGACACATCGACACTGCCCTCGTTGCGAGGTTCGAGGACTTCGAGGACGAGACGGTTGCACTCGAGCAATGGGTCCTTTTTGCCCGTGTCGATCCACCAGCCACGCAGCACCTCGTGACGTACGCGGTGCTTGTTGTCGACCAGCCATTGAATGGCGTCCGTGATTTCCAATTCGCCACGTGGCGAGGGCTTGATGGAGCGCACCGCGGTGTTGACGGTTTTGTCGAAGAGATAGACACCGACCAGGGCGAGGTTCGAAGGAGGGTCCTTGGGCTTTTCGACGAGGCGCACGACCTCGCCGTTTGCATCGACCTCGGCAACGCCGAACGACCGTGGATCGTCGACCTCGCAGAGAAGAATCTGTGCGCTCGGCGCACCCGCACCTCCGCCGGCACGCGCGGCTTCGAAGCGCGTGACGAAGTCGGTGAGCCCTTGCTGGAGCATGTTGTCGCCGAGGTACATGACGAAGTCGTCGTCGCCCAGGAAGTCCTGCGCGATGAGAACACAATGGGCGAGGCCGAGTGGTGCGTCCTGGGGGATGTAGGTCACCTTGACTCCGAAGCGGGACCCGTCTCCCACCGCGGAACGGATTTCGTCACCGGTATCGCCGATGATGATGCCGATCTCGCGGATTCCGGCCTCGGCCATGGCCTCGATGCCGTAGAAGAGGATCGGCTTGTTCGCGATCGGGACCAACTGCTTGGCGCTGGTGTGGGTGATCGGGCGCAACCGGGTTCCGGCGCCACCGGAGAGAATGAGGCCCTTCATCGCCCGACAGCCTAGGCGACCTACCATCGGAACAT
>CAZVPL010000254.1:0-1518 GCA_964629075.1 uncultured Bifidobacterium sp. | reverse complement strand
CTCAAGAACTCTTCGTCGACGCATGCACGAGCAACGCAAAGTGTCGTGCCCCCGGTAGGAATCGAACCTACGACCTGCGGTTTAGGAAACCGTTGCTCTATCCACTGAGCTACGGAGGCGAACCAAGCACAGGTTACCGAAGGAGCCAATCGGCGACCTACGACATCATCGAGTTCAATCGACTCACCAACGCTTCGGGCGAACCCTCGAGAGCCTCGAGGTCGGCGGGGTCGAGTACTCGCGACATCCTTCCCGCCTGACGCGCAAAAACCGCAGGGAATACACCGTTGGCAGCTTCGAGCACTTCGCGTGGAGCGTCGTTGCGATGGAAGGTTGAGAATGGCACGGCGAGCATCTCGCGGCACTGCTTCCAATCGTTTCGCTCGGCGAAGAGACCGTGTGTGATGTCACACAACGAACAATGCCGAACTCCAAGTCGCGCACCCAACCAGTAGCCAAGTTCGCCGAGGATCGTGGAGTCAGCGTCATAGACACCAATGAATTCGGTTACTTGTTGCGACATTGGGGCGAGCCTACGACGGAAAGATCAAACACGCTCAGAAAGCACGAGCCGCCAGCCGACCGCTCAACACGGTCGAACTGGCGGCCCCAGCTGAATAACTCAGGGATTAGAGACTGTTCAGATCCACCGTTGGCGGAACGATCACCTGGTCGATCACATGAATCACGCCGTTGCTTGCAGTGACGTCCACGCTGGTCACATTGGCTCCATTGACGGTCACTCCCGCATCGGTGGCGATCGCGATGGTCGAACCTTCGACGGTTGCGACATCACCAGCGGTCACGTCAGCTGACATCACCAAGCCCGGCACGACGTGGTACGTCAAGATCGAGGTCAATACCGCGACGTTCTCCGGGAGGAGCAGCTTCTCGAGCAGACCCTCGGGAAGAGCGGCAAAGGCATCGTCGGTCGGTGCGAAGACGGTGAACGGACCATCGCCCTGCAGAGTCTCTACGAGACCAGCGGCTTCAACTGCAGCTACGAGGGTGGAGAATCCCTCGGTTGCACTGGCGACGGCGACGATGTCACCGGCCATTTCCTCGGTCGACATGTCAGAGGTTTCCTCCGTCATGTCGGTTTCGGTGGTCTCTTCGTCGGAGCCACACGCGGCGAGCGTCAGCGCTGCCACTGCGGCGAAAGCAATTGCCTTCTTCATGTTTGTTCCTTTGTTTGGGGGATATTTCATGAGAAGAATCTCACGAATGAGAAACTAGAGACAAAGTTGACCCAACATGAAACCCATCTCAAACAAATCAATGTTCGATTGTGCATGGTAAGACCCGAACGGATGTACCGAATTCGGGTATTCGATTATCGAGAGTTAGCGAGCTCCCGACATTGGCATCGTTCTGCTTCCGGAACATCACCCAAAACTTGCTCGATGTGAAGGCCGCACCCCTCGTAGGTTGGCTTCTCGCACGCGTCACACAACACTTTGATGCACATACCCCCTAGGGTATTTATTCATCGCTGAGAAGTCAAATCAACAAAAAATC
>CAZVPL010000253.1:0-1529 GCA_964629075.1 uncultured Bifidobacterium sp. | reverse complement strand
GGTTGGGTGTCGATGAACGGCGGCAACATCGTGCACGCCGAACAGCACACCGACTCGCATAACCAGATGTTCTTTCAGCGCGTCGAGTTCACCCACGACGGCAGTCGCAATCTTGAATTCTTCAAGACCGCCTTCGGCCCGATTGCCTCCAAGTTCGGCATGACATTCACAATGAACGAACTGCCGTGGCGGCCGCGCACCGCGATCATGGTGTCGAAAACGGTGCACTGTCTTTCCGACCTCCTCACCCGTTCGCGATACGGCGACTTGGGCCTCGACGTGCAGGCGGTGGTCTCGAACCACAACGACAGCCGCGAACTCGTCGAAGCGTTCGGCTACCGGTATGAACACCTTGCGGTGGGAGACGGCGCAGACGCCCGCGCCGAACAGGAACAGAAGGTATCCAACCTTCTCGACTCACTGAATCTCGACCTTGTCGTCCTTGCCCGTTACATGTTGGTGCTGCCGTCGTGGTTTGCCGACAAGTGGTACGGCCGGATGATCAACATTCATCACTCGTTCCTTCCGGCGTTCATCGGTGCCAACCCGTACCGTCAGGCGCATGACCGCGGCGTGAAAGTCATCGGCGCAACGGCTCATTACGTGACGAGCGACCTCGACGAGGGCCCAATCATCGAACAAGACGTGGCGCGCGTGTCGCACCGCGACGATGTCGCCGAACTCACCCGTCGTGGTCGGGATTTGGAAACCGTCGTTCTCGCCCGGGCGGTGCGTGCTCACGTGGAGCATCGGGTGTTGGTGTGGAACAACCGCACCATCGTGTTCAGCTGACCACCATGGCTCACTTCATCGGTATCTACAACGCTGACGGCACGTTGTTTGGCGAGATCTCTTACATCGCAAAGAAGCTGGTCGGCAAGGGAAGTTGCGCCTTGTGCGACATCACCCACGGATGGACGGGGCGCCGCCGCGACTTCGACACAACATGCAACGGCGCGGGTATCGACTGGACGCTGCTGCACCGCGATGAAGCGACACCTGAACAACTCGCTGCCGCCGGATTGCTACCTGCGGTCATCAGGCAGAACGACAACGGTGCGTGGGAATTGGTGTTGGGACCGAGTGATCTCGACGAGTGTGACGGCGACCCCGCAGTGCTTGTCACGAAACTGGCGAGTAGGTAGCGACTACTTGTTTTTTGCGGGCTTGTCGGGAATCAACGATGCGAGCATTCGCAACAACAGGTTGCGCCACGCCTCTTGGCTTGGCATGTCGGCGTAGACCGTGGCCAATCCGGTGCCGAGCGGCAGAACTTCGAGAAAGAAAGCGAGCGCGTGGGCATCGACTTCTTCGGCGACGATTCCGTCGGCTTTTGCCTTTTCGATAGTTTTGCGAATGCTTGCGGACAACCGTTTCTGTGCCTGCACCAGACGCTTGGTGAGCTCGGGGTTGTAACGCGCGGCGGCAAGTGCCTCCATGCGGTCGAGTCGGTAGTCGCGACGCTTCTTGCTGCGCGGGTCGGAGAAGTCGTCGATGATCACCTTCAACACCGCGGTGGTGTCGAGTTC
>CAZVPL010000252.1:0-1538 GCA_964629075.1 uncultured Bifidobacterium sp. | reverse complement strand
CTTCATTTCTTGCACTCGCTGGTTCGCAAGCTTCTGGATTCTTCTTTTAGTGATCAAGCAGAGGTTGTACAAAAGCCGATAGCTTGAAGAACCAATTAGTTTCACTCACCATCTCGACGGGTTTTGAATGAATTTTGCATTTACCTTCATCGAGATCACCAGGTAACTTGAACTCTTCACAGCCCACGCAATACGGACCTTCGTATTTCCCCTCGTAAATGAAGCCACTTTCCATCAAGCCTTGTAAGAATTTTTGAACCCGCTCCATATGACGTGGTTCCGTTGTTCGAATGAAGTCATCGTTGGCAATTTCCAGATGTTTCCAAACTGGCTTCCACGCATCTTCTACTAAACGATCACACCACTGCTGTGGTGCAGTGTTATGCGATTCTGCAGTTCGCATAACTTTCTGACCATGTTCATCAGTCCCCGTCAAAAACCAAACGGACTCTCCTTTTTGGCGATGCCAACGAGTTAAGAGATCGCCCGCGACAGTTGTGTAGGCATGTCCAATATGTGGCGCATCATTAACGTAATAAATGGGAGTTGTTAAATAGAAAGATTTTGCTGCGCTCGACATGGGGGGAATTCTATCTACTTCTCAACAACCATGATGTCGAAGACTTTACGCTTAGGAATGCGAAGTTCTTTTGCTGTCATAGTGATGGCTTCTTTGCGTGTAATTCCAGTTGAGTCAAAACGCTTCACCATGGCAGCGATTTCATCGCTACTCACATCACGGGATTTTGCATCATATCCAGAAATAACAACGGTAAATTCCCCTAACATTTCCTTGCTTAGAGTCCATACATGTAATTCATCAAGAGTTCCGCGAATAACTTCTTCATAGATCTTTGTCATTTCACGGCAGATTGCGCCAGGTCTATCTCCACCACATGCGCGACGGAACGCTTCAATCGTCTCAGATATTCGATGAGGCGCTTCGAAGAAAACCAAGGTGCGAGCTTCGTGAGCACGCTCGTCGCACCATTGTTGGCGGGCGCCAGCTGTACGTGGCGGAAATCCATCGAATACAAAACTATCAGTCGGTAGACCTGAGAGAGCGAGAGCTGAAAGCACTGCACTAGGTCCAGGAATGATCGAAACTTTGAATCCTTTATCAATTGCCATGCGAACTGCGCGATAACCGGGATCGCTAACCGATGGCATACCTGCATCGCTCACTAGCAGGACATTGCTGCCTGATGTTAACTTTGCGGCGATTTCATCAAGGCGCGAACTTTCATTGCCCTCAAAAAAAGAGATGACCTGAGCTCGGCATTCAACGTCGAGATCTTTGCAAAGTCGCAGAAAGCGACGTGAGTCTTCAGCCGCAATGAATTCGGCCTGTGTAATCGCATCTTTAAGGCGAGTAGATGCATCTCCCGGATTTCCTAATGGAACTGCCGCCAAAATCAACTCGCTCATGGAGCCATTATGGCGGTCAGTATCCTTATCCATCATGAACGCTATTTCACTGCGCCAGCAAAAGATAATTGCTTTTGCATTAGTGCTCGCATTTGCAGCCCTCACACGTT
>CAZVPL010000251.1:0-1573 GCA_964629075.1 uncultured Bifidobacterium sp. | reverse complement strand
CTCGCCGATCTCGGCCACCACGTCACCGTCCTGTCGCGCAGCGGACGCGGACCCGCGCACCCTGGCATCGAGCTGGTAGCCGCTGACGCGACAGACTCCGACATGCTCGTCCGTCATCTCGACGGCTCGGGCGCACTCGTGAACGCGGCAAACCCCGCGTATCACCGCTGGCCACAGGACTGGCCTCCCCTTCACGAGGCAATGCGTACCGCGACCCAACAAACGGGTTCGCTGCTCGTCGTCATGGACAATCTCTACGCATTTGGCGCCGGAGCCGCCATGCCGATGCGAGAGGACACCCTTCTTCGGCCGACGGGACAAAAGGGCAAGGTCCGTGCCGAGATTGCGACGACTCTGATGGACGATCACCAGGCCGGAAAACTGCGTGCGGCCATCGTTCGTGCGTCCGACTTCTACGGCCCCGAGGTTCTCGAGTCGGCTTTCGGAGAGCGGACCGTGCCACGCGTGATTGCAGGAAAGAAGGTGTCGCTGCTCGGAAGCCTCGATGTTCCGCACGTTGTCAGTTACATGCCCGACGTTGCCAGCACCCTCGTTGCGGTCATCACACAAACTCAAGCAGCCGGGCAAACCTGGCTCGTTCCCAACTCTCCCGCCGTGACACAACGTGAAATCGTCGAAGCTTTTGCGCGGGCCGCGGGGACCACGGCGAAGGTGACCGCGATACCCAAAGTTGCGATCATTGTTGGTGGCGTGGTGGTCCCCCTGCTCCGCGAGGTGAAGGAAACTTGGTACCAATTCGTCGAGGACTGGACGACCGACTCGTCTCGAACCGAGTCGATCCTTGGTGTCAGACCCACGCCCTTAGCGGAAGGGGCGGCGGCGACTGTCGAATGGTGGCGCGAGCGCGCGTAACGGGCGTCATCGATTGGCGTAATCGAACCAACGACGCAATCGCGACGCTTGAAACACGGTCGAGGTGGTGCCCCGTCAGCGTTCACCCGAGAGCAGGTAGCGAATCATCGACGACACGATGTCCGTCAATTCCTCGTCATTGAGACGTTCGGCATCCACGTCGATGACGTAACGACCCGCCACGACGGACAACCACCATGCCGCCACGTCGCGAGGATCTCGTCGCGGCGAGATGAGACCCGCCTTGCGAGCCCGCATCAAGAAGTCACCGAACGTGGCAACGAACCCCCGATTGGCTTCGGTGATCACATCGTGCAGTTGCGGCCGCCCCACGGCGGCGCCTTGGATCTCGGCCCGCAGACGACGTCGACGACGGCCTTCCGGCGACGTGAAGTCACCCAGCGCAGTCGACACCCGGTCGAGGAAGACGTCTTGACTCTCGACACCCTCGAACACACCCAGGGCCAAGAGTGCATCGTCGAATGAACGCCGATAACGCTCGCCTTGAGCCGCAATGATGAGATCTTCCCGGTCGGAAAAGTGGTGGTAGAGCACTGGCTTGGTGAAGCCCGCCGCTTCCACGACTCGGTCGACACGAACACCGGCCTCGCCTTCGATCTCGATGATCGCGATCGCTGCTTCCAGGATTTTGTCCCGAGTACCTCTGGCGTCGGACATCGCTCTTCACCCTAAAACTCGT
>CAZVPL010000250.1:0-1578 GCA_964629075.1 uncultured Bifidobacterium sp. | reverse complement strand
GGGTTGCAACGGTCGCACCGGCCGATTCGACCTCGACGACCACTTGCTGCCGCACGACAGACTCGGCCCCCACTGGGATTGCTCCGACAACACCGGCAACCAAGACTCCGATCGCACTTCGCCGAAGTGTTCTTTTGGGGGACGTTGAGCAAGACATCGCTCACACACGGTGACACGACGGGGACGCGGAGCGCCAGACCACCGACGCACAATTTTGAGCGAAGTCTCGTTCAGGCCCAGTATTCGGCCGATATGGAGGATGAACTGACGCGATGCGACAAGGCGCTCGGACACACCCCACACGAGCCCTACGGAATCAACACCACCACGACCCGCCTGTTTTGGGTTTGCCGTTTCGGATCGGTCGTCACGGGATACAACGGCCCCATGCCAACACGAACGATCAGCGCCCTCACCATCTTCTCCTTCAACATTCCAGCCACTGTGTCCGCGCGATTGTTCGCCAACGCCTTGTTGCCGGGCGTGAGACCAAGGACGTTGCCCGAGTGGCCCGTGACCAAGATCATTCTGGCCTGGCGAACAAGGGACAGACCCTGATTGAAACGAGTCAACGATTTCGGAAGCATCTTTGTCGTGCCATTCGAAAAGAAATACGGCGCGAGAACCACAACCTTGTTGCCGACCTTGATTGACTCACTCGAATCCGCCACGACAGTTGTTGACAGCACACGCAACACATCGTTCGTAGTCGAGCTCACAACCCTCGCGTCGCATCGACCCGGTCCGATCAAAACCAAGTCCGTCTCGGCACCCACACAGACAGCCGGCGACAAGGTAAGTATCTCCGCCGTTCTGGCCTGCGAAGGGGTCAGAAGCTTCAAAGCAGTTGACGCCGCTGTACGTGTCGGCAAAGTACTGCTGTACACCGTGTTGTCGGTCGTCGTCAGACTTGCAGATGCCGAGGCAACCACATCGCTACTCGGCCGCCCATTCAGAACCGTACCCGCAATCGGAGTTGGCAAGTTAGCCGTCGGCGCGAGTCTCTTCGTGACTTCAGTGCTCATGTTGAGACCAGCGCCCGACCTTGATCTCGAGTCCGCACCGGACGTGCCGATACGCACACTCACGCTGTCGGGCCCTGAACCCGCCGCCGAGCCTCCCCTCGAACCGGCACCGCCCGTACCGGCCCCCGTTGGTGTCGGTGCCGAACCAGATGATCCGGTCCCACCAGACGAGTTCCCACCAGTATCGGCTCCCGTTGATGTCGAAGCCGAACGACCCGATGCCATCGGCGTCGCAGCAGCCGAGGCCGCCGAAGCAGCCGACGTTCCCCCGGTGTTTGTCGCCGTTGACGTGAACGTGTACGACGTACCGTTCGTCAAACCAGTCACCACACATGACGTCTCAGGAACCGTCACCGTGCAGGTCCGACCACCCGGAGACGCCGTCACGGTGTATGACACGGGAGTACCCCCTGCCGACGGCGCCACAATCGTCACCGTCACCTGACCATCACCCGCAACAACCGTCGGAATCCCGGGCACACCCGACGCCGCCACAGCCGGCGTCGCAGCAGCCGAGGCCGCCGAAGCAGCCGACGTTCCCCCGGTGTTTGTC
>CAZVPL010000249.1:0-1581 GCA_964629075.1 uncultured Bifidobacterium sp. | reverse complement strand
CAGTAGTAGGAATTCAATCAGCCGCAGGTTATGCAGAAGGTCGCCCACTACATACGTCGTGGGGCAAATAAAACTACGCTTCGCGCGCGTATTTTGAAGCAAAAATGAGTAAGTAAGAGAAAGCTGCAATTAAGAAAAGCGTCCAACGCAACTCGATAACATCAGCAATAAATCCAATCAGTGGTGGACCAAGAACGAATCCAAAGTAAGAGACTCCAGAAACTTTAGCGACCGCTTCTGAAGGGGCAATTACTCCCGCATACCTCTTTGTTGCAAGGGTTCCAGCGGCGCTAAACATCAACGGAATAACAACTGAGAGTCCAATTCCAAGTAGAAACCACGAAATCATGATTGCAGGAATACCACCAACGATAAGTCCAGCTGTGAGTCCGGTACCAGAGATAATTCCGCCCATTGCAATCACAAGTGATGCGCCAAATCGATGCGCCAAATAGTCTCCTGAGAAACGACCGATAATCATGGCGCTGCAGAAAACTATGTATGGCAATGTAGAAATAAAAGGCGTCGCACCAAAAGCGTCGCGAGCCAAGACACCGCCCCAATCTCCCGCAGCGCCTTCACTAATTGCAGCAAACAATCCAAAGAAACCGAGAATCCAGAAGATAAAAGGATGTTTTGCACGCGGTCCCGATGTGAAGTCATGTCTATCCGTCTCAGCGGGCAGATAAATCGGCCTGACTGCAAAAGCTGCCACCATATACATAAGGAATAATCCAAGAGATTGATTAAGAGGTGTGACCTCCCATTGTGAGAAAAGTCCGCCAAGAATTCCGCCAATCAAGGTTCCAACTGAAAACATGCCGTGAAAAACGCTCATCAAACGCCGTCCCGCGCGTTGTTCTACCAAGACAGCATGTGCATTCATAGCGACATCTTGAGTTGCTAAAGAGAATCCAAGGAGAAATAAAGAGAGCCAAAACCATTGCAGGTTTAGGAGTAACCCAACGAGCACGCAAGAAAAAGCCAATGCAATCGTCGCCCAGAAAACTACTGGCTTACTTCCAAATCTTGCCGAGTTCTTTCCAGCTGGCTTTAGAGCGAGGAAGACTCCGATCGAGACAAAGAGCAGCGAGGTACCTAAAGTTCCATTTGAAATATCCAGAATCCGCTTGAAATCTGGAATTCGCGCAACGAAGGTTCCTGCTGTAAATCCATTGACAATAAATGTGATGGTTACCGCAAGACGTGCGCGCTTGAGCGTTAGTTCCATGAGTTGCGAAGTCTACCCAGCAAAGGTTGAATTCCCGTTAAGGTTTTTTTCAGAAAACAATGATGAGGTATGACGCATGGCAACTGTCTCTACTTTTAGCAAAGTCATGGTTGGTTTCGTAATGGGCGCTGTTGTGGCTGGCGGCGTTGCAGTCGCTGTCACTCCCGATAATCCGCCTACGAAAGTCTGTGTAGACAATAAAACAAAGGCTCTCTTTGCAGCCACAGACGGCAGTTGCTCGAAGACTCGAACCTTGATGGAAATTGTCGGCAACGGCGTTGATGTTCAAACTATCGCTTCTGCGGTCTCGCCTTCGGTGGTTTCGATTGCGGTGTCCTCTGTTGCAGGCA
>CAZVPL010000248.1:0-1592 GCA_964629075.1 uncultured Bifidobacterium sp. | reverse complement strand
ATCACATGAAGTTGAAGGTCCTCGTCAACATCTTCGGCCGCGAAACCGTGGTCGAAATGGACTTCAGCCAGGTTGCAAAGCTCTGATCCCTCGATAGAAAGCCGACAAGGAACTCGTCATGGCAAAAAAGAAGCTCGCAGCGATCGTCAAGATCCAAATCCCGGCCGGCAAGGCCACCCCGGCACCGCCCGTGGGTACCGCACTCGGACCACACGGCATCGCCATCATGGACTTCGTCAAGCAGTACAACGCGGCAACCGAGGCCCAGGCGGGGACCATCATCCCGGTCGAGATCAGCATCTTCGAAGATCGTTCGTTCACCTTCATTCTGAAGACGCCGCCCACCCCGGTGTTGTTGCGCCAGAAGGCCGGTCTTGAAAAGGCATCGTCGACCCCGGGCAAGACCGTCGTCGGCTCGGTCACCGAAGCTGACATCGAAGAAGTCGCAAAGATCAAGATGCCCGACCTGAATGCGTACGACCTCGAAGCTGCCAAGCAGCAGGTTCGTGGCACCGCTCGTTCGATGGGGCTGAAGGTCGTCTGACGCGCATCAAAGTCGTCTGAATTCGAATACGGCACGACCGGGAAGACCTCGCCCGGCGAAACGCCGCAACACGAGGGAGACATGAAGGAAGAGTCATGGCACTAACTGCAAGTTCAGGAAAGAAATACAAAGCCGCGGTCGCGTCGTACGATCGCGAAGCGCTCTACACGCCCGCAGAGGCGACAGAGATCGTGAAGAAGTGTGCAACGGCGAAGTTCGACGAAAGCGTCGAAGTTGCCGTCCGACTCGGTGTCGACCCGCGCAAGGCCGACCAAATGATTCGCGGCACCGTCGCGCTGCCGTCGGGTACCGGCAAAACGGTGCGCATCGCAGTGTTCGCAGCGGGCGAAGCAGCTCAGGCCGCGCGTGACGCGGGTGCCGACCTCGTCGGTGCCGACGACCTCGCCGCCGAAATCGAAAAGGGCAACATGGATTTCGATCTCGCGATCGCCACACCCGACTTGATGCCGCTCGTCGGTCGTCTCGGCCGCGTGCTTGGTCCGCGCGGTCTCATGCCAAACCCGAAGACCGGCACCGTCACCCAGGATGTGGCGCGTGCGGTCGGCGAATTCAAGGGCGGCAAGGTCGAGTACCGCACCGACCGCTACGGCAACGTGCATGTTCCCATCGGCAAGGCCAGCTTCGCGGCCGCCGATCTCACGACCAACCTGCTCGCGGTTCTCGATGAGATCCAGCGCGCAAAGCCGGCCGCAGCGAAGGGCAAGTACCTCCGCAAGGTGAGCATCGCCTCGACCATGGGGCCCGGCGTCAAGATCGACACGAACCGTCTCAAGCCCGAAACAGCCTGAGTTCTTGCCCGGTCGGGGCGGTTTGAAGGCCGTGCCGATGCCGTTAGCGTTCTCATTCGACATAAACCATTCGGTTCTCTCGCCGAAGACTTCTGGCCCTTGCCGGTTCGCCGGCTCGGTTAATGGATCTCCCACCAGATGAGGCGGACCCTGAGATGGCCCTTCGTGTGCGCACCCAGCCGTGCGTCAACGCGGGTCGTTGCAGCGTTCGTGAAAGCGAGCGCTCCGACCAAGCGAAC
>CAZVPL010000247.1:0-1598 GCA_964629075.1 uncultured Bifidobacterium sp. | reverse complement strand
TCCGGGAGACCGCGTCATCGTTCCATTCCAACTGAGTTGCATGTCGTGTGCCCCGTGCAGCCGGGGACACACCAATGCGTGCGAAAACGTGGCATCGGGAACGGCATTTGGTCTCGGGCCCCATGGCGGGGTCGACCTCGGCGGCGCGCTCGCTGAACTCGTCCGCGTGCCGTGGGCCGATGTGATGTTGATTCCCTTGCCGCCCGGGATCGACCCGATTGCTGCAGCGGGCATTCCCGACAATGTCTCTGACGGCTTCCGCTGTGTCGCCGGCCCACTGAAAGAGCGCCCGGGTGCGCCGGTGCTTGTCGTCGGCGGACTTGCGCCCTCGGTTGGGTTGTACGCCGTGATGGCAGCGCGGGCTCTCGGGTCAGAACGAGTGGTCTATGTGGACGACGACGCGGTGCGTCTCGAAACAGCGTCGTCCCTTGGTGCCGAGGTCGTCGATGCGCGCGAACGTTGGGACTCACTCAAGCTCGACCAGAGATTTCCGATCGTGGTCGATGCGAACGTGCTCGATGCAGGTCGAAACTTCGCGCTGCGTTCGGTCGAACCCTGCGGAGTGTGCACAAGCGTCTCGGGTGGTGCAGCGGCAAGCTCAATGCTGCCGTTGCAGACCATGTACCTGAAGGGCGTCCGCTACGAGATCGGACGCGTCCACGCATGCGCGACCGCACGACCGGTACTCGATTTGGTGTCGAGCGGCGTACTTGACCCGTCGCAGATCATCGACGAAGTCATCCCCTTCAGCAATGCCATCGAAGGCATGACAAAACCGCTCACAAAAGTCGTGTTCACCAACGATTTCGACTAATCCCCACGCGAAAGGCAACCAGATGAGCACAACACCCGAACCTGTCGTAGTGATCGTGAGAATCCCCACTCCTCGCTTTGCACCCGGATGGCTGGTGCAGCGCAAGATGCGAGCCACCATCGACACGTATGCACACATCCCCGGACTGGCGTTCAAGATCTTCACCATCGAGATGGCGAGTGGTGACTTTGGAGGCATCTACTACTGGACCGATCGTGAGGCCGCAGAGTCGTGGTTCGACGAAGCGTGGTTCGAGCGGGTGCGACGAGAGCGCGGCAGCGAACCGAACGTGCGAATACTGCGTGCCCCTTTGTCCATCGACAATGTCACCGGTGGAACACCCTTCTCGACGGATCACCGACGCGTCGCCACGCTGGTCGAGATTCCGATCCCGCAGGGCATCACCGACGATGTGTTGCACGCCGGATTCGCTGCCGCCGAAGCCGAGTACCGAGAGGTTCCCGGCTTGTTGCGCAAGCACTTCATCATCAACGGAGACAAGGGGACGTTCGGCGGTGTCTATCTCTGGGATCGACAGGCAAGTGCGAATGCCTGGTTCGATGCAGCATGGGTGTCACGAGTGAAAGAGCGCTACGGCAATCCCGCAGTCATCGAGAACTTCACCGCACCGATCATCCTGCCGGCTCGGCAGCACTGAAGCTGTCCGTCAGTCTGCGACAGGGAGCAGATGTCAAGACGAGCAACACCAACAGGTTGCCAAACTCAAACGCGGCGTGCCCCCTTTGGTCACAGCACTCAACTGCGAGTGTTCGTCGACCCGGAT
>CAZVPL010000246.1:0-1603 GCA_964629075.1 uncultured Bifidobacterium sp. | reverse complement strand
TTACTTTCCAGTCATGTACAACCGCTTCGTTGCAGTTGCCCTGGCTGCCTCGTTTCTCGCTGCTTGCGGCGGCTCGGAAGACTCGGCATCAGATTCGTCGTCGGGCCGCGTCAAAAATGCAGCCATCGGCACGTCGACAACCGTGAAGATGCGTAGCGGAAAACTCAAATCCACGACGACGGTTGCGACCCCACCCCCAACGACGCTCGACGGGGCGATTGCAACCACCGCTGCACCAACAACGACCGAAAACCCCACGACCACGGCGGCTCCAAGTCCGCGCTCAACCGTCGCACCCAACCCGGCCTGGATGGCGAGGTCGGTGACCGTAGACCAAATTCTCGCGATGACGCGCACCGCCGTCCCGCGGTGCGCAGACTCCAGGTCCCTGTCAGCCTCGGGCAACCCCGCACAGCCCAATGTTGTTCGCTGGTCGCCTTACTCATCGATCTTGGTGAGACCCGAAGATCCACGCACATACCCGATGATCGAGGTGTCGAACGACAGACGGACCTGGCACACGGCACCGTACATCCAGGATTCGCACACAAGCGCGACAGTGTTGAATCCGTACGGGGTTGCACTGGACGAAACTTATTACGCTCGCGTGACCCTCATCGTGAGCGAGTTGCGGTGCCTCACGGCGACGAGCATCATTGTTTTCGTCAGGTCTCGGTAGCGGACTTTTCGGCATGCCCTTTCGTCGCACATCATTCACAGTCATGGCGATTTTGGCCGTCGCGTCTTGCGGCTCCGACGAAAATGCAGCTCGCACCAAGAATCTGACCATCGGGACTTCTCCGCGTCCCGGTGAACGCAGCATCAACATTGCCACGACCGTTGTGACGATCGACAAGTTTTCCCCCACCACCGAGCCAAACCCGTTCGCACAAGCGCCACTCGACGAAAGCGAATGTTCGCCACTCGGCGCCATCCACCGTTCAAACCCGGTCATCGTCGCGCCGCCCGAGCCGAATTCAGCGGAGCAGAGTTATTCGTCGGGCCCATGCTCGTTCTACGAGACGTACAAGTCCTTCCCGGGCATCGGTCGCTACGAGTTCATCTGGGATGCCGCCGGCACCCCGAAGGCAGTCTCGGGGCGACCGGTTGTCGTCGAGGTGTCACGCGACGGCGTGTTGTGGACCGCGTTGGCCACCGACTGGTCGTCGAAAAAGCCGCATTCTGCAGTTGCTTACCTCACGATGTCGGGCAACCTGCGCGTACGGGTTCGCCCCTCGTAACGACTCGCCCAGCGAAGAAGAGCTACGACTGACGACGGCGACGAGTCGCTACGACTACCAGCCATGCTGCGACGGCAACCGCCACGACAACCAGCAGGAATCGCCACCACGAAGAGTCGGAAGAGTCAACCGGCGATTGGGACTCGACGTAGGCCGTAGCTTCGGGTGTGCCTTCGACCAGAACCTTTCTCTGGACGACGACCGTCTCACCGTTTTCATCGGTCACCTCGAACTCGATCTGGTTTTCACCGGTCTGGACGGGTGCAACAACTGCGATCACGATGCCAGTGGACGTGTCGACCAACTGCCATTCACTCTTGTTGATGCGCAGGCGGACCTTCACCTTCGACAAGTCGAATGAT
>CAZVPL010000245.1:0-1611 GCA_964629075.1 uncultured Bifidobacterium sp. | reverse complement strand
GTTGGTTCGAGGTCGACCCGTGCTACGTCTTCCATCCGCTCAACTCGTACGTCGAAGGCGACGAGGTGATTTGCGACGTCGGTCGTCACGCCACGATGTGGAAGAACTCGATGGACGACTTTGACCCCTCGTACATGTGGCGCTGGACCTTCAACCTGAAGACCGGGGCGGTTCGCGAGCAGCAGTACGACGACTGGGCGCACGGCTTCCCGCGCGTCGACGATCGCGTCGTCGGTCTGAAGCACCGCTACGGCTGGGCCGCGGGATCGCGCGAGGGCAAGGTTGGTGCGCTCGACGCGGCCGGTGTCGTCGCCAAGTACGACATGAAGGATGGCTCGAAGACCGTCCACGACTTCGGTGCGTACGCACATCCGGGCGAGTTCGTCTTCGTGCAGGACTCCGACAAGGCTGCCGAAGACGAGGGCTATGCCATGGGATTCGTGTACTACAGCGACACCGAAACATCGGAGCTCGTCATCCTCGACGCCACCGACATGGCCAAGCCGCCGGTTGCCCGCGTACATCTGCCACAGCGCGTGCCTTTCGGTTTCCACGGCAGTTGGGTCGACGACTCCATTTTGAAGTGAGTCACTGACCGCGATTGCGGTACCAAACTCATCTCGTTCCTTGCACATCCCACCGGATCCTTTCGGGATGGGATCGGTTGATTATCCAAAAGGCAAACGGCTCGTCGGCAAGGTGGCTCTCATCACCGGCGCTGGACGTGGAATGGGTGCGAGTTTTGCGCGGGCGATGGTCGCACAAGGTGGCAGTGTCGTGCTTGGCGACGTTCTCGACGAACAAGGCCTTGCCATCGAGGCAGAACTCGGTGACGCCGCTGTCTATGTCCATCTCGACGTCACGAGTCGTGATGATTGGCAACATGCGGTTGACGTTGCACTTGCACGGTTCGGCAAGTTGAACGTCCTCGTCAACAACGCAGGAATTCTCGCAACCGGGTCCATCGCCGACTTCCCTCACGATGAGTGGGACCGTGTCATTGCCGTGAACCTGACGAGCGCTTTCGCCGGTATCCAGGCGGCTCTGCCTGCGCTCAAGGTGTCGGCGCCTTCATCGATCATCAACGTCTCGTCGACCGCCGGCCTGAAGGGTTATGGCGGCCTCGTCGGCTACACGGCATCGAAGTTCGGCTTGCGTGGTCTCACGAAGGCGGTCGCCCTCGATCTTGGTGACTCCGGGGTGCGATGCAATTCCGTCCACCCGGGTGCGGTCATCACACCGATGACCGACGGCATGGACATGGCGCAGTCGCATGTTGCGATGAAGCGCCCCGGCCATCCCCACGAACTCGCGCACCTCATCGTCTTCCTCGCGAGCGACGAGTCGAGTTACTCGACGGGCGCGGAGTTTGTGGCCGACGGGGGAGAGATGGCAGGGCTCGCCACGTTGATGGTGTCCTCGACCAGGTGATGTGACGTAGGGACGGCTGTCACCCGAAGATTGCACTTGCCGGAAATACCATCCGACCCATGGTTGTCGGGTTGATTGACGAATTGAAGAGTCGACATCTCGCGCGTCGGTCACTTCTTGCTCTCATCGGCGTACCGATTGGAATTGCGTTCCTCATCGTGTGGAGCGTGATGGTGAAAA
>CAZVPL010000244.1:0-1623 GCA_964629075.1 uncultured Bifidobacterium sp. | reverse complement strand
TGGACTTGTTGGGGACGTGAGTCTGTACCAAGATTCAGTCATGCTTCGCACGCACCGACGCCCGTTGACACTCCTCGCCCTGCTGGTGGCTTCCCTGACCGGCCTTGTTGCCCCCACACCGCAGGTTTCTGCGGATGCAGGCGACGTCATCGGTTCGCTGCGTTCGACCGGTTCGGTGTTGAGCGTAGGCGCGAGCCACGCTTGCTACGTCGCCGGGGGAAAGGTGTTCTGCTGGGGCTCGAACAACGAGGGGCAGACTGGTCAACACCCAACTGATGTCCTGCGTTCAGCCGTGCCACTCGAGATCCCGGGTCTCGCGGGTGGCACGGCTGTGGCGGCCGGACAACGACACACGTGCATCCTGAAGTCAGACACGACCGTCCACTGTTTCGGCGCCAGCGGTCCAGCGATCGGCAATCTCTCGTCGGGCATCACGTACCAGCCGATCCAGGTGCTCACGGGGGCAGCGTCGATCTCGGCCGGTGGCTCGCATTCCTGCGCCGTGATGACAACCGGGGCAGTCATGTGCTGGGGCTCTGGATTCACTGGCCAGTTGGGTGACGGTACTGCGTCGACCAGCCATGTGCCCGTCGAGGCACTGGCGGCATCCGAGCAGGCGGTCGTGGTGTCGGCCGGCGACCAGCACACTTGTGCTGTGCTCGCGGCGGGAACGGTTAAGTGCTGGGGATTCAACATGGAGGGCTCACTCGGTGACGGTTCCACGATGAATCGAGCCTCGCCGGTGACGGTCGGACTTGCGACCGGGGGAGACCTCTCTGGCGTGGTCGCCGTGTCCGCAGGACTAAGGCATTCCTGTGCCGTCACGGCGTCGAATGTGGCTTACTGCTGGGGCGGAAACATGTACCAGGAGCTGGGGTCGTCCACTGCACCCGGGGGCTCCAACACGCGTGCCCATCCCGTCCGCTCGGTACGCGCCTCCAGCACCCCAATTTCTGATGCGGCAGGTATCTCCGCGGGTGACTACTACACATGCCTGGTGCGGACAGGAGGAACAGTCGCGTGCTTTGGTGACAACTCCAACGGGCAGATCGGAAACGGTACTGGCGGAAGCACTGCCAACCAAGGTCCAGAGACAGTTGCGAGTGTGAGTGGTGCACTTGCAGTCACGACAGGCAAGGAGGCTTCGTGCGCAGTGTCTGCGACGACGCTCTGGTGCTGGGGCAACAGTTCCAACGGGAAGCTGGGCAACGGTTCCACGTCAAACGCGACGGTCGCCGACGCGACGGTGGCGAGCGCGTTCCTCCCGCAGACATTGAGTTTCGGGGTGCTTGCCGACGATGCGATGAACACTGGTACCCGCACGCTGTCCGCCACTTCGTCGTCCGGTGCCGCCGTCTCATTTTCGTCGTCCACTGTCACCGTCTGCACCGTCTCGGGCAGCACTGTCACGTACGTCTCGCCGGGCACTTGCACCGTCAAAGCCTCGCGTGCCGTGAGCGGCATGTTCCTTGCTGCGACCGACGTCAGTAGGTCGTTCTCCATCTCTGGCAACAAGCCGACCGCCCGAACGGCCGCGGCCACCTCCGTGTCGGCCTCGCGAGCCACGCTGAACGCGGTGGTGAACCCCAGCGGCCTCGCCACCACCGTGAAGTTCGTCTACGG
>CAZVPL010000243.1:0-1629 GCA_964629075.1 uncultured Bifidobacterium sp. | reverse complement strand
CGGGAAGAGCGACCCGAACTCGGCACACAGGTTGTGCAACACGCCGGTGGCGCGGACCAACTGCTCGGGATGTTCGCGCAGAACGCGTTCTTTCACCTCGGGCTTCGAGAGTTCGGCCACGCGTGCGTCGCGTGGCATCTGCATGACGAGGGCCCAGGTGGGACAAAGAATGAAGGGTGTGATCGACGCATCGAGGCCGTGAAGAACGCCGATCGGGCGGGGTGCAATCTGTGTCTTCAGGTCGATTCCGCGCGACGATGCATCGATTGTCCAGGCCACCATCCGCTTCCAGCGATCGGGGGCATCGATGGGTTGCTGCACGGTCATCGACATGGGTCGACCACATGCGCGAGCGACCTCTTCCATCAGCGCCATTTCACGCGTGGCGAGATCTTCATCCTCGCTGAGGTAGGCATCGGAGATGAGCTGAATGACGCCGGTTCCCTCGTCGGCCAAAGCAGAGGTGAGTGCAACGAGTTCGTCGGTGCTGGCGAACCGCGTGCCGAGGGGCTGGCCTGACTTCGTCCGGTGGATGTACGTGCGACTGGTGGTGAACCCGAGCGCCCCGGCACGTAGACCGTCGCGTACGTGGCGGACCATCGCACCAAGTTCTTCGACCGTGGGTTCCTCGTGCGGGTCGGCACCACGCTCGCCCATCACATAGGCACGCAACGGTGCATGGGCCACCTGAGTGCCAACATCGATGGTCCATTCTCGACGTTGCAGCGAGGCGATGTAGTCGGGGAAGGTTTCCCAATCCCACGTCAAGCCCTCGGCGAGTGCCGTGCCCGGAATGTCCTCGACACCTTCAAGGAGGCCGATGAGCCAGTCGTGATCGGTCGGGTTGGGTTTCGCCGGGGCGAACCCGACACCGCAGTTGCCCATCACGATTGAGGTGACCCCGTGCTGTGATGACGGAGCAAGGAGCGGGTCCCACGTGGCCTGGCCGTCGAAATGGGTGTGGATGTCGACGAACCCGGGGGTGACGAGCAGGCCCCCCGCATCGATCGTCCGCCGGGCCGCACCATCTATATGGGGGGCGACCTCGGTGATCACGCCATTCGCGACCGCAATGTCGGCCGGACGAGCGGGGCGTCCCGTGCCGTCGACGAGGTGGGCATTGCGAACGACGAGATCGTGCATGTCGCCATTGTTGCCGCCCAGCGCCGGCGGGGGAAGGGGAGAGCGAGACTTGAGTCACTTTCGCTCAACTTTTTGTCCCTCGAGTTGTCGTGCCGTCGTCTGTGTCGCTAAAGTTGAGTCAACCTCACTCAAGTTTCTCGAAAAACTCAGAAAGTCAGGAGACCCCCATGGCAAAGGCAGTCGGAATCGACCTCGGAACCACGAACTCCGTCGTTGCGGTCCTTGAAGCGGGCGACCCGGTCGTCATCCCGAACTCCGAGGGCGCCCGAACCACCCCGTCGGTCGTGGCTTTTTCAAAGACCGGCGAGGTTCTCGTCGGCGAAGTGGCCAAGCGCCAGGCCATCACCAACCCCGACCGCACCTTCCGGTCGGTGAAGCGCCACATGGGCGAGGCATGGAAGTCGGACGACATCGATGGAAAGCGCTATTCGCCCCAGGAGATCAGCGCCCGCACGCTCATGAAGTTGAAGCGCGACGCCGAGGCCT
>CAZVPL010000242.1:0-1667 GCA_964629075.1 uncultured Bifidobacterium sp. | reverse complement strand
GTCGAACAATTGCCCGGGGTGGATTTCCACCCCGGGCAATTTTCATATATGCTCTGCTCACTTGATTTCGGGGACAGGTGACATGGGGGTTATCCAGTGAAAGGTCTAGCGCGGCTGAACGCGGTTCTGCGCCCGATCGGACAAGCGCTTGTCGTCGTCATCGGTTCCACCTTCTTTCTCTCGCTTCTTCTCCGATTGCTTCCGGTCGGGCTCGAGGAGATCTATGCGGGCGGGTTCGATGAGGCTTCGAAAGCCGCACGAATGAAGGAGCTGCGACTTGATGAGGGCCCCATCACCTTCTACTTGTTGTGGCTCCGTGACTTTGTATCGGGCGACTTTGGCCCGATCGTTTCTCCCGGTGGTGGTACCTCACCAGTGTCCGAGAAGGTTGCCAGCGCACTTCCCATTTCCTTGCTCATGGTCACCTACGTGCAAGTGGTTGCACTCGTCATCTCGATTCCCCTCGGCATTTACACCGCTTACCGCAGCGGTCGCCGCTCGGACAAAGCCATCTCCTATGGACTCTTCACCGCCTCGTCGATCCCCAACTTCGTCTTTGGCCTTTTACTCGCGGTGTTTTTCGGCGTCACACTCGCGTGGCTTCCTCCGCTCGGCTATGTGTCACCGGGCGAGAACCTCGTGGAGCACATTCGAACGATGATCCTCCCCGTGGCATCACTCGCCATCCCGCTCATCGCCACCTACACCCGCCTACTGCGTGCCGATGTCATCGCCACCCTTCGCGAGGATTACGTGACGATGGCGGTCTCCAAGGGCCTCTCCAACAAGCGCATTCTCTTTACCCACGTATTGCGCCCCAGTTCGGTCACTCTCTTCACCAGCTTTGCCCTCAACATGGGAGCCCTCATCGGTGGCACCTTGGTCATCGAGCAGCTCTTCACGATTCCAGGCATGGGTTCAGAGATCGGCATCGCCATCTTCTCTCGGCAGTTCTTCGCCCTGCAGTCGTATGTCGCAATTTTGGCAGTGGGGTTCGTCTTCTTCAATGCGCTGGCAGACATCGCCGTGAACTTCGTCGACCCCCGCACGAGGGAGCGACGTCGTGCTTAACGTCTTCCGCAAGATGGACCTGTTCACCAAGATTTGTTCGCTATGGCTTGCCCTAGTTGCGTTCTTGGCAGTCGCGGGACCATTTCTCCCTCTGCCCAATCCTCGCGAGGCCGACTTTGCGGCTCCCGGAGTTGGGCCGTTTTCGCCAGGGCACATCTTGGGCACCGACTCCAACGGCTACGACCTCCTGTCGAACGTGGTCAACGGTTCGCGAGTCTCGCTGATGATCGCGTTGATCTCGGTGCTCGTTGGCGGGCTGATCGGCTCGACCATTGGCATCATCTCGGCCTATGTGCGGGGCAAATTCGACACGGCAGTCAGCACGCTGTTCAACATCATCTTGTCCATCCCGAATCTGGTCCTGGGTCTTTCACTCGTTGCGGTCCTTGCAACGAGTCCCGACCCGTCCATACCGGTCTCATCGAATCGACGAATCTTCGTGATCATGCTGTCGCTCACGTTCGTCATCATCCCCATCCTCGGGCGCATCGCTCGTGGCGCCACCCTTGCGTGGGTCAATCGTGAGTTCGTGGTGGCAGCTCGCAGCATGGGCATGCGCGACAAGGACATCATCCTCAAACACATCGTGCCGAACG
>CAZVPL010000241.1:0-1674 GCA_964629075.1 uncultured Bifidobacterium sp. | reverse complement strand
ACCGTTTCGTCAACCGCTGTGTCGCTCTCGACATCGTCGCGGTCGCGTTCCATGCGTCGAGCGTACCCCTCATGTGACGATGGCATCCGTCGGCGCGTCTAACATTTCGACATGCCAGAGGGAGATACCATCCATCGCGCAGCTGCGGCGCTGCGCACGGCGCTCGTCGGGCGCCAAATGGTTGGTTTCGAAGCTCCCCGACTCACCGGTCCTGCGCCACGGGTGGGACGCACGATCGAGTCGGTCGATGCACATGGCAAACACCTTGAAATCACCTGGGACGACGAGATTGTGCTGCACACGCACATGCGTATGACGGGCAGTTGGCACCTCTACCGTCGCGGTGAGAAATGGCGCAAGCCAAAACGATTGGCGCGGGTCGTCATAGAAACCATCGAGTGGGTTGCGGTGTGCTTCAGCGCACCGGTTGTCGAGACGTACCGGTCCGACAGCTTTGTACGGCATCCGAATTTTGGTCGTCTCGGGCCCGATCTCTGCAAGGCCGATTACGACCTCGATGAATGCGTGCGCCGGATGATGTCGTGCCCCGACCCCACGAAGTCGATCGCCGAGGTCATGCTCGATCAGCACGTTGTGTGCGGCGTCGGCAACGTTTATCGCTGCGAAGTGTTGTGGGCATGTGAAGTGCATCCACATGCCGCGGTCGGTACGTTGCCGCAGTCAGCGTGCGTCGAACTGGTGCGCACTGCGGCCGACATGTTGCAGGCGAACCTGCACCACACCGCCCGTATCACGACCGTTGGAACGCCCGGTGGTCTTGCCGTCTACGGACGCAACAACCAGCGCTGTGAACGGTGTCAGGGCATCATCGCAATCGAACAACACGGCCAACCGCCACGGTTGTTGTACTGGTGTCCCGAGTGTCAGACGCGTTGTCAGCCGGCACCGAAGCGCGACGACTCGAATCCACTTGCGCGGATGACCGATTCACACCCGGCGGGGTCGCAATTCGTGGCAGATCTGATCGACGAATACGGTCGCTTCAGTGACGTCGACGAACTTGAAGCGAGCTAGCCGGCATCGGTTGCCAGCAGCGCTTTCGAGGCCAGCACACGATCCACGGTGATCACCAACGCCACCCGGTCGGGTCGTTCTTTCGGCGGTTGGTAGCGCGCGGCGTAGCCCGCGATGGCAGCAGAGACCTCGGCGGGTTCGGTGGTGGCGCGAATGACACCTTCGAGGGTGACCCAACGCCCCCCATCGACCTGCGACACCGCGGCCCGTCCACCACGGCGTGCATTTGCCACCTTCTGGCAGCCGTCGAAGGTGATGATTCGCACCTCGCCCGAAGCGGCATCGAAGCTGAACCCGACCGGAACGACGTGCGGGCTGCCGTCGGCGCGCAAGGTTGTGAGCGACGCAAGATGACGCTCGGCGAGGAACGCGGCGAGTGCGGGCGAAACCTCAGACGGTCGTGATGGCATGGAGGATGTCCAGTTTTGCGGCGCGCCGTGCGGGACCGATGGCGGCGATGATTCCAACGATGATCGAAGCGATGAGGATCGTGACGATGGTTCCGAACGGAATCTGCAGGGTGTTCACGAACGTTTCGGGCAGCGCCAGGGACACGGCGATGCCGAGAGGCACACCGACCACCACACCGAGCGTGGCACCAAACACCGAGACGATGATGGCTTCCCACCGCACCGAGCG
>CAZVPL010000240.1:0-1679 GCA_964629075.1 uncultured Bifidobacterium sp. | reverse complement strand
GTAAAGTCGATCCCCTGCATCGCCCAAACCAGGCACGATATAGCCATGTTCATTTAACTTTTCATCCATCGCACCAGTCACGATCGTGATGGGGAAGTTCGAACTTGAAAATGCCTTCTCTAAAGTCTTTACTCCTTCGGGAGCGGCCAACAAACAGATTGCTGTTATGTCTTGGGCGCCGCGCTCGATCAAGTAATTAATCGCTGCAACGAGAGTTCCACCAGTGGCAAGCATGGGATCCAGTACGTAGCACTGGCGACCACTTAAATCTTCTGGCAAGCGATTTGCATAAGTCGATGCTTGCAGCGTTTTCTCATCTCGCACCATGCCGAGAAATCCAACATCAGCACTTGGCAGAACTCGCATCATTCCTTCGAGCATTCCAAGGCCAGCGCGCAAGATTGGAACCACAACAGGGCGCGGGGTCGAGAGAATCGCACCCTTTGTCGAAGTAACGGGAGTTTCTATTTGGACCGGAGAAATCTTCACTTCACTCGTGGCTTCATACGCCAGCAGAGTTACAAGCTCTTCTACGAGATGCCGAAAGACTTGTGAATTGGTGTTCTTGTCGCGAAGTACCGTCAATTTATGGGTTACTAGCGGGTGATTAACGACATGCACTTTCATGGCGACACTTTACTACCACGTAGAACGGTGGAACTATGGCGCATTGCATTTCTTTAGCGCGGGAGGTGTGAGATGGCAGACCAAACACTCGAATTTGCACTCCTTGCCTGGCGCGATGATGGTCGTTGGCGAATCTCGCAACTACCTGACGATTCCACCACAGATATCGGCGTTGTTCTTGATGCGCTTCGTGCCCAACAAGTTGATGGTGGCGCGCTCGCAATGCTCTCGATTGATGATCAATTCTTTATCGTGATCCGACAAGTCGGCGCAAAGATGCAGATGGTCTTAAGTGATGTAATGGCTGCGCTGGATTATGAAATTGCTGCAGAAGTTTTAGAGCTGACTGATATTGATCTTCCAGCTGAGGATGATGCTGATGAACCGGCAGGCGATCTCAATATCTTCACTGATTTAGGCCTAGATGCTATGGAACTTCAATTGATTTGCGATGATGATGAAATGTTCCCTGATGAACAACTAGAAGTCATTGCGCGCCGTATTGGATGTGGCGACGAATACATTGATTTGGTAGAAAAGCTGTAATGAATTATGAAAGAGCGATGCGCGTAGCTCTAGAACGTGCAAGATTTGGTGCGACTGCAAGTGGCGATGTCCCTGTTGGTGCAGTCATGCTCAATAAAGATGGAGAGATTATTGCTTTGGGAAATAATCAACGTGAATTATTGCGCGATCCTCTGGGTCATGCAGAAATTGTCGCTATCAAAGCAGCAGCGCGCTCACTTGGTTCGTGGCGCCTAGAGGAGTGCACCCTCGTTGTAACGCTCGAACCATGTGCGATGTGCGCAGGAGCAATCATGCAAGCTCGTATTCCTCGCGTTGTGTTTGGTGCATGGGATGAGAAAGCAGGCGCTGCCGGTTCGATGTGGGATTTACTCCGTGATCCACGAGCACTTCATAAAGTAGAAGTAATCACTGATGTACTAAAAGATGAGTGCGCTGCGCTACTAAAAGAGTTCTTTTCGGAGCAACGCTAGCCCTCGCGTATAGTCGCCCACGGTGGCGTGTCCGAGCGGCCTAAGGAGCGCGCC
>CAZVPL010000239.1:0-1682 GCA_964629075.1 uncultured Bifidobacterium sp. | reverse complement strand
CACCCCGAGTTGCACATCCTTGGTGATGCTTACGCGCCGCGACGCTGGACCTTTGCGACACAGCAGGCGCTCGCCCTCGCCCAAATCCTCTGACCCCCAAGGGTTCTCGGCGTGAAATGACCCGCTTTTCGCGACACCGCACACCGAGATCCCTGCAAAATCACGTGGAATCGCGGCGACTTTCTGCAAGGCTGACGCCGTGAGTTCGCCAAAAGAAGTGCACCAGTCCGACAAGTTGGCGGATGTCCTCTACGACATCCGCGGTCCGGTGCTCGTCGAGGCCCGACGCCTCGAAGATCTTGGTCATCGCATCATGAAGTTGAACATCGGCAACCCTGCGCCGTTCGGCTTCGAAGCGCCGCCGGAAATTCTTGTCGACGTCATTCGTAATCTTCCCAACGCCCAGGGCTACTCCGACTCCCAGGGCATCGTGTCGGCGCGCACCGCGGTCGTGCAGTACTACCAAACCCATGGCATCGACATCACCAACGTCGACGACGTGTGGCTGGGCAATGGCGTCAGTGAACTCATCCAAGTTGCACTTCAGGCGCTGTTGAACAACGGCGACGAAGTTCTGATTCCTGCCCCCGACTACCCACTGTGGACGGCGGCAACGAACCTTGCGGGTGGCAAGGCCGTTCACTATCTCTGCAATGAAGCCGACGGATGGAACCCCGACGTCGACGATCTTCTCAGCAAGGTGAACGACCGCACCAAAGCGATCGTCGTCATCAACCCAAACAATCCCACCGGCGCCGTCTACAGCACGGCAACATTGCGAAAAATTGCCGACGTCGCAGCCGAACGCGGCATCGTCGTCATGGCCGACGAGATCTACGACAAGATCCTCTACGACGACGCCACGCACACGCCGTTCGCAGCCATCGCACCCGACGTGTTCACGCTGACCTTCAATGGACTGTCGAAGGCCTACCGGCTCGCCGGATTCCGCTCGGGCTGGATGGTGATGACGGGTCCACGCCGCCACGCCGCCAGCTACATCGAAGGCATTTCGATGCTCACCAACATGCGTCTGTGCGCAAACGTTCCGGCCCAACACGCGATCCAAACCGCGCTCGGTGGTCGGCAGAGCATCAAGGATCTCATCCTCCCTGGCGGCCGGCTTCTTGCTCAGCGCGACGCCGCAGTCAAGGCGCTCGAAGCGATTCCCGGGGTGTCGTGCGTGAAACCGAAGGGTGCGCTCTACATCTTCCCGAAGCTCGACCCCGAGGTGTATCCCATCAAGGACGACCGCCGGTTCGTGCTCGATTTCCTTCGTGCCGAACACGTCCTCGTGGTTCAGGGCACCGGCTTCAATTGGCCCAAGCCCGACCACCTGCGCATCGTCACGCTGCCCTGGGCCAAGGATCTCACCGAAGCCATCGGTCGCCTCGGACGGTTCCTTTCGACCTGGGTTCCACCCAAGGACTGAAAACGTCTACCGCAACGCGATTGCGAGAAGTGCGATGAACTGGGCCGACGACAGGCCGATGATCCACCGCAAGTGCGAGTTCAATTTCTCGGTCACATGCACGTTGATTTCGTTCTTCAGATTGACACGGTGGAATTCCATGTCCAATCGCAGTTGCTCGATGTCGCTTTGACGTGCGACATCGCCCCAGCCCGACGGCGGTAGATGTTCCATCAAAGTGTCAGCCACGGAAGCTCCAAACTGATCACGC
>CAZVPL010000238.1:0-1686 GCA_964629075.1 uncultured Bifidobacterium sp. | reverse complement strand
CCGACGCGACTGCGCGGCACGGTTCTCGGGTCGGTGATCATGAAGTAGGTGAAGATGAAGATCTCGGGTGAGGTGATGATCGTCAACCACAGGTTGTTGCCACACACCGGTTCGAACGACCACCGCGCGGTGAAGCACTGTCCCGATGCCGCATTCATCGCGGTGCCGGCGCACAGCACCAGCCAGAACGACACGACCGTCGGAAGCAGACCCAGCCGCCGGGTCACCAATGAGCCGCCGACCAGAATGACGGCGTAGGCAATGATCATCGAAGGATTCGACAGAGGTGCCCACCAGAAGTCGAGGGGCTCGATCTGGTTGCTGCCCAGGATGATGAAGGCGAGAACAAGGCCGACGTTCGACGGATTGAAAACGTGCGAACCGTTGCGGCGCACGATGAACTTCGTCAACAACGAAAACGCGGCAACTGCCGAGAACATCCACCACTTGTGGAAGGTCCAGTGGTCACCGACCGGCGTGCTCGGAACGCGGAGAATCAGGGCGATGCCGCTGCCCGTCAGCATCGCGCTTGCCGGCCACACGAATGACCGGGTTTGGCGGAACGTGATGGCGGCCTGCAGCACCGCGGTGGTCAGGATTGCCGCCAGAATCTGCGGAACGCTGACGTGGAAGCCAAGGCCCACCTGGCCGAGAGTGTGCAGGGTGATCACGATTGCCGCGACATGGAGGCGCGAGTCGAGCAGGCGGGGAAGAACCACCGGGTACACCGTCCCGCGAATGGTGACACTGCGGGTCTTTTTCGCCGGCGGCAGATTCGGCGCAAAGAGATTGGTCGAGTGAATGGCCCCCATCAGGGGGAAAGGCTAGTCGGCAGCCCTTCGCCCAATGGAAGGAACGCCCTCGGTTTTCAGTACGAAACGGGCGGCGGGGGAGGCCCGAAGCGGTTCTCGCCTTCGGTGCCCTGCTGGGCCCAAAAGACCAGGTTCACGATCGGCAACAACAGCCACCATCCGCTGCGGTTCGTGTCGTGCATGCGCCTGATGCCGAACATGATGTGCGGAAGAATCGTGACGAGGCCAAAGACATTGCCGAGGTCGGTCGAGATGCTGCTCAAAATCAGCTCGCCGACGATGATGAAGAGAAACCACCACCAGAAATCCGCCCGCCGGGCACGCGTGCGGAAGATCACGTAGTTGAGAAATCCGGTTTTGACGGCATTGACGATCGGCATGACGCCAACCGTATCGGCCTGCCGGCGGACGACGCCGTTTTTCAGCGGGCGAGACCGCGGTCAGCGAGCAACGAAGTACTTGGCGCGCGGGTGGTGGCAGATGATCGCTGATGTTGTTTGCTCGGGTTGGTACTGCCAGCCGGTTTCTTCGTTCACCACGATTCCGATGCGACCCGCTTCGAGAATGTCGGCAACCGTTGCGTTGTCTTCCAAGTCGGGACAGGCCGGGTAGCCCCATGAATAGCGGCCGCTGCGGTACTGCTGGCGGAAAAGGCCGTGCAGGCTGGGGCCGTCTTCGTCGACGAATCCCCACTCGGTGCGAATGCGGTGGTGCCAGTACTCGGCAAGTGCTTCGGCCATTTCGACGCCGAGGCCGTGGAGCACGAGGTAGTCCTGGTACTTGTTCGCCGCGAAAAGTTCCGCTGCACGGTCGCTGACTGCCTGGCCCATCGTGACGATGTGGAATGCGGCGTAGTCGGCCTCGCCCGATTCGA
>CAZVPL010000237.1:0-1708 GCA_964629075.1 uncultured Bifidobacterium sp. | reverse complement strand
AAACGGCACCGTCGGGAGCCGGGGCATCGCTTCCCGCAGATGCGCCGCCATCGCCACCCGAAGACGAGCCGCTGCCACCACCGCATGCCGCAAAGACGAGACTGCACGCGACAACACCTGCCACAAGGCGCTGGCGTAACCGACTCGTCATACGTGAATTTTATGGCAGTTTGGGTGACTAATTCACGTCGCCCCCGCCACTTTGTTTGGACCTTTGTTCGGTCCGAAACCCACTACCTGTCAGGGTTTCGCCGTTGCCCCTGCTGCGATGCACGCCCCCAGGGTCTTGCCACCATCGAGGCCGAATGCAAAGTGGATCCCGCCGTACAGGCGCGAGTCGCTGGCCTCGTCAGCCGCCGCACGGAAGGATGCAAAGGACCGCCCCGTCACGTTGAACTGCCGACGCGATTGTTCGGTCACTCCGTAACCCGGGTCATCGAACGCAACGTCACCCAAGTACGAGGTGAGAACGTCGGCGGCGGCACGTGACGTTGCCGAGTGCCCCGATGGGTACTCGGGGAACGCAGGGGTAACGAGATACGGCGACCAATCGGGATTCGAACGTTGAATCACGGTGACCGGTCTCTCAACCATCCACTTGTACTTCTCTCGCCACACCGCGATGAATGCATCGGACGTCGCCATCATCGTGTGCGCAACGATGCGCAACGCTTCATCGAACGAGAGGTTCTGATCGTTTGCCTGGGTCAGGGCAATGACGAGCCAGTGGCCCGATGGCGTACCGGTACGACCGCGACCGTCATCCCAGAAGCGCGCCATCGCCTTTTGGTCGTCGGTCAGTCGAGCGGCAGCGTTGGCAACTTCGTCGGCGGACTCCTGGTACGGCGACGATGCATCGGCACCCCGGGGTGGAGCCGGCAACACACAATCATTCGTCGTGTTGAAATACGGCTTGACGGTTCCCCATCCCGGATCGATGGGCGGCTGGAAATTCGGTGACGTCGGAACCCACTCCCCTTCTGCGCCTGCTTCCGGGGGCTTCATCTTCAGAGACTCGGCGAATCCGTCGCGATCGGCACGCGCAGTGATGATGCCGGCCACGTCGCGTGCGAAGGCATACGTCGAACGAAGTTGAGCGGCCGAGAGTGTCGTCGCCATGTTTGACACAAGGCCATCGGTCACTTCGGCGAGCGTCACGTCGTCGGCGGGGATGGTGAACAACGCACGAGCAACGATTCCGCCGGCAACGACTGCGGCGATTGCGGGATGGATGTCGACCGACGGTTCGGGCATCGCATCGAGATCGTTCAACGACGCGACCAGCGGATCCTGCGGTGCGGCAGCCGCGAACATGGCCAGCGCGACGTATGCATAGCGGCGCGCCGCCTTGGTGGGCGCAACACGATCACGGGAAATGCGAAACGTCAGTTCTTCGAGCAACGGTGTCACCGCTGCGGCAGTCAGGGAGACGTCGCCAACCGCCTCGCCCGCACCCAACGCCTCGACATCGTCGTCGAGAAACCCCGCAACCGAGTCGGCAGGGGTTGCACCCTCCGTGACGGCGCCGGTCGCCATTGCGACCGACGTATCTACGTTGTCGAATCGGGCGCCCCGCAGAGAGCCGGCCGAAAACATCGCTCCGCGCAGGGTGGCACCCGAGAAATTCGCTTCGTCGGCGGTTGCGCGCACCAAGCGCGCACCGTCGAGGTTGGCGCCGGTCAGGTCGGCCCCGATCAGGATCGACTGG
>CAZVPL010000236.1:0-1710 GCA_964629075.1 uncultured Bifidobacterium sp. | reverse complement strand
CCCGCATCATGCCGATGGGCATGGCCATCAACGAGGCGATGGATGTCGCCATGGGTCTCGACGAGAAGGTGTTCCTCCTCGGTGAGGACATCGCCGAGCCGTCCGGTGGCGTGTACAAGATCACCAAGGGCCTGTCGACCAAGTACGGCACCGACCGCGTCCGCAAGACGCCGATTTCAGAAACGGCAATCATTGGCGCCGCGGTTGGCGCGGCGATCGCCGGTTACAAGCCGGTGGCCGAAATCATGATCATGGACTTCATCGGCGTTTGCCTCGACCAGATCACGAACCACGCCGCAAAGATCCGTTACATGTCGGGTGGCCAGACCACGGTCCCAATGGTCATCCGCACGAGTGCGGGTGCCGGCCGCGGATTCGGCGCGCAGCACTCCGAACTGCTCGAGGCCTTCGCGGTGCACTCACCCGGCATGAAGGTGGCCATCCCGTCGAACCCCGCCGATGCGAAGGGTCTTCTCATCAGTTCGATCTTCGATGCCGACCCCGTGCTCTTCGTCGAACCGATGCTCATGTACTGGGATCCTGCATATGCAGGTGAAGTTCCCGCCGGCGACTACCGCGTGCCGCTCGGCAAGGCGAACACGGTCGTCGAGGGCAAGGACATCTCGCTCATCTCGTATGGCCGTCAGGTGCACACGTGCAAGAAGGCTGCCGAGGAACTCGCCGCCGAGGGCATCAGCGCCGAGGTCATCGACCTGCGGTCGATCGTGCCCTACGACGAGGCCGCGGTGATGGCGTCGGTCGCAAAGACCAAGCGCGCGGTTGTCGTGCACGAGGCGGTGACCCGTTGTGGTTTCGGCGCCGAGCTGTCGAGCCGTATCCACGAGGAGCTCTTCGGAACGCTCGCCGCGCCGGTTCAGCGCGTGGGCGGGAAGAACATTCCGATCCCGTACGCGAGCAACCTCGAAAAGGCGTTCCTCCCGCAGGTCGCCGACGTCGTGGCTGCGGTGAAGCGCACCAACAAGTAAACGCCTCAGCCGATCGCGGCGAGGAGTTCTTCCATCTCGGCGACCTCGCCGTTCTGTGACTTCACCATCGAGGCGGCCATGGCGCGGACTTCGTCGTTCGATCCGTGCATCGCAACATGCTCGGCCATGTGAACCCCACCCTTGTGGTGGGCGATCATCAACGTGCCGAAGAGATTGTCGGCCTCGGGTCCGCGCGACTCGCGTAGGGCCCGAAGTTCGTCGTCGGTGGCGTAACCCGGCATCTGGGCGAGGGGAGTGGGCTCGCCCATCCAGCCCATCACCTGGTCGGTCTCGTTCGTCTCGGCTGCGTCGAACTGTCGGAGCAACTGAACCATTCGCCCCGACTCGGCGGACTGGTTGACGATGATCTCGCGCGCGATGAGACGCAGGGTGCCGCGCGATGCGGACCCTTCACCCATGCCGGATGCCGACACGTCGAGATAGATGAGGCTCAGGTTGACGGCCTGTTCATGGTGGATGCGCATGTCCTGGAGGAACCCGACATCGGAGCCGTTCTTCGTACCCTTGCCGCGCGACTCACCGAAGACGAACCCACCGGCCGCCGCGAGCACCGCAGCCGCGACGACCATCAACACGATGTTGACGGGGTTCATCCACCACGGCAGCACCACTTCGGAGGAGTCGGTTCGGGGGGATTGGGCGGAAGTGTCGCTCATGACTCGTAGCCTGCCACCGAAAACGGGTAGAAAGTAGGCCATGTCAA
>CAZVPL010000235.1:0-1737 GCA_964629075.1 uncultured Bifidobacterium sp. | reverse complement strand
GCTACCTCGTAGCCATCATGACCGCGAATGAGCGCTCCGAATTCATCACCTCCCAGGCGAGCTAACAGAGAACCATTGGGGATAGCGCGCGAGAAACGGGTAGCAATCTGACGCAAGAGTTGATCGCCAACGTCGTGACCACGTAGATCATTAACAGGTTTAAACCCATCAAGATCTAGGATCAGTACCGAACCTTCGCCTGTTAAGAATTCTTCGAAATCGGTCATGAACTTACGTCGGTTAGCAAGGCCCGTGAGTTCATCTGTACGGGCCAGAATTTGCTCATTACTTATATTGCGCGCATCGTTGATGGCAACCCCCATACGTAGAAATGAGAGAGCAATCGTTGCAAAGGCAGGAACAATCAGGAAGCGAGGAAAGTATGTGGGTTGGAGAACTGAGATCGCCAATATTGTCGAACTGCCCAGAAGTGCGATAGTCGCAACTGCCGGATTAAAGGATCTACCACTCAGCTTTTCGTTGGATGAATGCCAGAAGCTCTCTGAGAACAGAATAAAACTAGCCAACCAACCGATATCAGAGAGCGATCCAAATTGATAATTTCCTGATTGTGAGAGGTAAAGAAAGTAAAGATCTGTAGCAGTATAAGTAGTAGCGCCAAGAATCAAGAGAGTATTACGCATCGAGAGTGATTGAACGGAAATGAGAGTGAGAACGGAAACCAATATAACAATGTCGCCAACGGGGTAGAAAATCGCAAGAAATACCTGAAATGTGGAGCCAGAGATACTTGCCATAGCAGGCTTAACGAGAAAAGCTGCGAGAATCGTTGTGCAACCAAGCGCAATAATGAGAGTGTCGAGCAGCTCCATTGACTTACTAATTCTTCGAAAATGAATCGCTCTCGTTAATCCGAAGAGCACGACTGGATAGAAGAGCACGTAGCAACAGTCTGAAATCAAATCTAGATTTACTGCGAGTGGAATAGCAAAGAAATTATCAATTGATGACGAAATAGATCCCATGGTCCACAGGCAGATAGCAAGAGCGACTCCTCTACGGCCCCATAGGTCATCAGGAATAGGCGACACAAACAGAGTTGAGAGAGCTACTAATGCAATGAGATTGAATAGGAGAAGATCTAACTGCCATGAAGGTTGTGTATTAATCCTGAGAATCAGGTAGGAAACCAGACCAATCGTGGCAACTCCGCGAAAAACGAGATAAGTTCTCACTCCTCAAGAGTATTAAGGGAGATGAGATGCATAACGATAAAGATGTATCACGACGAGCAGTACTGTGTGGATTGGCAGTTCTTACGCTTGGATTAGTGCCTGATACTGCTATTGCCGCGACAGGTGTCAAAGTGCTAGCAAATGGAAAAGTTGAAGTGACGTTGTCGCGCAATCCAGCTCTGAAGAAAGTTGGAGGCGTCGTCCAATTTACCGATGGTGCCGGCCAATCGGTTGCCCTTGTTCGCGCTGGTAAGTCAGCAAATGCTTATCGCGCGCTGAATCTCTCATGCACCCACGAAGGAACAAATGTCCAAAAGAGCGGTTCAAAGTGGGTCTGCCCAAATCACCGCGCCGAATTCGCCATTAATGGCGATGTGAAAGTTGGACCCGCTCGTGCGAGCCTAGTTCAGCTACCAGTAAAAGTATCTAAGACGAAAGTTGTGGTCGGTTAAGAACTCTTAGAGACCTGGCTGGCAGGCATTCTTTCGGTTCTCAAGGGGTGACTTCACTTCAGTCTTCGAATTCTCAACTGTCTGAGCAA
>CAZVPL010000234.1:0-1738 GCA_964629075.1 uncultured Bifidobacterium sp. | reverse complement strand
CCACGAATTCCACTGTAATCACCCCACTGGGACATTCCACTTCGAATATTAGACTTATCCTGCTCGCTTAGTCCGGGTTCGACCTTACTAAGTTCGTTGATGAACCAATCCAGATCAACTTCATTTGTGAGATAAAAACTCATGGGCTGAATTGCTTCCGAGAAAGAGCTGAAATATCGAAGCGCAGCATTCGAATAGCTTTTAACATCTTCAATTAACTTTGAATCTGTTGATTTACCGGCAATTGTTGTAATTGACGGCTCTTTGCTAGATTTACTAATCATCGATTCCCAGTCAGCAAGAGCCCGTAACGCTTCCTGGCTTTTGTAGCCAGGTTCTATAAATGGTCTACTCGCACGTGCAGAGTGCTTCTTCGGAGCGCTGCCGCTACTGGCCAAGGCAACTTCTGGAACTGCTGCTCTAGATTCAGCCAGAACATAAGGAATCGCCACATCTTCGTACCACTGATCTATTTGATAGTTATATACATCTTCAAAGGCAACTTCCCAGTTCTTTGTTCTAGACAATTTCCACCATTGAACAAACTTTTCGAAACCATAATCGGCAATGAGAATCTCCGTCAATAAGGCTCCTGCTGAGTAGCAAAGAATTTTAGGTTCTGCGCAGGTGGTGCCATCTCCACCACCTCCTTTTTCAGAGAGAACGATTGCTTTATGTAGGTCATCTTTATTTAATGAATGAGGCACTAATCCCCCACGCTCATAATAAGGACGTCGAAGGTTGTCTATATTCACACGCTCCATGGCGCTTTCAGCATCAGATGTCATCAAAGAAGTAATCGCAAAACCGAAAAAATTTGCAGAACCTTCTACGGACCACCCAGGAATTCCCTCATGTCGATCTCCGAGAATAGAGACTGCGACAGCATGAACGTATTCATGAGACACAAAAGATCTCATCAGATAGATATTATTAGGGATTCCTTCTGAGGCACGATCACCAATGACATATTGAGTAATTGTGCTTCGTTCATTGGATCGAACATCGCCCCGGCTTGAGTTTAGGCCTTGCGATTTGATTGTATTTAAATCCCATGAGGTTAGATTGTGACCAAGTTTTTTCATCTCATTCTGCACCCATGTCACGTTACTCGAATTACCTAGAATTATTGGAAAATTATCACTAGGTGTGAACACATTGGCCCAAAATTGCGCCGAGACTGGAATCACTTCTTTCATCATTTGAGCAAAAACAGTTGGTGCATCAGGGGCAATAATGTATTTAACTGATGCTCCAGGATTTTTCCCTGAATTGGCCTCATAAACACGACGTACTTCTGCGAGCGCTTTCTCTCGACGTGTAACTGGAATTTTCGTTGGCTTAGATGGAGTAGGAGATGGCGTCGCGGTTGGGGTGGGTTGAGCAGACTGAGTAGGAGATGGAGATGGCTCAGCAGATTTCAAGGGAATCGGTGAAGGCGCAGAGTTTGCTTTAGAAGCAGACTTTGCTGATGATTTGACTGTAATTCCTTTATTCCAAATTAAATTCTTTCCTGATTTTATGCAGGTGAATTTCTTGTTAGAGATAACTTTTGATGCGTTTAATTTAGGGCATTTAGTTCCAGCAATAGAAGCTGAGTGGCCTGGCAAGGCGCTGGTCATCATCAACATTGAAGTGAGCGCGATTGACAGTCCTCGAAAATTCACAAATTAGGGACCATTCCATTAAGTGAGCGAACGGCTAATTCACTCAATAACGCAGTTCCGCGATGAAGTAC
>CAZVPL010000233.1:0-1748 GCA_964629075.1 uncultured Bifidobacterium sp. | reverse complement strand
TGCTATCGCCGTTGGGTTCTTCTTGGTCCGCTCAGTCATGGCGGCCGACGAAGGCACGCCCAAGATGAAGGAGATCGCCCAGGCGATTCAGGAAGGCGCGTGGGCATACCTCAAGCGCCAGTTCAAGACCGTCGGTCTCATCCTGATCCCGCTCGTGGTGATCGTCTACGTCACGTCCACGGAGATCCTGAAGAGCAACGGTGACGTTGCCCTGTCCCAGACCCAGGCCGGCATCTGGAGAACGCTCGCGTTCATCCTCGGCTGTGTCGCGTCAGGTCTCACCGGCTACATCGGCATGACCCTCGCCACGCGAGGAAACGTGCGCACCGCGGCCGCCGCGTTGACCAACTCGATGCCGAAGGCCCTCACGGTCGCCTTCCGCACCGGTGGTGTCGCGGGCATGTTCACGGTGGGTCTCGGACTCATCGGTGCGACGCTCATCATCATGGTGTTCCAGAACACCTCCAGCGTGATCCTCGTCGGCTTCGGATTCGGTGGTTCGCTGCTCGCCCTCTTCCTGCGCGTCGGAGGCGGCATCTTCACGAAGGCCGCTGACGTGGGAGCCGACCTCGTCGGCAAGGTCGAGGCGGGCATCCCCGAGGACGACCCGCGTAACCCCGCAACCATCGCCGACAACGTGGGCGACAACGTGGGCGACTGTGCAGGAATGGCCTCGGACCTGTTCGAGAGCTACGAGGTCACACTCGTTGCATCGATCATCCTCGGTGTCGCGGCGTTCAAGTCGATCGGCCTGAACCCGGCGATGGGGCTCGTGTTCCCGCTCGCCGCCCGCGCCATCGGCGTGGTCGCATCGATCGCCGGTGTGTTCGCCGTGAAGGCGAAGGAGGGCGAGACCGACGCGTTGAAGCCCATCAACAAGGGCTTCCTCGTTGCAGGTTCACTCACGCTCGTGGGAACCCTCGCGCTCGCGCTCGGTTACATCGGCAACGCCAAGGCGACCCCGGCCGAGATGGCACGTTTCTTCAGTCCCGAGGACATCAAGAAGATCGACCCGCTCGCGGGCGCCGGCTGGCGCGTGTTCGGCGCGGTGGCCATCGGCCTGATCCTCGCCCAGCTGGTCAGCCGTCTCACCGAGTACTACACCGCGACGCACCACGCGCCGGTGAAGGAGATCGCCGAGTCGGCCGAGACCGGCCCGGCAACGGCGATCCTCTCCGGTTCGGCGTTCGGACTCGAGTCCAGCGTGTACGCGGTCATCGCAATCGCGGTGGCAATCGGCGCGGCCCTCGGCCTCGGCGGCGGCAACCTCACGTTCTCGCTCTACCTGGTCGCGCTGTGCGGCATGGGAATGCTCGCAACCACCGGCGTCATCGTGTCCGAGGACACCTTCGGCCCGGTCTCCGACAACGCCGCCGGAATCGCGGAGATGTCGGGCGAGTTTCACGGTGAGCCCGAGCGCATCATGGTCAGCCTCGACGCGGTGGGCAACACCACGAAGGCAGTGACCAAGGGGTTCGCGATCGGTTCGGCCGTCATCGCGGCCGTCGCCCTGTTCGCCTCGTTCATCGAGCTGGCGGGCGCGAACCTGAAGGATGCAGCGGGCAACCTGCTGTCCGACAAGATCGAGCACTACAGCGACGGCGTCTTCAAGCTGCCCGAGCTCGCGATCAACGTCGCCGACCCGAAGATCTTCATCGGTCTCCTCATCGGTGGCGCCGTTCCGTTCCTCTTCTCGGCACTGTCGATCCGTGCCGTCGGCCGCACCGCGGGTGTGGTCGTGCAGGAAG
>CAZVPL010000232.1:0-1755 GCA_964629075.1 uncultured Bifidobacterium sp. | reverse complement strand
GCGTGAAAGAAACATTGAAATCCCTCCTTCAGAATGGGAAAATTCACTTGAACTTGCGCTACAAGATGAAAATACCTCTTCCTCAGAAAAAGAAGCGCTCCGACTGAAGTTAAAAGAATGCAGACGAGTAAAATTCCAAACTAAACTTGAGGATTTGAGTAAGAATCATTTACAACTTGATTTAGATGATATTGCCAAAATCAAAAAAATAGTAAAAGTTGAAGATAGTGCTTTTCGGGAGATGTTTAGTTCCTGGGGTTTTGAATTGGCACTTGGTCACTATTCAAACATATTGAGTTATTTATATTCTCCTAATGTTCGAAAAGGCGACTTGCAGTTGAGTTCTCGTTTAATAGATGAATTCAAAGACTTTAGTTCTAAGAAGTGGAAGATTCCTAATGAAGCTATTTTGCAATGGCCTTTGGAAATCTTCTCCTCATTTCTATATTTAAATCTGACCTTCAATTTGGACCGTGTTGATGCACGAAACCTATTTGACAATCTAATAGACATGGTCAAACTGTTAAATCAGGGCATAGACGATCTATTTAAAAAAGCTCAATTGAACGAGGAGAGAGAAAAGGAAGAAACCAAACGTAGAGCAATTGAGCTACGTGAACGCGAAGAGCGAATCAAGGAAAACCAACGACTTGGAATGGCTAAAGCAGCCGAGAGAGAAGCGAGAGCAAAACATGAAAGAGCGATTCTTGCGGAATGTGATGAATTAAAGAAGGAAATCGAGCGCTATTTTCCCTGGCCCGTTCCATGCAAAAACGCATCTAATGAGGCACGAGAGCGACTCAAAACCCTCGGAATTTCTATCGTTAATGGAAAGTTCTTCGCATATAAGCCATTTCCTACCAAGTTTGATTATTCCTCCCCAAACAATCGATTTTTGATCTCCTCCGAAGATCAGGGAATGGACGTGACTTCCGGACAGCAGTCAATCCTTGAATCTTTTACTCGTGAATTTCCTAAAGAGAAAAGGAGATTAGTTGAAGATTATCAAGACTTCGCGAGATATTTAAACCATAAAAAGAGATATCTATGTGAATCCGTATATTTTATGATATCCAATGATCAATTAGAAATTCGAATGCGTATTGATCAGGTTGCATTAATCAAATCTGAAGGAGTTTTTCAAGGTTGCTGGGTTGTAACTATTTTTGGACTTCCTGATTTCATGGCAAGGGGAATTGAAATGATGCGAGCTCAAGTATTAAGTAAAGCGGAGTTTGCAAAAGATGTTTTCAGTAATCAGGAAATGAGAAATCTCTTTGATTCGGTTTTCTACGTTAAGAAGAAAACTTCCGAAGGTGCTCGATCCTGGATTGGTCTATTCATTGAATTAGTAGAATTCATTTATAGTTTTGGGGCAACCAAGTCCCACCTTTCAATTGAACCTCTGCCAGCAGAAATCTTGAAACATCGAGAAAAAATATTTGAAACGGCTCTTCAAAGAACTTTCTGGCAGGGCGAACGATCTAGTGGAGATGGAACCGACTTCTGTGAAATTTGTGGACGCGAAATATGGGATGCGCCAAGTATTGCCAGACGTATTGGTCCCGACTGTTGGCAAAAAGTTAGATTTACCGATCACGGTCGAGCTGTACTGAGTTCTTCATCCTACGGTCGTAGCTATGATGAAAATAGGGACCGGCTTGCTATTCCCTACACAGATTGGGTGGCAAGCATTGCTCACGACGCTCAACGATTCGCGAGTCCAGCACACAGGGCGAATTAGCCGCTCAGGAG
>CAZVPL010000231.1:548-1757 GCA_964629075.1 uncultured Bifidobacterium sp. | reverse complement strand
GACGCGGCACCCGTCGACGATTCGTCGAATCCCTTGACTGACGGCTGGATCTGCAAGAAGGTCAAGCACCACGCCGAACGTGTCTATTCGCCCGAGCGCATCCTTCGACCACTCGTTCGTGTCGGGGCCAAGGGCGAGGGTCGATTCCGCGAGACCACCTGGGACGAGGCGATCGAGTTGGTGGCGTCGCGGATCCGCGAGGCGATCGCCACCGACGGCCCGGGAAGCGTGATTCCGTACCTCTACAACTCCTCCAGTGCACGCATCGACAAAAAGCGCCTCATGCCTCACCTGTTCGAGCGACTCGGGTGCCCGGAGGTCACACAGACGATCTGTGCAAGCACCAAGACGGCCGCGTGGGACTGGGCGTTCGGCACGATGTTGTCGAGCGACCCGCTCGATGTGGTGCACGCCAAGTTGCTCGTCGTCTGGGGTGGCAATCCGGGCGCGAGCAACACGCACCTCATTCCGCTCATCACCCAGGCTCGCAAGTCGGGTGCCGCGCTCGTCGTCATCGATCCTCGCAGGATCTCCGTCGCCGATCGCGCCGACGTGCACTTGGCGATCCGACCAGGGACAGACGTCGTGCTCGGCTACGCGCTCGCCAAGTGGTTGGTCGACAACGGCCGTGCCGACCGAGCGTTCCTCGAGCGACACACCGTCGGTTTCGATCGGTTCATGCGCGCCGCCAACGAGTGGCCGCTGGAGCGTGCAGCTGAGGTGTGCGGCGTCGATGCATCGTCGATCGCGCGTGTCGCCGAGATGATCGCTGGCACGAAGCCCGCGATGCTGCGCACCGGTTGGGGAATGGAGCGCAATCGCAACGGAGCAAGTTCATACCTCGCGGCGTATGCGGTCTGGGCGATCGCTGGACACTTCGGAGAATTGGGTAGCGGCATCCTGGACTCGACGTCGAAAGGCTTTCCGAACTCGGTGCTCGTCGACTGGCCGGAAGGTGTCGAGCGACCCGCGCGCGGTGCGATCAACATGAATCGAGTCGCACGCGTGTTGAACGGCGACCGCGATGAGTGGCCAGTTGCGCCGCGAGTGCTCGTGATCCAAGGCGCCAATCCGGCAGTGACGTCGGTCGATCAAGTCGGCATGCTGCGCGGTCTGGCGAACGAGTCGGTGTTCACCGTCCTGCACGAACAAGTGATGACCGACACCGCCACCTACGTGCGGGCGCACTCGGTGAGCGAGTCGGTCACC
>CAZVPL010000231.1:0-538 GCA_964629075.1 uncultured Bifidobacterium sp. | reverse complement strand
TCCCGGCGACATCACATTTCGAGATCGACGACGTCGTTGGTTCGTATGGCTCCTATACGGCACAGCGCAACTCCAAGATCATCGACCGAGTCGGGGAGTCGAGGTCCAACGGTGAAGTTGCAGAGGCCCTCGCCGTCGCGCTCGGTTTCGACCGAGACGAGTTCGACGCCAGTGCCGAGGCGATCGAGGCACTCGTCGGTGAATCCCTGTGCACAGGCTCCGTCGTCGTGCGCGAGGCGGGATCGACGGTGCAGTTCAAGGACGTGTTCCCAAGCTTCGATGACGGCCGCATGCGGTTGTGGCGCGAGGACCACGAACTGGCGGGCCCACGCTTCGTCGAGCTCGTCGATGAGCGCCATCCGCTCACGTTGATCACACCGGCCACCACGTTCACCATCAACTCGATGTTCGCCGACACCGCGCCGCCTCCCGCCGTCGTCAAGGTTTCGCCCGCGGATGCCCGTGCACGCGGAATCGTGGACGGAGCACTCGTCCACGTGTTCAACGATCGTGCATCGATTTCGCTACCAGCCAACGT
>CAZVPL010000230.1:0-1759 GCA_964629075.1 uncultured Bifidobacterium sp. | reverse complement strand
TTGCCGCTGCCGTGCGCAACTCGCTGTGGTTCGCCGCGCTCACCGTGGCGATCACCGTCCCACTGGCACTGCTCGCGTGCCGCCGTCACCGTGCCGGTCTTGCCGAACGACTGAGCCTGGCACCGCTGCTGGTGAGCGCTGTCACCCTTGGCCTCGGCATCATCATCACGTTTGACTCCGCGCCAACCGACTGGCGCGGGAAGTGGTGGATGCTGCCGGTGATCCATGCAGTCATCGCACTGCCGCTCGCAGTGCGGGTGATCGGCCCGGCACTGCGCGGCATCGGCACGGAACTGCTGGAGTCCGCGGCGGACCTGGGTGCGGGGCCGTTGCGTACGTGGCGGAGCGTTCAGGCACCACTGCTGGCACCGGCGCTGGCGAGAGCCGCGGGCATCAGTGCGGCGGTGAGCCTGGGCGAGTTCGGTGCGACATCGTTCCTGACGCGGGGCGACACGAAGACGGTGCCAATCGTGGTCGGCGAACTGATGAGCCGACCCGGCCCCCTCCTCCAGCATGCCGGCTTCGCCATCGCGGGGCTGGTGGCATTGGTTGCAGCAGTGACCACCCTGATGTCTATGTCCACCGACAAGCAAAGACATCGGCAATCATCCCGGAAATGACCAGGCACTATCGGCCAAATCTGCCCCGCAGAATTGCCCCCGTTTGATGTTCGGTCATGCGGAATCGTTCGGCTGCCCGGTGAACAGCCTTTGTCCACACGACCTCGACATCGGCAATTCCAAAACGGGCGTCGTACCATGCCACGTATCGCCACATCTCTGCCGAGGCAACTGACCCATATGTTCGCAGTAGAGAACGGCGAACTTTCTCAACTACAGGCGACAACTCTGGACAAGCTGGAAGAGAATCGTCGTCCAATTTTCCCATGGCATCTAGTCCTCCACTGCCACAACGGTGTCGTATAGGCCGTAGTGACGAAGCCTCGGGTGAGAGTCAATGCCGGTGTAGGAGAGCGACGAATCCTCGTAACGTCGGAACGCGAAGACTGCCTGATTCATGTGCGTCGAGTTGAACACTCCGAGCGATACGAGAAGATTGAAATCTTCGACGCTAAGCCCGGTCACAGCCTTGAAGAGATCTGGCTCAAGTTTCGTGATGACATCCACAAGTGTGTTTTCGCGGAAGTCTGTGAGGTACATGAAGGCTGGAATTCGGGTCGCAAACTTGATCAGCTTTTCCTGAATCTGTTTGCGCTTCGACTTGTATTCTTTCTCATCGTCGGTGAGTTCGCGCTTCTTCTTGGCCGAGATCGGTTTGTCACCATTGTTCTTCTTGGTGTCGCGGACGGCTTCGCTCTTATTCACGACGGTCTCGAAGATGCCACTTCCCAGTGCTCGGAACCCCTCGATGTTCATCACGGCTTTCATTGCCGCTTCGTTGGACATGATCCGCTTCAGGGTGTCGTTATCGACATTGACCAGGATTGCGGATTCCCATTTGCGGGCCAGCAATGTCGCCGAGGTTCCCGCCATCGCGATGTCGAGAATTCCGCCAGCGTCGATCTGGGTCATGTTGGATCCGTCGTAGGCCAGCACCGGCAGGAACTTGACGAGTTCCTCGACGGCCTCTTCCGGGTTCGCGGTCTCGGGCGACAACCCCTGCCCGTACTCGGCAATCTGACGAAGGGCTCGGGTCGGCGCAAAGTCGAACACGAAGCACACCGGCTTCACTATCGCCTCCTCGTGAGGGTTGTCGCCGTTCGGGTTCTTGATGGACCACGGGGACTGCACACGGAAAG
>CAZVPL010000229.1:0-1760 GCA_964629075.1 uncultured Bifidobacterium sp. | reverse complement strand
CGGCGACCAGTACAAGGCAACCGACTTCAAGGTTCCCGGTGCCGGCACCGTCACGATCACGTACACACCCGCCGACGGCAGCAAGCCAGTCGAGATGGAAGTCGCCAAGTTCGGCAAGGACGGCGGCGTCACCATGGGTATGTACAACTTCAACGACTCGATCCGCGACTTCGCCCGCGCCTCGTTGCGCTACGGCCTGCAGCGCAATTACCCGGTGTACATGTCAACGAAGAACACGATCCTGAAGGCCTACGACGGCCAGTTCAAGGACATTTTCGAGGACATCTACGAAAAAGAGTTCAAGGCCGACTTCGAAAAGGCCGGTCTCACCTACGAGCACCGTCTCATCGACGACATGGTCGCCTGCGCCATGAAGTGGGAGGGCGGCTACGTGTGGGCCTGCAAGAACTACGACGGCGACGTCCAGTCCGACACCGTGGCCCAGGGTTTCGGCTCGCTTGGTCTCATGACCTCGGTTCTCATGACCCCCGACGGCCGCACGGTCGAAGCCGAGGCGGCCCACGGCACCGTGACGCGCCACTACCGCGAACACCAGAAGGGCAACAAGACCTCGACGAACCCGGTCGCGTCGATCTTCGCCTGGACGCGTGGTCTCGAGCATCGTGGCAAGCTCGACAACAATCCGAAGCTCGTCGAGTTCGCAACCACGCTCGAGAAGGTCTGTGTCGAGGCAATCGAAGCCGGCGAGATGACCAAGGACCTTTCGATCCTCATTTCGAAAGACCAGCCGTGGCTCACCACCGAGGGCTTCCTCGAAGCACTCGACGTGCGCCTGCAGAAGAAGATGGCCTAAGCGCCGTGCGCGCAGTCGTGCTCACCGAGTTCGGCGGGCCCGAGGTTCTGCGCATCGCCGAAGTTCCCGCACCGACGCCCGGACCCGAAGAGGTTCTGGTGGCGGTGCGGGCCACGGCCCTGAATCGCGCCGACTTGCTCGAGCGCATGGGGATGTACCCCAATCCTTTCCCGTCGCAACACCAGATTCCGGGTCTCGAATTTTCGGGCATCGTCGAGTCGGTTGGCGAGCGAGTGCGTGACTGGAAACCGGGCGACGCCGTCATGGGCATCGTCAGTGGCGGCGGCTACGCAGAGAAATTGGTCATTCACGAACGCCAAGCGATACGTGTTCCCCATGGCCTGAACGTTGCCGATGCAGCCGCCATCCCTGAGGTGTTCATCACTGCGTGGGATGCGTTGGTCGTGCAGGGTGGACTCACCAGCGGTCGAATCGCCCTCGTGCACGCGGGCGCGTCGGGTGTCGGTACTGCGGCAATCCAAATCTGTCGTGCCATCGGTGCCCGCGTCATCGTCACGTGCTCGACATCGAAAATGGCCGCCTGTCGGCACCTCGGTGCCGACCTCATCATCGACTACTCGCAGACTGATTTTGTCGACGCGGTGAAGACCTTCACGAAGAACAGGGGAGTCGACGTGGTGCTCGACGTCGTTGGTGGCGACTACGTCGATCGCAACATCGCCTGTCTTGCCACCAAGGGTTCGATCATCCAGGTGGGCACGATGGCGGGCCCGCCGCCAGCGGTCAATGTCGGCGCGCTCATGTTCAAACGCGCCCGCATCATCGGCACCGTGCTGCGCGCACGACCCGTCGACGAGAAAATCGCCATCAGTCGTCGCTTCGCCGACGAAATGTTGCCACTGTTCGACTCGGGTGTCCTGAAGCCCGTGATCGACTCGCGCTATTCGTTCAGCGACGTAGCCAAGGCCCACGAACACATGGCCGC
>CAZVPL010000228.1:0-1763 GCA_964629075.1 uncultured Bifidobacterium sp. | reverse complement strand
TCGTTCTCGTCGAGGCAGGCGACCGCCTTCCCGCCGACGGCGAGATCTTCTTCGCAAACAACCTCGAAGTCGACGAGGCCGCTCTCACGGGCGAAAGCCACCCGGTCGAAAAGAACACCGAACCGGTCGACCCGAATGCACCCATTGGCGATCGCCATTCGCACGCGTTCATGAACACCACGGTGACCCGCGGTCGTGGCGAAATCGTCGTCACAAAGACCGGTATGAGCACCGAAATCGGTCGCATCGCCGGCTTGCTCGCCGCCACGCCCACCGAAAAGACCCCGCTACAACGACAGCTCGACGGCCTCGCCCACCAGCTCGTCTATCTCGCAGGCATCGTCGTTGCGCTGGTGATGATCACCAACCTCGCACGCGGTCAGGACTTCGGCGACGTGTTGCTCACTGCCGTTGCGCTTGCCGTTGCCTCGATTCCCGAAGGCTTGCCGGCCGTCACGGTCGTCACTCTCGCCATCGGCGTCAGTCAATTGGCGGCGAAAAACGCCATCATCAAACGCCTGGCAGCAGTCGAAACTCTCGGCTGTACCAGCGTCATCTGTAGTGACAAGACGGGAACCCTCACCCTCAACCAGATGACCGCGACCAAGTTCCTCTTCGAGGGTCGCCTCTACGACGTCACCGGCAGCGGTTACTCATCGAACGGCAACGTTGAAGGTCTCAGCGCATCAACTTCCGACACGCTTGCCACCAGCGCACGCGGACTCGCTCTCTGCGCCGACGCCGTCGTTCACCATGCCAACGGGAACGACGATCTCGTTGGTGACCCCACCGAAGGTGCGCTCGTCGTCCTCGCCGAAAAACTCGGCGTCAACCTCGCCCAGGTGCGCAGTGAATACCCGCGCATCGCCGAGGTGCCCTTCGATTCGGCCACGAAGTACATGGCCACCGTCCATCGGTTCCCCATCCCGTCAGGGTCAGACCTCGTGCGCATCTACGTGAAGGGTGCCCCCGACGTCGTGATGTCACGCTGCAGTCAGGTGCTCGTCTCCCACGACACCGCGTCAATGACAACAAGCCGCGCCGGCCTCGACGGCCACTACGACGCCATGGCCGCCGACGGGCTGCGGGTGCTTGCGCTCGCGGTACGTCAACTTCCCAACGCCGAATGGCAAGAGTTCGTCGACGGTGGTGGAAAGGTCGAAGACCTCCTCACCGACCTCACGCTCCTCACTCTCGTCGGCATCGTCGACCCGCCCCGACCCGAGGCGAAGCTCGCCATCGAAGAAGCCCACAGCGCCGGCATCGCCGTGAAGATGATCACCGGCGACCACGCCGTCACCGCCGCCAGCATCGGTAAACAGCTCGGCATCGGAGGCCGCGCGGTCACGGGCGCCGACATCGAGCGCATGACCGACGACGATCTGCGAGACCAAATCGACGACATCGGCGTGTTCGCCCGCGTCGCCCCCGAGCACAAAATGCGCCTCGTCGGCCTTCTCCAGTCGAAGAAGCGTGTCGTCGCCATGACCGGTGACGGCGTGAATGACGCACCCGCGCTGAAGAAGTCGGACATGGGTGTCGCAATGGGCATCACCGGCACGGAAGTGTCAAAAGAAGCCGCGACCATGGTGCTCACCGACGACAACTTCGCCACCATTGTCGGTGCGGTTCGTCAGGGACGTTCGATCTACCACAACATCGTTTCGTTCGTCCGCTTCCAGCTGTCGACGGCAATCGGCTTCTCTGCCCTGTTCCTCATCGCGTCGATCTTCGGCATCGCCGACGGCAAGCCCTTTGCCGCA
>CAZVPL010000227.1:0-1767 GCA_964629075.1 uncultured Bifidobacterium sp. | reverse complement strand
TGAGGCCACTCGGGAAGTACAACAGCACGATCAGCATTCCGAATCCGCTGGCGAATAGTTGGACCTGTTCGGTGCCGTCGAAGAAGATGGGAAGGGCGACGATCACTAACGTGCCGAGAACCGCTCCGGTGATCGACCCGATACCACCGACCACCGCCACAGCAACGATGCGCAACGAGTCGTCGAACTCGAAGGCCAGGAGATCGACCTTGAACTGACCACTCCGGTCGGCGAACGGCATGATGGCCCCGGCCAACGCGGCCAAACCGCCCGAGAGGGCGAACGCCAGCATCTTGGCCCGCTGCGGAGAGACGGTGTAAGCGGCCGCCGAATTCTCGTTGTCGCGGGTGGCGATGATCGAACGTCCGATCCCCGTTCGTCGAACCCGCCACACCAGAACGATTGCGATCGCGGCCATGAACAAGCAGAAGTAGTAGACGCCATCGAAGTCGTTGCCCTTCACCTGCCAGAACAGGAGCCGAAAACCCTTGGCCCGGTCGACATCGAGTTTCGCGGTACCCGACACGGCGACCTTGTCGGCGACGATGAACCACGACCGAATGACCAGGCCGAATCCGAGAGTGATCACGGCGAGATACAAACCCTTCACCCTGAGCGCCGGAACTCCGATGATCACCGCGGCCCCGACACCGAAAGCGATTCCGATGAGGGTCGCGATCCAGTACGGGAGTTCGTTGGCGAAGTAGATGGTGGTGTACGAACCGAGGGCCACGAAACCGAACTGACCCAACGACAACTGACCACCCCAACCGGTCAACACCGTGATGGAGAGGGCGACGATCAGGAGGATCGGGACCGAGGTGAACTTCAAGATGTCGCTCGGCTTGTCCGCGAGCGACGGAACCGACAGCGCCAACAGGACGAGGACGGCGATCCCACCCCACGAGAGCCCGCGATAGATCGGGTGACAGGTCAGTTCCGTCCGCGCGGCACGGACCTTGTTGGTGAGTTGCCATCCGGCATCACGCATGGATTCGTTGCGACCGACGGTGAACAAGAGCACCAACAGCATCACGAACAGCAACGCCACATTGGAGCCCGCCGGCAGGTCCCCACCGAGCGACCACGACAGGAGAAGCCGATCGACGAGTCCAGCCACCAACCCCCCCACCAAGGTCCAGGCAAAAGACTTCATTCGCCCGAACATCGCCGCCACCAACGACAGGAGCAACAGCTTGGGGCCCAACGCGTTCTGAACCGTGGCGATGGAGCTTCCTTGCATCGGGGCGATCAGCAACGCGCTCAAAGCCGCCAACAGACCGGCCAGGGCCCAGGTCTTGGTGGACACCTTGCGCACGCTGATACCCGCGAGCTGGGCGGCGGGAAGGTTGTCGGCGGACGCGCGAACCTGCATTCCGAAGGCGCTCTTCAGGAACAGCCAACCGAGGAACAACATCAAGGCCGGAACGACCAAGAGGACCTGCACCTGTGGGCCGGTCACCGTGACTCCGCCAACGTCCCAACTGCCGTCGATCAAAACCGGAAAGGTGACACTCGACGCTTGTTCGTCGGGGATGGGCAGACGCAACTGGAGAAGTTGGATGACCTGGGTGAGACCTAGCGTGGCGACGAAGAGCAGCAACCGCGGTTGGGTGAACAATCGCCGCAAAACGAGTTCGGACACCACTCCCAACACCACACCGGCGATCAAAGCGAGAGGCAGAGACAGACCGAACGCGATGTCGTAACGAATCTGCAGAACCGCCATGAGGTAGCCGCCGAACGCGCCGATCTGGCCGTGCGCGA
>CAZVPL010000226.1:0-1785 GCA_964629075.1 uncultured Bifidobacterium sp. | reverse complement strand
AGTTCCCGATCCCGGGCAACGACGATGCAATCCGCGCCAACGACCTCATGACCCATGTCATCGCCGAAGCCGTGCTCGAGGGGCGCCTGATGGCGTCGAAGAAGGCCGCCGCCACCGTGACCAACGAAGCACCCAAGCCAATCCCCGCACCCCCCACCGCGGCAGCAACAGGAGCCTGATCAAAGAAATGTCGTTCACAGCACAAGACGTGAAGACCCTGCGCGAATCCACCGGCGCAGGAATGATGGACTGCAAGAAAGCTCTCGAGGCGAACAACGGCAGCATCGAAGACGCAAAGCAGTGGCTCCGCGAAAAGGGTCTTGCGGCAAGCGCCAAGCGTGACGACCGCGAGAACACCCAGGGCGTCGTCGCCCTGGTGGTGAAGGGCAATGTCGGCGCAATTGCGAAGCTGAAGTGTGAAACCGACTTCGTCGCCGGCTCCGATGCCTTCAAGGCCGAAGCCGAAACGCTCGCCAACTTGGTCGCCGACAAGGGTGTCGATGCCGTCGCCGAACGCGCCGCGCAGCTCGACGACCTGAAGATCACGCTGAAGGAAAAGATCGAACTCGGCGAAGTCGTGCGCATCGAGGCGGCCGCAGGAAACATCATCGATTCGTACCTCCACGTCCAGGGTGGCCGTGGCGTGAACGGCGTTCTCGTCGAGATGGCGGGCGCTTCGGTCGAATTGGCCCACGACGTCGCCGTCCACATCGGCTTTGCCCGGCCCCGTTACCTCGCCCGCGAAGACGTGCCGGCCGACGTGCTCGACAAAGAGCGCGCCACACTGGAAGTCATCACGCGCAACGAGGGCAAGCCCGAGGCGGCGATCCCAAAGATCGTCGAGGGTCGAATCGGCGGGTTCTACAAGGACGTCTGCCTCCTCGAACAGCCATACGCCAAGGACGACAAGCAGTCGGTCACCCAGTTCATCGGGTCTGCCAAGATTGTGAAGTACGCACAAGTGGAGATCGGCTGACGAACACATGACGAACGACGCAACCCCGGCAAAGGGCGCACCACGCACGAAGCCCCGCTGGAGTCGCGTCGTTCTCAAGTTGTCGGGCGAGGCACTTGCCGAACCGAACGGATTCGGTCTCGACTCGAACGTCTTGCACCAAATCGCAACCGAACTGCACGAGGCGGTCGAAGAGTTTGGTGTCGACATCGCCATCGTCGTCGGTGGTGGCAACTTCTGGCGCGGCATGAAGGGCGCGGGCCAGGGCATGGACCAGGCGCAAGCCGACTACATGGGCATGATCGCCACCGTGATGAACGGCCTTGCTCTCCAAGACGCGCTCGAGCGCGTCGGGCAACACTCGCGTGTCATGACCGCGGTTGAAATGCCCAAGGTGGCCGAGCCCTACATTCGCCGCCGAGCCGAGCGTCACCTCGAAAAGGGACGCATCGTCATCCTCGCAGGTGGAACCGGCAACCCGTTCTTCACCACCGACACCGCTGCGGCTCTGCGTGCAGCCGAAATTTCGGCCGAGGCGATCCTGAAGGGCACCCACTCGGGCGTCGACGGCGTGTACACCGCCGACCCGAAGAAGGATCCCACAGCCACCCGATACGAACGCATCAGCCATCTCGACGTCATCACAAAGGGACTGAAGGTGATGGACTCCACGGCCATCACGTTCTGCATGGACAACAAGTTGCCGATCGTCGTTTTCGAACTACTGAAGCAAGGAAACGTGAAGTCCATCCTCAGGGGTGAGGCAGTCGGTACGCTGGTCGGGTGACCGAAGAAACCATTCTCGACGCCATCGAGAAGATGGAAAAAGC
>CAZVPL010000225.1:0-1802 GCA_964629075.1 uncultured Bifidobacterium sp. | reverse complement strand
GTGTCGATGCCGATGTGGTTCGCGAGGCGACTGGATTTCCGATCGGTGGCGTGCCGCCGTACGGTCACACCGAGCAGTTGCGCGTATTCATCGACCCGGACTTGTTGCAGTACGACGAGGTGTGGGCAGCGGCGGGCACCTGGAACGACGTGTTTGGCATCGAGCCGCACAAGTTGGTGGAAGCCAGCGGCGGGGCGGTCACCGACCTCAAGCGCGGCTGACTCTTCACTTGACGCGTGGCAGAATCTGGCTATGTCCATCGACCCTGCGACTCATAGAAAACTCGCAGTCGATGCGAACAACGCCACCTGGGAGATCCTCGGCAAAACACTGACCGAGATCTCAGATGATGATGCCGAAGAGATGACTCGGCGTGCATACGCAGCCGCCTATCACTGGCAGCGCGCCGAGGGGGCTGGCCCTGCGAATGAGGCTCGTGCGAGCTGGTTGTTGTCGCGGGTGTGGGCCGTGAGACAGAACGGTGAACTGGCTCTCCAACACGCCCGGCGATGCCTGGCGGTGTGTGAGTCAGCTGGTTTGGTGGACTTCGATCTTGCCTACGCCCACGAGGCGTTGGCACGCTCATTTGCTGCCTTGGGAAGCGCGGAGCAGGCCCGACACCACTTGGCGATTGCGCGCGAGGTCCCCATCACTGATACCGAAGACCGGAAGCTTGTCGAAGCCGACTTGGCTGGCGAGCCCTGGTTCGGTTTGGGGCAATAGGTTTCCAAACCCAAGAGCGGCGTGCCCCCATTCGGCTTTGTTCGGAGACCGCGCATCTTCATCGACCCGGACTTGTTGCAGTACGACGAGGTGTGGGCTGCTGCGGGAACGTGGAACGACAACTTTGGTGCGAACCCAAATGACTTCGTGCGCGTCGCCGGCGGCGTGGTCACCGACCTGAAGCGCTGACCAGCAACTTCAGCTGACGCACGAGGGCATCGAACACCGAGTCGTCTCGGGATGCACGTCCGATGATGAGCGCACCTTCAGCGGCCGCGATACAGACAGCCGCATAGTCGCTCGATGCTGACGTGTCGGTGCCGCTTCGGATGAAAGCGCTCGTCAGCGAACTGTGCCACTTTTCGAAGACGTGCTGTGACGCAACCCTGAGGGAGTCGTCTTCGCCAGAACCGATGGCTGTGTTGGCGACGGCGCAGTTGCCGTCGAAGTTGTTGGCGTGCAGAGCGGCGCGCCAACTCTCGAAGAAGACTTCGACGACCTCGGCTGGCGTTGCGGCATCGACGGCATCGATCAGTGCCGTCACGAGTGCGCCGATCGAATCCACCGCCTTCTCGATGAGTTCGTTCTTGCCGCCGGGGAAGTGGTGGTAGATCGATCCCCGGGGCGTATTGGTCGCCTCGGTCACCACGGCGAACGAGGTGCCTTGAACCCCGCGTTCGGCGAGGAGGCTGATCGCCCCCTGAATCATCTCTTCACGCACGTTTCGTCGATTCATTTGACTATGACGACCTTCATAACTACTGTTTATGACAGTCATCATAGTCAAGGGGGAATGCATGCGCGCCTTGGTGTTCAGAGGTCCGATGGATCTGGCCTGGGAAGAGATCGACACACCACAACTGATGGAACCCCGCGACGCGCTCGTGCGGCCACTTGCCGTTGCTCGGTGCGATCTCGACCCCGCCATCGCAATCGGCCTGTACCCGATGCCCGCCCCCTTCGTCATGGGACACGAGATGGTCGGCGAGGTGGTTGCAACGGGGGAAGCCGTCAGGGGCTTCGCTCCGGGAGACCGCGTCATCGTTCCATTCCAACTGAGTTGCATGTCGTGTGCCCCG
>CAZVPL010000224.1:0-1811 GCA_964629075.1 uncultured Bifidobacterium sp. | reverse complement strand
GTAGGTTGGTCTCGGTTGCTTTGGCACTCTCTGCAATCTTGGCCCTGGTCTACATCTTCCTTACCGGACACTCCGGCGCCGAATCAGTCTGGGGCTGGCTAGGAAAAAATTAACGAGAAGCTTTTCTTCCCATGATTTTGAAGATTACATAGCTCGTTAACCCACTCACAACTGAAGCGACAATCACTGAAAAAACCGCTAGATCCTGAGTTTGCGCATCATCAAAAGCCAAATTTGCGATAAAAATTGCAACGGTAAATCCGATTCCCGCCGCGCTGCCTGTGGCCACAAGATCTATGTTCTTGGCGCCTTCCGGCATCTCGCCTATTCTGAATTTCTTGGCCGCAAGTGACGTAAGAAGTATTCCAATGGGCTTGCCTAGTACTAGACCGAAGAAAATTCCCCAAGCAATAGGGGAATTGATAGCTGATCTCACTGATTCATTCGATATTTCTACACCTGTATTTGCGAAAGCAAAGATCGGGACGATAACAAAGCTACTCCATGGATGAATGATTTTTTCCAGCCATTCAATCACTGAAACTGTTCCATCCTCGCGATCTTCTAACTGAGAATTCTGATGAGGAACATTAGGTGTAAGCAATCCAAGAATCACTCCAGCCAGCGTTGGATGAACTCCACTTCTCAAAAGGCAGTACCACAGGGCTATGCCAAGAATTACATAGATATACATAGTGTGTGAATCTAATTTCTTGAGTAGAACTATCCAGAGAATGACAAAAACTCCAATAAGAGCCCATGAGTACTCCACTCCGGTCGAGTAGACAAAAGCGATGATGGCTATTGCGCCGATGTCATCGATTACTGCCAACGCAAGCAGAAATGACCTTAAGGATTGAGCAACGCTTGGCCCCACCATCGCTAATAGCCCGACTGCAAGCGCGATATCCGTAGCGACAGGAACACCCCAGCCATTGGCATCAACATCACCTGCTATCGCCAAGTAAATAAGTGCCGGAAGTGCCATACCTCCGATAGCAGCGATGAAAGGCATCACCGCTCGCTTCAATGATGCAAGGTGTCCCGAAGTTAACTCGCGTTTAATCTCTAGACCCACAACAAAAAAGAAGAGCGTCATGAGTACGTAGTTGATGAATTTAAGTACTGTAAATTTCAAGGCTAGTTCGGCAGCACCTATTTGGAATTGCCAATCAAGTAAAGAAAAGTAGCGATCTGATATCGGAGAATTTGCAATCACTAGCCCCACAGCGGAAGCGAGAAGTATGAGAATGCCGCTTGAGGTTTCCCTATGCAGGAAGTCCCGTAAGGGTGCAATTACTTCTTTCACAACTTCAAGGTATCACCTCTCGATTGTCTGAAGTTGGAGATTTTGCTGGGACCACTAGGGTGGCTTCACAAGTGGTTGAATTTTCAACAACCTGTGATAAGGTCTTTTTGTGCAGATTAAAGTCCTTAAAAATAATGAGCTTTCACGATTTGATGTCCTTGTTGACGGCGAATTGGCAGGCTTTGCGGAATTTAAAGTTAGAGGCGACACAATTGTCTTCCCCCACACTGAAGTTGATCCGAAGTTCGGCGGTAAGGGCGTTGGTGGTGCTCTCGTTACTTTCGCCTTAGACGATGCGTTATCAAATGGTTTCAACGTTGCGCCGCTCTGTCCTTTTGTCGCCAAGACAATCAGTAGAAATCCAGAAAAGTATCTACATCTTGTACCTAACGACCAGAGAGCGAAATACAAACTGCAATGAAGAAAAGTGCTGATGCCTCGCTCGCAACTAGAGAGTGAAATGAAAGTTTTTCGTGAGGTTATTTTGACCAACGGGAGAGTT
>CAZVPL010000223.1:0-1851 GCA_964629075.1 uncultured Bifidobacterium sp. | reverse complement strand
CTCGAGGAATTGGCTTTATAGCAACCCCAGTCGGCGACCGTTATGTACTTGAGAAGATGACAGCAGAGGGTCACACGCTCGGCGGTGAGCAATCGGGACACGTCATTATGAGCAAGTATGGAAATACTGGTGATGGGCTTTTGACTGCGCTCCACCTTATTTCTCACGTGGCACAATCAAAGAAGAGTTTGAAGGAGCTCGCTTCCTTTATGAAGCGCTATCCCCAAGTCTTGATTAACGTTTCTGGTGTTGCCAAAGAGAAATTGGCACATAACCAGAGAATTCAAGAATCAGTAAAGAAGATTGAAAGCCAGTTAGGTTTAACAGGACGAGTGTTGTTGCGTGCATCGGGCACTGAGCCATTGATTAGAGTGATGATTGAGGCTGAGAATCGCACCGATGCCCAGCAATTCGCTGAGTCGCTGGCTTCACTAGTAAAATCCGAACTCTCGCTTTAACCATCCTTATCTAAAGGAGCTCACGAATGTGCGGGATTGTCGGCTACACAGGTCCGAACCCAGCACTATCGCGCGTCATTGAGGGCTTACGCCGTCTGGAATATCGCGGTTATGACTCTGCAGGGGTGGCTCTTGCTACCGAAAAGAACGCACCACTTGTTGTGGCAAAGAAAGCTGGCAAACTCAATAATCTAGAAAGCTCACTGACATCAACATATGACAAGGCAACGAGTGGAATTGGCCATACTCGCTGGGCTACGCATGGGGGACCTACCGACTCTAATGCCCATCCACATATCTCCAATGATGGAAAACTTGCGGTAATCCATAATGGCATTATCGAGAATTATGTTGAGCTTAAGGAAGATCTAGAAAGACGAGGCCACACATTCACCTCGGAAACTGATACCGAATCTGTAGCGCACTTACTTAGTGACGAATTTAGAAAGAACCAGGACCTCGCAGCAGCAATGCGCTCTGTATGTAAACAACTTCGCGGTTCATTCACTCTTCTTGCGATTCATTCTGATTCACCCGAGCATATTGTTGGTGCGAGACGAAACTCCCCTCTGGTTGTAGGCGTCGGCGATGGTGAGAACTTCTTAGCCTCGGATGTCTCAGCATTCATCTCTCATACGAAGAAAGCTCTGGAGTTAGGCCAAGATCAAGTTGTAGATGTCACGCCACAGGGCGTTAGCGTGACCGATTTAGAGGGTGGAGCAATAACTCCGAAGGCCTACGAAATTACATGGGATGCTAAAGCAGCCGAGCGCGGCGGATTTACTCACTTCATGTTGAAAGAAATTTTTGAACAACCCAAAGCAATCTCTGACACCCTCTTAGGGCGATTTGGCGCAGATGGAAAAATTGAGTGTAAAGAGATTGAAAATCTTTCTTTGGATATCGACCGCATATTGATTCTTGCCTGTGGAACGGCCTATCACGCCGGACTTATCGGAAAATATGCGTTAGAAGAGTGGGCGAAGATTCCTGTCGATGTCGAACTCGCCTCAGAATTTCGCTATCGCAAGCCAGTCCTATCCAAGAACACACTCGTTATAACAATCTCTCAATCAGGAGAGACGATGGATACATTGATGGCGCTTCGTCATGCCAAAGAACTCGGCGCTCAGACTCTCTCCATCTGTAACACCATCGGTTCCACTATTCCTCGGGAATCTGATGGAGTCCTCTATACCCATGCAGGTCCAGAAATCGCGGTGGCTTCCACTAAAGCACTCCTCACTCAGATTGTTGCGCTTCATGTCGTAGGTCTCTACCTTGCACAAGAAAAGAAGACGCTGAGTGCTAGCGACATCGTTCTTATTCGTGAAGAAGTATTGGCGCTCCCTAATAAAGTGGAAGAGATCCTGGAGACTGTTGAACCGCTCCT
>CAZVPL010000222.1:1445-1852 GCA_964629075.1 uncultured Bifidobacterium sp. | reverse complement strand
TCGTGGTACATGGGCGCCAACGTTCCGGGCAAGCCGCGGGTCTTGTTCCCATACATCGGTGGCGTCGGTCGCTACCGACGGATATGCACCGAAGCGCTGCAGAAGGGATTTCTTGGCTTCGAACTCACCGGCGACGACAAGCATCAGTTGAACGAAGGTCCGGTGCGCCTGATGCAGCCGGACGTTGAAATGGTTCTGGACGTCATGGCCCAGCTCGGCCTGCCGCCCGTTGAGTCGATGTCACCCGTCGAAGCTCGCGGCTTCATGGATGCATCATCGGCCATGCGTGCTCCCGGACCCGAGGTTGGCGAGATGGTCGACGGAACGTTCCCCGGCCCCGCAGGCGATCTCGAGTACCGCCTCTACCGGCCAGCCACACCCGGCCCGCATCCGGTCGTCGTCTACTA
>CAZVPL010000222.1:0-1435 GCA_964629075.1 uncultured Bifidobacterium sp. | reverse complement strand
CGCGTGGGATGCGCTCAAGTGGGTGGCGGCAAACGCCGAGAAACTCGGAGGGAAGCCCGGCAAGCTGGCCGTCGCTGGTTGGAGCGCCGGTGCGAACCTTGCGGCAGTCGTCGCACAGATTGCACGCGACAACAATGGCCCGACGATCGATGGCCAGCTGTTGCTGACACCCGTCACCGATGGTTCGCAGCAGTCGGCGTCGCACCACGAGAACGGCGAGGGTTACATCCTCACCAAGGCATTGATGGAATGGTTCTGGGGTCACTATGCCGATGCCGCCGATCGCAAGAAGCCCACGGCATCTCCATTGCTCGCGCAAAGTCTCGCCGGACTTCCACCGGCGATGATCGTGACCGCACAGTTCGACCCACTGCGCGACGAGGGCAATGCGTATGCGCGTGCACTTGCTGATGCTGGTGTACAGGTCAAGCGCATGCAGGCACGTGGCCACATCCACACCTCGATCACCATGGTCGACATGTTGCCGTCGGGTGCACCTATTCGCGGGCACATGGCCTCGGCGCTGCGCGGTTTCTTCGTCGACAACTGAGTCGGGCTCAGCGCCGCAACAACTTGTCGATGTCACGCGACAAGTCGGGGCCGAGGCCGCTTCGAATGTCGAAGCCCTCAACGTGAATGTGACGCGCGCCCAATTCTCGGATAACGCCGCGCATCGACTTGACCAACGAGGTCGGCCCGCACATGACCACGTGTGCGCCGCGTAGACCGCCCGAACCGAAGGTACGAACAAGGTCGTCGGCTCGGAGTCGGCTTCCGTCGTTCGACGCGTGGAGATGCAGGATGATGCGACCCTCGTGCTCGGCGGTTTCCAGTGCCGCCAACCCGGGGGCATCGTCGCGCGACTTCACGCAATAGAACAGGTGCGGCGTCGGCCCGTCAGCGCGATCACGTGAAGTCGCGGCGCCAACGAACGGGGTGATGCCCACGCCGCCGGCAACCCATACGACGTTGTCTACGGGCCGAGACGGCAGCGGATGCAGTCGTCCATAAGGGCCCTCGACCACGACACGCATGCCGGGACGAACCTTGTCGCCGAGCCTTTCGGTCCAGTCTCCGAGATTGCGAATCATGAATCGCAGCACCGGTTCATCGGGTGACGATGCAATCGTGAACGGATGCGGCTCGGCCAGACCACGCATAGAGAATTTGAGGAATGCGAACTGTCCAACTTCGTAGTGCAACGGCCGGCCGAGAGGCTCGAGCTCGAGAGTCAACGTGTCTCCCGACGATTCGACGGTGCGCACGCGATGAATCCGGCCGCGGCGCACCACATCGCGCCACACCACGCGGTAGGCCCAGGCAACGAGACCGGCAATCATGAACGCAAGGAACCATCGGCCCCAGGCCGAGTCATTCGCATACGGCTTTGTCGCCGTGTAAAAGTGCCAACACGCGAAGGCATACGGCACGACGA
>CAZVPL010000221.1:0-1960 GCA_964629075.1 uncultured Bifidobacterium sp. | reverse complement strand
TCTTCACCATGTCCTGCTTCTTCAGGCCGTACTTTGCCTCGAAGAGTTCGGGGAAGATGGCATCGTCGAATGTCTTCGAACACAGCAAGCCGATGTTGAAGAGGAACGGCTTGCTGACCTTGCCCGCCTTGCGATCCCACATGACGGGCGGCGACGAGGTTTGGCAACCCATGCCGACGAGAGCAAGGCGCGACAGGCCGGCCTCTTTGGCATCGCGCAGCGCGAGCGGATTGGCGCAGTACGTGTAGCGGCTTCCCGCGGTGGCGAGGACCTCGTCCTTGGTGCGCACCAACTGGGGCTTGGCCTTCCATGCATCGTCGTCTTCGACGCCGCTGACGAGGGCGCCCTCGATGTAGTCGTTGTCGAGGAGCCACGCGAGCATCGCCGTGACAAAGCCACCGTCCTGACCCTTTTCGTGCTGCACGGTGTCGCTTGCGCGGGTGAGGAGAAGCTGGCGCCAGACTCCGGCCATCTCGTCGGGGTTGCGGACGCGTCCGAAGAGGTGTTTGTCGGCTTCCGGCTCCCACTGGCGGAAGCGGGGGCAGGCACGGGTGCAGGTCGTGCAGCCGCCGCCCTCACCGAAACCGTGGACGCAGTTGTCGAGACCGAGTTCTTCTTCGAGGTGGAACGGTTTGTACTTGCCCTCGACGTGTTCGTATCCGATCACGTCGTGGGGACACGTGACGACACACCCTGCGCATCCGGTGCAGAGCCCCGTGTTGATGACTTCGTTGTAGAGCTCGCGCCACTGGGCTGTCCAGCGCGTTGCGGCAGGGGGAGCCGTGTCAGTCATGGTCATGGGACCGACTCTACTGACACGGCCCCCACGGCCGCCGATCGAGCCTCAGAGTGCGTCGGGACCCGTTTCGCCGGTTCGGATTCTGATGATCCTCTCGACGTTGGTGACCCAGATCTTTCCGTCGCCGATCTTTCCCGTGCTTGCCGCCGAGCGAATTGCCTCGACGGCACGCTCGACGACCGAGTCGTCGACGACGAGCTCGATGCGAACCTTCGGGACGAACTCGATGTTGTATTCGGCTCCACGGTAGGTCTCTGTGTGGCCGCCCTGGCGGCCGAAGCCGCGGACTTCGGAGACCGTGATTCCCTGTGCGCCGGCTGCCTTCAGGGCGTCCTTCACATCGTCGAGTTTGAACGGCTTCACAACCGCAGTGATGAGCTTCATGTGATGATCCTATTCGTGTGGGGGTCAGGCCTGATAGGCGGTTTCTGCGTGCTGGCTCTGGTCGAGTCCGACGAGTTCATCCTCGTTCGAGACGCGAAGGCCGATCGTCTTGTTGATGACGACCGCGATGATGTACGTGACGACGAACGAGAAGACGAGCGTCGCTGCGCTTGCGAGTACCTGCTTGCCGAGGAGGTCGGCGCCACCGCCGAAGAACCAACCGTCGGCGCCGAGGCCGTTCACGGTCTTGTCGGCAAAGAGGCCGAGAAGAAGTGCGCCGACGAGGCCGCCGACAAGGTGAACTGCGATGACGTCGAGGCTGTCGTCGAAGCCGAACTTCGTCTTCAAGGCGAGAGCGAAGTAGCACACCACGCCGGCCACGAGACCGATGACGATCGGGGCCATGCCACCGACGAAGCCCGCGCACGGAGTGATCGCGACGAGACCTGCAACCGCACCCGACGCGGCGCCAAGAGTCGTCGCGTGACCTGCACGCAACTTCTCGACGACGAGCCACGCGAGCATCGCCGACGCGGCCGCGAGTTGGGTGTTGATGAGCGCCTGCGCTGCGAGACCATTCGCGCCGAGCGCCGAACCCGCATTGAAGCCGAACCAGCCGAACCACAAGATGCCCGTACCGAGAACGGTGAACGGGAGGTTGTGGGGAGGCATCGCCTCGCGTTGCCAGCCGCGGCGCTTGCCCAGGACCAGAACAACCGCGAGTGCCGCGGCGCCTGCGTTGATGTGCACCACTGCACCACCCGCGAAGTCGAGGGC
>CAZVPL010000220.1:0-1976 GCA_964629075.1 uncultured Bifidobacterium sp. | reverse complement strand
TCTTCACCTACTTCATGATCACCGACCCGAGAACCGTGCCGCGCAGTCGCGTCGGTCGGTCCCTGTTCGGCGCATTGGTCGGCGTGGTGTGCGTTCTCTTGATGGCACCGCAACAGACCGAGTTCGGCGCCAAGGTGGCACTGCTTGCCGGACTCACCATCATGACGGCGGTGCGGCCACTGGTCGAACGGTTCCTCTCCGCACCCGGCTCCGACGACGACAACCTCGGCGCATTCGTTCGCCGCCTGCTGAACGGGCCGAATGGCGAGGCCCCCGTCGCGGTGCGTGCTCGAAGGGGAACCACACTCGCGATGGCCGGACTCCTGGTTGTCGCGGGCCTGTCGATCGGCGGACGCTCGGCGCAGGGCCTTTTGGCCGGCGAACCCGAAGACCTGATGGGCCGTCTGGCAACCGCCATCGACCCGGCTACCTTCCCGGCGATTTCGGTCGACGACGAAGTCATCAACTGGAACCACGAAATCGATGTTGACGGCGCGCGGGCAATCGTGCTCACGCTGGCAGAAAACCTTGCTCTCGAGTCGCAGGCCGTGGTCGACCGCGATGCCAAGCTGCTCGAGGCGGTCAACCACGGCGATCGTCTCGACGCGATGCGCGAACGCCTGCGCGACGCCGAAGCCAACGGGCGCATCGTCACCGACTCGTATGACATCGACGAGGTCAACGTGAAGTTGCTCGTGCCCTTCGGTCGCCAAGACGGTCTCAGCCTGGGCATGGTCTCGCGCGGAACCGTGACCACCGAAACCCGCGATGCCACCGGCGACGTTGTCAGCCGCACCTCCGCCCCGTTCGAAACCATGTGGGCGATGCGCCGCGCAACCGGTGCGCGTTGGCTCACCGTGGCCGAACTTCCGGTTCCCGACACCAAGTGACGCGCCGATGACACGGCGCTGGTTGTTCACCCTGCCCGTGCTCGCAGTCGTGGGTATCGGCTTCGTTGCACTTCGTTCGGGGGAAGGAAACAGCGGATCCGCCGTCCCGAAACTCGTCGACGAGACAGCCGCCGCGGGCATCGACCACGTCTACGACGGGGAGTTCGAGTTCTTTGTCGGTGGCGGCGTCGCAACCTTCGACTGCAACGACGACGGTCGACCGGAGTTGTTCTTCGCCGGCGGTGCGAACGAGTCGAAGCTGTACGTCAACCGCAGCGCGACGGGAGGGGCTCTGTCGTTCGAAGCCAAGGCGTCGCCGGTCACCGACCTGGAATTCGTCACCGGCGCCTATCCGCTCGACATCGACAACGACGAGGCCACCGACCTCGTGGTTCTGCGACGCGGCGGCAACGCCGTTCTGCGCGGGCTCGGGAATTGCGGATTCGCCGATACAACGAAGGACCTCGGTATCGACGCGGGGAAAGCGTGGACAACGGCATTCTCGGCAACGTGGGAATCGAATGCCGAACTTCCGACGTTGGCTTTTGGCAACTATCTGATTCCCGACACTTATGACTGCGATGCGAGTTCCCTCGTGCGGCCCAACGGCAACGGGTACTCGGCACCGGTCGACCTTCCCGGTCACTGCACGCTGTCGATGTTGTTCTCCGACTGGAACCGTGACGGCGGGGTCGACCTGCGGGTCAGCAATGATCGCAACTACGACCGCAATGCGCGCGAACAACTGTGGCGCATTCGGCCGGGTGAAGAGCCGCGCGAGTACACCGAAGCCGACGGGTGGCGCGACCTCGTCATCTGGGGCATGGGCATCGCCAGCCACGACGTCACCGGTGACGGAAAACCCGAGGTGTACCTGACGAGTCAGGCCGACAACAAGCTGCAAACACTCGACACCGCCTCCACCGGCCCGGCGTACCGCGACATCGCACTCGAACGAGGTGTCATTGCACAGCGGCCCTACCTCGGCGACGAGATTTTGCCGTCGACCGCGTGGCACCCCGAATTCGATGACGTGAACAACGACGGTCTCATCGATCTCTTGGTCACCAAGGGGAACGTCGATGC
>CAZVPL010000219.1:0-1984 GCA_964629075.1 uncultured Bifidobacterium sp. | reverse complement strand
GATTGGTGCGACCGCCGAGGCCGACATAGACGGTGTCGTGGACCTTGAGCACATCGCCTCCATCGAGGGTGCCAGGCTCGACGATCCGCTCGATGCGACAGCCAAGAGAAGCGACCACTGGTTCGACGGCATCGATCTCTGGCTTACGGGCATCGTTGCCGGGCCGAGTGATGACGGCGACATCGCGGTACATGACGACCGTGTCCTCGATGAACACGCTGTCGGCACAGGATTCGAGCGCTGGTACCTCGCGCACCTGCCAACCGACACCCTTGAGGGCTTCAACGTAGGTGTCCCATTGCCGGCGGGCGAGATCGATGTCGACCGGTTGGCGCTCGACGTGGGTAAGCAGGCCCTCGGCTAGGCGCGAGCTGGTGGGTCGAACGAGAGCAATCGTCATTTTTTCAACGCACAACCAGATGAAGATTCATGGAGCGGGTGACGGGAATCGAACCCGCATAGCCAGCTTGGAAGGCAAGATACCTACCCCCTGAAAGCCCAGTGCTTACAGGGGTTTTCAACTCTCACTCCCAGAATCTCTCCCAGAATCGGCAGGTATTGCCGTGGGAAGCGTCGCCGTCACCATGAAGTGGCGATGTTAATCACCATTGCCGAAACGGCGAAACGACTCGGGTGGCATAGGACCACGGTCTGGCGCAAGGCGCAGTCCGATCCGTCCTTCCCAACAATCGTCTACATCGGGCCCAAGAGCCCCCGCATCAACAGCGACGAGCTGGACCGATGGGTCTCGAGATCCAAGGCGGTCAACAGCGACTTCATGTACATCTCCCCGGACTTGCTCCAAGGCAAGGCGCGGGGTCCCCAAAACCGCGGCCAGAACGTCGCGGCCTGATTTGAAAGGAACAACTATGGCTAAGAGGAAGAACCGCCAGACGAAGTTTGGAACGGTCTCCGTCTCGGAGCGCGGCACCTGGGTGCGCATCCGTTGGACCGAGAACAAGAAGACGATCGAGCGCTCCAAGGGCGACTGGACGGAGGCGTGCAACTTCGCACGCGCCGTCGAGACCCGCCTGGCCTCGGGGGGCCTGGGCTCCCCGGAGGGAACCTTCGGTGGCCTTGCTGATGCCGCGATGCGCCCGGAGCACTTCCGCAACTGGAGCGAGAAGGGGTACGAGAATCTGCGCTCGATCCTCCGTATTCACATCATCACCAGGCTCGGCTCGAAGAAGGCCCGCCTTACCACTGCCGAAGACTGCGCTGGCGTCCTCAACGACATCTTTGAGGCCGGCTACTCCAAGCACACGGTCTCTAAGGCTCGCAAGATCATGGGCTACATCGGTCGCTACGGAGTGAAGCACGGTGTCTGGGCAGCCGGCCAGGAGCCGACCTTCAGCCTCCCTATGCCGAAGTCGCGCAACGTTGACATGAATGTTCAGCTGGCCCCCATCGACCTGAAGAAGATCCCGCTCGAGTCCCAGGTCGATGACCTTCTCTCCGCAGCAGAGGAGAGGTGGGAGTTCGATGGCGGCCGTGCCTGGTTCGTCGTCGAGATGGCGCAGTTGTGTGCGCTCCGCTGGTCGGAGATCCGCGCGCTACAGAAGTCGAGTTTCGACTGGGAGGACCGGACTGTCTCGGTGTTCTCGTCGCGCGACAAGGTCGGCGAGAAGCTGACGAAGACCCGGGCCGGCAACCGGCGTGTAGTCATTCCCGAGGACTCGATACCGAAGTTGAAGGCGTGGGTCGAGTCGCGTTCAAACAAGGGATTCCTCACCGACACGATGAACGGCACGCCGGTCTCAAATAGCAATTGGTCCACGACGATGAGCAAGTTGCGTAAGGCATCGGGGTACCCGGTCGGTATGGGTCTGCACTCGCTGCGGCACTACCGCGGTTCGAAGTGGCGGCGCGAGGGGAAGATTCCCCTCGAGGACATCTCGCGGATGATGGGACACGCCAACCCGTCGATCACGCAAACGCTGTATCTCCATTCGGACCCTGAGTACATCGAGCGGGTCAAGAAGGT
>CAZVPL010000218.1:0-1998 GCA_964629075.1 uncultured Bifidobacterium sp. | reverse complement strand
TTCAAATCCCGCCAGCCCGACCAACGTTTCGACTTTTCACGTGCACCGCGTGCGCGGAAGATTTCGGGCAGAGCCCATCATCATGCGCTGATCCTTGGTGCCAAGCAGCTCCGGCACACAGGTGATCCAAGTCCACTGAAAAACTTCAAGTACCTTATGTTTTGGTCTAAAGTTCCAGAAGAACTTTATTTCACGACTTCAGGTCTGGAGAATCACTTTGTTCAAGCGCCGAGAAGACCGTCTTTGGGCCGTTTCAAGGTCCATCAACCTGAGTCATCGTGCATGGATCCGTGGAGAACTGATGCGTCGACGGCAACTCCTTGTCAACCTTCTCGCACTCAGCTTCATGGGTGTCACCGTGGTCGCAGCGCCTGCGTCTGCCGACCGGAACGAAACCGCCGTCGCCTCCCCGAACGCATTGAACCAAGCATCGATCTCGAGCGGCGGCTTTTTCACCTGCGCCATTGAGTCGGTTGGCTCGATCAAGTGTTGGGGGGCGAACAACAAAGGCCAGTTGGGTGACGGCACAACTTCGATTCGAACCACGCTGGTTTCTGTAACGGGGTTGGCGGACCCGGCGACGACGCCTGCAACCGGGATCAGTCTGGGTTGGGACTTCGCGTGTTCGGTCTTTTCGGACTCTTCGGCAAGATGCTGGGGGGAAGGCAGCAATGGCCAACTCGGCAACGGCGCAACTGCGGACAGCAGCACGCCGGTTGCGGTGACCGGCCTGACCACTGCGACCGCGATTAGCGCAGCCGACCTCCATGCCTGTGCGTTGTTGTCCAACGGTTCGGTGATGTGTTGGGGGGAAGGCAGCAATGGCCAACTCGGCGACGGCGCAAGCGCGGACAGCAGCACGCCGGTTATGGTGACCGGCCTGGCCACTGCGCCGGTTACTGCGACGGCGATTAGCGCGGGTGGCAGCCACACCTGTGCCTTGTTGTCAGATGGCTCCGTGAAGTGCTGGGGGTTGGGTACCAGAGGTCAACTCGGTAACGGCGGAACTGTGAACAGCCCCACGCCGGTGGCGGTGACAGGTTTGACCACTACTGCGACGGCGATAAGCGCGGGTGGCAATCATTCATGTGCGTTGTTGTCTGATGGTTCAGTGATGTGCTGGGGATATAACTTCACCGGCCAGCTCGGTGACGGCGGAACTGCGAACAGCCCCACGCCGGTGACGGTGACCGGCCTGACCACCGCGCCTGTAACTGCGACGGCGATTAGCTTGGGCACCAGTCATTCGTGCGCGCTTTTGTCGAATGGCTCGAGCAAGTGTTGGGGACAAAATGGCGGTCGTCTTGGCAACGGCAGCGACACTCAGGCGACCCGAAGCAGTCCTGTATCGGTGTTGAGTCCCCCCACCCGAGCGACTGCAATCAGCGCTGGAAACGGTCACACGTGTGTCGTTTCGGCTGCTAACGCGATGTGGTGTTGGGGTCAGAACAGTGAGAGGCAATTAGGTGATGGATCGAACATCGACAAAGGTTTCCCTACACGTGTCTCCACGCTCGGTGCTGTTGGAACGGTCCTGACGCCAGGCGTTCCGGGCACTCCGACGGGTGTTGCGGGTGATGGTCGAGCGACGGTGACGGTCGCGGAACCGACGTCCGGTGGTGGGCCTACTTCATACTTGGTGACTTCGTCGCCTGATAGTCGGACATGCACGGTGACGGAGCCCGCGACGTCGTGCGAGGTGACTGGTTTGACGAACGGTACGTCGTACACGTTCACGTCGACTGCGACGAATACGGCGGGAACGTCGACGGCTTCGGCGGCCTCGGCTGCAGTGACGCCGACCTTGTCGGCGCCCGGCCAACCAGGGAGGCCACGGGCCGTTGCGGGTGATGGTCAGGTGACAGTGACGATTGTGGCGCCGTCGACCGGTGGCACACCGGCGAGCTACACGGTGACAGCGTCTTCGGGTGGTCGGACCTGCACGGTGACGGTTCCCGCGACGTCATGTGTGGTGACCGGTTTGACGAACGGTACGTC
>CAZVPL010000217.1:0-2001 GCA_964629075.1 uncultured Bifidobacterium sp. | reverse complement strand
GACCGATGAACACGTCTTCGAGCCTCTGTGTGGCCTGCGTGACGAGGTGCGTGCGACCCCGTCGAGACGGCAGGATTCGCTCGGTCAAGTCGATTCCTTCGGCGGCCATCTGTGCTTCCATCTCGCCGGCTTCGCAGTCGGCGCGCTTGGTCGCAATGGAGGCTTCGACCACGAGCAGCGCCTCGTTCAGCGCCTGACCGAGTGCCTTGCGCTCGTCGATGTCGGCGATCGAACCGAGTTTTGATTTCAGCTGCCCGAGCGGGGACTTCTTTCCGACCAAACCACCTGTCAGAGCGGCCAACGCGGACGACGAGGAGGCACCCGCAATCTCGGCGAGCGCAGCGTCGACTGCAGAGGAAATGTCGTTACGCATGGCGACCCAACGCTAGTGCTCGGACCCTGCCGACGGGCGGTGTTTTCGCTGTCGGGCGATCTCGAAGGACAACACCGTGCTCGCCATGGCGACGTTCAGGCTTTCCACCGGACCGACGTGCGGAATGGTGACCCACGCATCGATGGGTGCATCATCGTCGAGACCGGCAGCCTCGTTACCCATGACGAGCGCGACCCGACCGGTGAAGTCGTAACGGTCGTAGGCGACCGCACCGGACTTCGAATGCGAAGAGGTTCCGACGAGTGAGATACCTACGAGATCACCCAGCGACCCGACTTCGACGCACGGTCCAGAGAACAGCGCGCCGGCCGATGCCCGGACAACCTTCGGTGAATAGGGATCGACGGTGCCGGACGTGACCACCACTGCAGCCGCACCTGCGGCCACCGCACTGCGGATCATCGTGCCCAGATTCCCCGGGTCTTGAACCCGATCGGCAACGAGGATCCAACCGTCACCAATGGTGGCGAGACCGACTGCGGCGGGCAGAGCAACGACGGCAATGTGTGGTTGGGGTGACACCGTCGATGCAACACGTTCGAGTGTCGTTTCATCGAGACGGTGGAGCACCGCATTCGAAATCGGGGTCTCGCCCTCGAGAACGAACTCTTCGACGACCGTCAGCCCGGCATCGAGGGCGGCGCGTACGAGAACCTCCCCTTCAACAACGAAGCACCCCGCCGCGCGCCGCGCCTTCTTCTCGGAGAGAAGCTCGCGCAGTCGGCGGACCGGGGTGCTCGTGAACCCGATGGTTGGCTGGTTCAGCCCAGCGCTCCCTTTGCCTGGGCGACCAGACGACCGAAGGCGTCGATGTCGTGAACGGCGAGATCAGCGAGGATCTTTCGGTCGACTTCGATGCCTGCTGCATTCAGACCCGCGATGAAGCGGCTGTAGCTGATGTCGTGGATGCGGCACCCGGCGTTGATGCGCTGGATCCACAGACGACGGAACTCACCCTTCTTCGCGCGGCGGTCGCGGAATGCGTACTGCCCCGACTTCATCACCTGCTCGTTCGCGGCGCGGGCCGAACGGCTCTTGTTGCCGTAGTAACCCTTCGCGCGTTCGAGAACCTGCTTGCGGCTCTTGCGAGCGTTGACTGCGCGCTTTACACGTGCCATTTCATCTACCTACCTTTTCGAATTTTCCAACAGAACCTGATCAGCGCTCGGCGAGGAGGCGCTTGATCTTCTTTTCGTCGCCCTTGTGCACGTCGACGGTGCCGTCGAGGCGACGGGTGCGGGTGGACGGCTTCTTTTCGAAGAGGTGCTGGCGGTTGGCCTGCTGGCGGCGCAACTTGCCCGAGCCCGTCTTCTTGAAACGCTTGGCTGCTGTCTTACTTGTCTTCATTTTCGGCATGTGATTCTCCTGACTCACTGGCGATCTGTGCTTCGTCACCGGGCGCGGACGGCTTGTCTGCGTTCTTTTCGGGCTTCTTCACGGCTTTCTTTTCGGGCGCAAGAACCATCGTCATGTTGCGCCCTTCGAGACGGGCCTGGGTTTCGACCTTGACGGCCTCTCCCAACTGCTCGAGAACGGCATCGAGGATCTTCGAACCGAGTTCCGGGTGCGCCATTTCGCGTCTCCTGAACTGCAGTGTCACCTTGACC
>CAZVPL010000216.1:0-2004 GCA_964629075.1 uncultured Bifidobacterium sp. | reverse complement strand
TTTGCAAAGGTGTGCCTCGCCATCTTCTTCGCCGGTTACCTGTCAGAGCAGCGCGAGCTGATTCGTGCAGGTGCACACCGTGTCGGACGTTTTGCCTTGCCCGATGCGCGGGCCTTCCTTCCCGTGTTGTTGGCGTGGGCCGTCTCAGTGGTGGTGATGGTGGCGGAGCGCGACCTGGGGTCGTCGCTTTTGTTTTTTGCGCTCTTTGCCCTGATGCTGTGGGTGGCCACCGAGCGAACGGGTTACGTGGTCTTCGGCGGAGCGTTGTTCGTCGTGGGGGCAACCGTGGCGTACCAATTGTTTGACCACGTTCGCGACAGGTTCACGATTTGGATCGACCCGTGGAGTCACTACAACGGCAAGGGCTATCAAATCGTGCAGTCGATGTTCGCCTTTGCCGAGGGTGGCTTGTCGGGCACGGGGCTCGGCTTGGGCGATCCGGGTCGCATTCCCGCGGTGCGCACCGACTTCATCTACGCGGCGATCGGCGAAGAGCTTGGCTTGTTCGGAGCAACGGCAGTGTTGGTGGCCTTCGTTCTGTTGGTGGGTAGCGGACTGCGTACCGCGGTGCGTACCGACAACGCGTTCGAGAAGTTGTTGGCCGTGGGCCTGACGGTGATCGCCGGCGTGCAGGCCTTCATCATCTTGGCGGGTGTGTTGAGGGTGCTTCCCTTGACCGGAGTCACCCTTCCGTTCATGAGTTACGGCGGTAGTTCGCTGGTGTCGAACTACATCCTGTTGGCACTGTTGATTTCCATCTCTCATTCTTCGGCACGTCGACTGCACGAGGTCGAGCAATGAGCTCGCCAATGAACAGGGTCGAGAAATGAATCGGGTGATTCGGCGTTTGGCGATTGGTTTGCTGCTGTGTTACGTGGTCTTGTTCGTGCAGTTGAACATCGTGCAGGTGAGCAAACGCGACGCGCTGCGTGCCGATGTTCGCAACAACCGCGAGAGTGTGCGTACCTTCGATGCACCGCGCGGGCCGATCGTGACGGCAGATGGAGTGGTGATCGCCCAAACCGTTGAGCTGCCTGTGGAAACCCAGGATGACTACCGCTATCAGCGCGAGTACCCGACCAAGGAACTCTTTGCGAATGTTTCGGGCTACTACACGTACGCGTACGGCTCGACGCAGGTGGAACACCTCTACAGCGACGTGTTGCGCGGGGACACCCCCAAGCAACAGGTGTTGGCCGTCGGTGAGACCTTCTCCGGCGAAGATCAAACGGGTTCGGTGGTGCTGACCCTGCGCGGCGATCTCCAGAACCTTGCCAAGCGTGCTCTCGAAGGACGCGAGGGCTCGGTGGTGGTGCTCGACGTGCGCACGGGTGCGGTGTTGGCGATGTATTCGAATCCGACGTTCGACCCGAATGCCGTGGCGGTGCACGACGTCGAGGCTGCGGGTGCCGCACTGACGGCCCTCGACGAAACGCCGGGAAAGCCGTTGTTGGCGAATGCGTACCAAGAGCGTTACATGCCCGGGTCGACGTTCAAGGTGTTGACGACGGCCACGGCGTTGACCGATGGTGTGGTGTCACGGGCGTCGGTATGGCCCGATGAATCGGCGTGGGTACCACCGAACACGAACAACCCGATTCAGAACTACGGCAAGAAAGTGTGTGGCGGGGATCTGGCCGAGGTGTTCCGTCGCAGCTGCAACATTCCCTTTGCACGCATGTCGGTTGATGTCGGCCCCGAACGACTGGTGGAAGGTGTGCGGTCGTGGGGCTTGGAGTCGAAGGTTCCCATCGACCTGCCGGGTGCGGCGACATCCACGTTCGATGGCGATGCAAAATCATTCGAAGACTCTCTGGCGCTGCTGGCGATTCACGGATTCGGCCAGGGCGGGGTGCAGATGGTGCCACTGCACATGGCAATGGTGGCGGCCACGGTTGCAAACGACGGCAAGATGATGAAGCCCTACGTGGTCGACACAACGGTGGCCCACAACGGCACGGTGTTGACACAAACTTCACCCGAGGTGTGGCGCACGCCGATCTC
>CAZVPL010000215.1:0-2037 GCA_964629075.1 uncultured Bifidobacterium sp. | reverse complement strand
CGATTCACGCGACGAAAGGACTGGAACGCGAAGCGGTCATCGTCGTCAATCTTGATGAACATCCTGACGAGGCGACTACATATATCGGAACGAGCCGCGCCATGGCGTTCCTCGCAGTTGTCGGTTCGCCGGCACTCGGCGAACAACTCGGGCTGACGAAAAAATGAGTGGTCATTTTTTCGTCGTCGACGGCGACTTGACGAAAATCGCCTGCGATGCATGGCTCTTGCCAACCGATAGTTCGTTCTCGATCACCGACATTTGGGCCCGCGCGATCGGGCTTCGTGGTGCAGCGCGACTGGAGGAGCCGCGTTGGTCGCCCGGCGAATACGCAAGGCGCTACCGACGAATTGCAGGCAGCGACGTCTGGCTGGGAAAGGTCGGCGGGCAGGGCACCGCGGGATTCGTCGAGGCCGCACAGCAGTTCGTACGTGGTGCTGCCGCCCAATGCCGACGCGCTGCCGATGCGGAAGGCCGTCGACCCTTGCTGGCCATCAATCAGTTGGGCAGCGGGAAGGGTGGAGGAAAATTTCGTAAAGGCGAAGGACTGCCGAAGGTGATGGACGAGGTGCAAACGATGCTCGCCCGCGACGAGGTTGACGCCGACGTAGTCCTTGTGACGTGGGGCGAAACTGCCGAAGCGGCAGCCCAGTGGTATCGGTCGACCAACCGGTGGCACGAAGCGCCCGAATGGCGGTTCGCTCACAGGAACGATCGGTTGCAATCACTTGCGGCTGACCTCGCTGCAGAACTGCGTCGCAATCGGGCCAGCATCTTCATCGGCGCCGGCGTGAGCACCGGCGCCGGTCTGCCAACATGGCGGGAGTTGTTGGAAAAGATCGGCGCCAGCTGCAAACCACCCCTGACCGCATCCGACATCGCCCGAATCAGCGACGAACGCGACACTGCGGCGCTTCTCTCGGAGCGTTTGGAACGGCACGGCAAGTCACTCGGCCTCGCGCTCGCCAAGGAACTGCGGGCAAAGAAGTATTCACTTCAGCATGCACTTCTCGCCTCGCTCCCGTGTTCGGAATTCATCACGACGAACGTTGATGATTTATTCGAACAGGCATGCGCGACAGCAGGCAGAAGCATCGCGGTCGCACCGCACATCGAACCTGACGCCGAGCGTTGGCTGTTGAAACTTCACGGCTCCATCACCGAACCACGGTCGATGGTCTTCACCCGTGACAGCTTCCTGCAGATGACACGCCAAAGCCGGGCCCTGATGGGGCTGGTCCAGGCGATGCTTCTGACCCGACACATGATTTTCGTCGGTTACAGCCTCCGAGACGAGGACTTCCACGAGTTGATGTTCGAGGTACGGTCAGCCTTCCCCGAGTCTCGCCCGAAACAAAAACTGGGGACCGTCTTAACTTTGGTGGAAGACCCGCTGCAGGCAGAGCTCTGGAAAGACACGGTCGACGTAGTGGCCTTCCACCCGCAGCTCCCGACGGGGGCCGGGCCCGAACAAAGAGCGAAGGCCATCCGTGAAGCCATACCTGAACTGCAAAAGTTTCTCGACCTCGTTGGTCTGCTCGCTGCCGACAAGGCCTCGTTCATCTTGGATCCGACTTACAGCGACATGTTGACTCCGAGCGAGCGAAAGTTCGCGAATGCGATCGGCTCGACCCTCGCGCAACGTCCGCGGGGCGAAGATGGTCCTTGGACAGAGCTTGAGGACCACCTTCGCCGGTTCGGACTCCCGCATCGCGAGGCTTAACTCAGGTCAGTCTTCGTCATCCTCGCCGAGGATGCGATCGACCTTGCTGTCGTCGAAGAAGGCGTCAGCGCTGGTGTCGATTCCGCGACGCTTCTTGTCACGGAGCATCAACATGCTCGACGACAGGTTCGAGAACATCGCATCTGCGCCACCCTTGTTCGCGCGGAAGGCACGGGCCCGGCCGCGGTTGACGCCGAGATCTCCGGCATCGCCGTAAGCGTCGATTCCTGCAGACAGGTAGACAAAGGTCCACCCCTCCTTCTCGCAGTTCGCAATCAGTTGCTGGAGCTGCGGAAGGGAAAATTCACTGCTTT
>CAZVPL010000214.1:0-2040 GCA_964629075.1 uncultured Bifidobacterium sp. | reverse complement strand
CGTTGCCACCTGCGTCGACCACCGTCACCGCGGGCGAACCGGTGACTACGCCACCCGACGTGCCGCCGGTTGGCTGGGTCGACACCTTCAACGCGGACGCGGCACCCACAGTCAACGTGAAGCTGTTGCTTGTCGCCGTTGGATAGCCCGATGCCGTGAACGTGAGGGTGTAACTGCCCGTCGGCCCGTTGATCTTCAGATCGGTGAATGTTGCAACGCCGCTTCCATTCGTCGTCGCCGTCAAGGTTCCAGCAAGAACGGGGGAAATCTGCAGACCCGTTGCCGACGGCGACGCCGCAAGAGCTGCGGTGACAGTGACGGGCGACGGCGGTGCACCGGCACCGAGCACGAGAGTCACCCGCGGCTGCGTCGGAAGAGTCGCGCCAACTTGGCCATTCGATGGTTGAGTTGTCACTGAACTTGATGCCAAAGTGTAAGTGAGAACGAGAGATCCGTTGCTGCCACCCGGATTGGTGTATAGCGCATACCCATTGTTCGTGCCGGCGTTGCTGCTGATTGTCCAGTTCGTGGAAACCGGCGACGCGACAGCGAATGCGGGATCGATGTACGAGCTGCCACGACCGCCGAATCCGCCGGCGGTTCCGGCGCCGGTACCACCATTTCCTCCACCGCCCCCTCCACCTGCGTAGCCGCCACCGCCGCCACCCGCGTAATTGCAGTCGGTGCTGCCGCCAGCGCCACCACCCGACGCGGAGTTACCGCTATTGGAGTTGCACGCGTATACAAAGGGCGGTCCTGAAATGGCGGGTGTGTGGCCACTACCGCCGCCGGACGAACTTGACGACGATGCGGCGTCGTACATCGCGTTGTTGTTAACGCTTACACCACCACCACCACCGGCGACCAACACACGATTCGATGCTGCAGTGCCGCCAACACGAACGTCGGTCGAGCCCCCTCCGTAAAATCCACCGTTGGAATTTCCTGCACCACCGTTGCTGCCACCCCATGAGGTGGATTGGGATCCGTTTCTCCCGACGGAGATATAGACGGAGTCACCGCCCGTCAACGAAGAAATCGTGCCGCTGAAACTGGCGCCGCGCCCCTTCACATAGTCATAGGCAACGTTGTCTGATCCCGCCCCACCCTTGATCGTGAAACTCACATTGGTCAGGCCGCCTGGTGGAACGGTCCATGTCGTCATGGCTCCTCGATAGTCGAACGTGATTTGGCAAGTACTCGAAGTGGGAGACGTCACTGTGACTCCCGTCGAGTTATCGACCGTTTGCGCGCATGCGCCGGCGCCAACGGTCGCAGCGTTCGCGCGACCGGTTGGTGGTTCGGCAATCGTCAGCACGACACCGCCCGCGACGAAGATCATCAACGCAGCGAAGATCCGGAGAAGACCAAACTTACGTATGCCGACCGTACGAATCTTCCGCCCCATACGAGAAGTATGGCATAGCGGAGAAAGGTTCTAGAAGAGTTCACTGGGCCGCCGCACGGCAAAAGTGATGCGACGAGACCGGCTCAGGCGGGTGGGAAGAGCATGTCAACGAGGACAAGCAGCGACGATTGCCATGCATCGGGCGTCGGGCCGTCTTCGCCGAGCAGCCCGAGAATGTTCGAGCCGAGACCAATTGCGGTCACCAACGCGGCGATCGCCGCGGGGTCGACATCGTTGCGGAGAAAGCCCTTTGCCGCGGCCTTTTCCATCAGGTCGGTGAGATAGCGATGGTGACGCTGCTGGATCTCTTCCATGATCGCTGCAAGTTTCGGGTCGCGTCGCGTCGTGGCGATCATCTCGAGGCGCTGCCAGCGAGCCTCAACCTGTCCTTTGTCGAACGGGTCGACGAACGCGCCGGCGAGGCGCATGAGGTATTCGTCGCGAGTGGCAGCCGTGTCGACCGCTGCAGAAAGAACACCCAACTGCTCGTCACCGAGACGGTAGAGCTGCTCGAGCAGCGCTTCCCGAATCAGCCCCTCGCGATCGGAGAAGTGCCAGTAGAGAGATCCTTTGGAAACGCCGACCCGTTCACACACATCCTCGATGCGAAGCGCATCGATCCCCTGGTTCTG
>CAZVPL010000213.1:0-2060 GCA_964629075.1 uncultured Bifidobacterium sp. | reverse complement strand
TCGTTCTCCTCGTCCTTGTCCTCGCCTTGCTTGGCCTTTTGCTGCTTTTGTTGCGCACTGCGAAGTATGATATCAACAATGGAACTGCGTCTATGATAATCGACGGATAGAAACACAGGCATTTCGTTCAGATCTGATGTTTCTGTACGTTTTTTTTGTTGGCCAAAGTTATTGCTATTGCTGATTCCACTACAAAACTTGATGTGCCTCATGTAATCCGAATTCCGCAATCTCTGGAGTTATTGCAACCTTTACTTTCTATTGTTCCGCTTCAAGTATTTGCCTATGAAATGGCGGTGGCGCGCGGTAATGATGTAGATCAACCCAGAAATTTGGCTAAATCGGTGACAGTGGAATGAGTACCAAATCTGATGACATCTTCGATGACGTAGTAGATCAGCGATACGAACATCGTCGCCAAGAGATGAATGTGGCACTGCGCTGGGCAGCAGTTCTGACTTTTGGTTTTGTTCTTGTAACTCTAGATGTCATCAATCAAGGATTGCTCTATAGATTCAATAAAGTTGTTGCAGAAATCGAGCGTCCTCGTTTCACAGGTTTCACTAATTTCTTAATTCTTCGAATTGATGATCTTGGATTGCGTTGGGTGACCGCATCCATTCTGCTCATTACAGCTGCACTGATAAGTCGTCGCTTTCAGTCATGGCGTCCACTCAATCTTTCATTCCTATCATTAGTTTTTCTTAATGTGTTTGTAGGATCCGCCAAGATATTTTTTGGAAGGTGTAAAGCTCGTGAAAACTTTGATGTATGCATGTTCACTGATGGGATGGCTTATCCCAGCGGACATATCTCTAATGCGCTTGTGACCTGGGCACTCTTTGCCTACATAAGCTTCCGGTATACCCACCGGGCGCCTTTGGAAGGCTTGAAACTTTATTGGCTCGTTGCACTTCTCACGATTGCGGTCGGATCTGCATCACTGCTGAGAAACACGCATTGGTTCACTGACTTACTTGGTGGAATGTTTATAGGTGGTGCCATTCTTGTCCTTGTTGTGGCAATCGATCGCTTCATCCCATCACGGCGTCAACCCTCGTAGAAGAGCTATGACTTCCAATAATCGTGCGGAAGCGCTGGTAGATCTCAGCGCTATTGAGATGAACGTAAAACACCTGATGACAAAGTCAGCGAAACCCGCGCTCGCTGTTGTGAAAGCGGATGCGTACGGACATGGATTAATTCCAGTCGCAGAGCGGGCCATTAGCGCGGGGGCTACCTGGCTGGGAGTAGCACTTCTTGAGGCAGCTCTCACGCTTCGCGACAGTGGAATTAGCGCTCCGATTCTCGCCTGGTTAACCCCAATCACTGATGACTTTGAAGCTGCAGTGCAGAGTAACATCGATCTTGGCGTTCCCTCTGTTGAACATCTTCATAGAGTCCTCGCTGCGGGCGATGTCTTAAGAAAAGTTCCTCGAGTTCATCTTGAAGTTGATACTGGAATGTCTCGCGGTGGAGCGCTTCTTGAATGGAAAGAGTTATTGCAGACTGCAGCAAATGCTCAACGTACTGGTCGGATCAAGATTGTCGGAATCTGGTCACACTTTGCGCGCGCCGATGAACCAGGACATAACTTTAATCGACAACAAAGGGATAGATTTCTTGAGAGCATTGAAGAGGCACGCGCATTAGGTGTTCAACCAGAAATTATTCACCTCAGTAATTCAGCTGCAACCATTAATGATGCTGATTCACATTTTGATGTTGTGAGACTTGGAATAGCGATGTATGGATTGAGCCCTGATGTAGAAAAAATGGGAGATTCATTCAAACTCCAATTGAGGCCAGCACTTTCATTAAGGGCAAGAATTCATCTTGTTAAAGATGTCCCAGCCGGCTCACAGGTAGGTTACGGCGGCACAGCTATAACAAAAGTTGATACAAAACTGGGAGTTATTTCCATGGGTTATGCCGATGGAGTGCCAAGAAATGCGGACCATCGTGCAGGCGTACTCATTGGTAACAAAAAGTCACCAATTATTGGACGAGTTTCTATGGACCAATTTGTTGTGGATTTAGGAAAAGAGTCACAAGCGCGT
>CAZVPL010000212.1:0-2075 GCA_964629075.1 uncultured Bifidobacterium sp. | reverse complement strand
CGATGCTGCCGTTGCAGACGATGTATCTGAAGGGCGTCCGCTACGAGATCGGACGCGTCCACGCATGTGCGACCGCAGGACCAGTGCTCGACTTGGTGTCAAGCGGGGTGCTCGACCCGTCACAGATCATCGACGAAGTCATCCCGTTCAGCAATGCCATCGAAGGCATGACAAAACCGCTCACAAAAGTCGTGTTCACCAACGACATTGACTAACCGCCAACCGAAAGGAAACCAGATGAGCAGAACACCCGAACCTGTCGTAGTGATCGTGAGAATCCCCACTCCTCGCTTTGCACCTGGTTGGCTGGTGCGGCGCAAGATGCGAGCCACCATCGACACGTATGCACACATCCGTGGACTCGCGTTCAAGATCTTCACCATTGAGATGACAAGTGGTGATTTTGGGGGCATCTACTACTGGACCGATCGTGGGGCCGCAAAGTCGTGGTTCGACGAAGCGTGGTTTGAGCGGATACGACGAGAGCGCGGCAGCGAACCAAACGTGCGAATACTGCGTGCCCCTTTGTCCATCGACAATGTCGCCGGTGGAACACCCTTCTCAACGGATCGCCAACGCGTTGCCACCCTGGTCGAGATTCCGATCCCGCAGGGCATCACCGACGATCTGCTGCACGCTGGATTCGCCGCCGCCGAAGCCGAGTACCGAGAAGTTCCCGGCCTATTGCGCAAGTACTTCATTATCAACGGAGACAAGGGGACGTTCGGCGGTGTCTATCTCTGGGATCGACAGGCAAGTGCGAATGCCTGGTTCGATGCAACATGGGTGTCACGAGTGAAAGAGCGCTACGGAAATCCCGCAGTCATCGAGAACTTCACCGCACCAATCGTCCTCCCGACACGGCAACTCTAAATCTGCCCGTCAGTCTGCGACAGGGAGCAGATGTCAAGACGCGCAACACCAATAGGTTGCCAAACCCACCCGTGGCGTGCCGCCGTTTGGTCACACGACGAAGCTGCGCATCTTCGTCGATCCCGACTTGTTGCAATACGACGAAGTGTGGGCGGCGGCAGGCACGTGGAACGACAACTTTGCGATCGCACCGAATGAACTGGTGCGCGTCAGTGGTGGGGTAGTTGTTGATCTGAAACGAATCTGATTCAGCGTTCTTTCACGCTGCCGCTCCATGCGAGCACCATGCTCGGTAGCGACGCAGAGATGAAGAGGAGGAGGCTGAAACCGAAGACGAATCCGTCGATCAGGAAATCTGCTGATTCTGATTCGGCGGCCGCCTCGGCAATCCCGGTTAACAATCCGAAGATCAAGAACATAATCAACGTCAACCAGAAGTACGCAACTCGATACGAGTTGTTGCGCAGTGCGATCTGCCGCTCGTCCAGCAAGGCATCCGGCGCATCTGCTATCACGCGCACCGAACCGCGGACCAGCAGGTACGCAGCTATAACGAGAACGAACCACCATGACAGCGGCGAGGAACCGAAGCCGAGGTTCCAACTGAGGTCGAATGCGCCAACGATGGCCAGAGCCCAACTGACGACGTTCAGCATTACGATCAATCTCTGTGCTCGGTGTGAGAGCAACCAGCCGTACCTTCTCGCGAATTCGGGCGACATGGCCCGAGTGACTTCGCTGGAGAAGATCCCCTCTTTCCAATAGAACCTGCCAAGGGTGCCTCTCCCATCGTCGGGCCACCCGATGAACCGCTTCATCCGATGGTTGTCATACCGACGAATCACCCACACTGCGCGAGCAACGAGTGCCAGTGCGAGGACGATCCATACGACAGTCTGAATGCTGCTTTGGTTCATTTGCTGATTCCTTTCTTCCGGGGGAATTGGTCGAGGGCAAAGATCTCTTGGACATCGGTCTTGAGCACTTTCGCCAAGGTGAGCGCTAGCGAGAGGCTCGGGCTGTACTCACCACGCTCGATGTAGCCGATCGTTTGGTAGTGGACATCGGCGGCTTCGGCAAGTTCGGTGCGCGAGAGACCACGTGCCTCACGCACTTCTTCCAGACGGTTGAAAACCGGCGTTTCTTCCTTTGGCTTACGTCCCACAATCCGTAGTATAAATGCTATGTAGCATTAATGCAAC
>CAZVPL010000211.1:0-2083 GCA_964629075.1 uncultured Bifidobacterium sp. | reverse complement strand
GGGACAGTCCTTTATGGACGCGATGATGCCTAAAGTTCAACAAGCCCGGCATTGGCTAAGGCAAAAAGGCTACAAAGACACATGGCTTCAGGTTGATGGAGGCATTTCACTTTCTACAATTCGCACTGCGGCTAGAGCAGGGGCTGATACTTTTGTAGCTGGCTCGGCTGTATACAAAGCCGATGATCCGGCTCAGATGATTCGGGAGCTGCGCGCTGAAGCTGGACGTAGTTGATAATTGGTACTCATGAACATCGTCGACTGACGTAAAATTTCACCCTTAATCTCTGATCCTCCGAGGAGTTACATGATGACCAACGCAAAGTCTTTTGAAGACCTGTGGAGGGAGCTTCAACGAATTTCCATTGAACGTCCTCAGGATTCTTCAACAGTGAGAGCGCTTGATGCAGGTATTCACGCCATCGGAAAGAAAATTGTCGAAGAGGCGTCGGAGGTTTGGATGGCTGCTGAACACGAGGAGAATGAGGCGCTCGCTCTCGAAATTAGCCAATTGATCTACCATCTTCAAGTTTTGATGTTGGCACGTGGACTCTCTCTCGACGATATTTATAGAAAGTTGTAGCTATGACTCAGAACGATTTCTTGAAAGTTGCCCTTCCGAATAAAGGCTCCTTAGCCGAATCGGCAGGTCAAATCATGAGAGAGGCGGGTTATCGCCAAAGAACGGACAGTCGAGATCTAACGTTTCTTGATCCAGATAACGGAGTCGAGTTTTACTACCTTCGTCCGCGAGATATTGCCACATATGTTGGTTCAGGAGAGTTATCAGTGGGCATCACGGGTCGCGACCTGCTTATTGATTCGGGTGCACCGGCCGAAGAGATAATGAACCTTGATTTCGGTCGGAGCACATTCAGATTCGCCGCGGCTAAACCCCAATCCTCGCTAGCTGGAAAGCGCATTGCAACTGCGTACCCAAACCTCGTGAGAGATTATTTGGATAAGACAGGAACCGATAGCCAGATCGTTGCCTTGGATGGGGCTGTTGAGAGTGCAATCAAACTCGGAGTTGCGGATGTAATTGCTGATGTTGTTTCAACAGGCGGAACGTTGCGTCAAGCAGGCTTAGAGGTGTTCGGTGCTCCACTTTTGCATAGTGAAGCGATTCTTATTGAACGTAAAGGTGCTTCACGCGATAACCGCATGGCAACTTTGATACGAAGAATTAGTAGCGTCGTTATTGCCCGCCAATACGTGCTCGTTGATTATGATGTAGAACGAGTCAATCTTGAGAAATCTTGTTCATTAACTCCAGGTCTTGAATCCCCAACAATTTCGCCTTTGCAGAAGGAGAATTGGGTTGCAGTTCGTGCCATGGTTAAGCGGAGCGAAGTTCATTCGGTTATGGATGAGCTCTGGGAAGTTGGAGCGAGAGGCATTTTGGTTACTGATATTCACTCTTGCCGCCTATAAATATCTTAGAACTTGATCCAATCCAGGTTCACTGATGACAACGTCAGCAACGCTATTGAGTACGGGCTTTCCACGGTAACTGATACCAAGTCCAGCAAGTCGGATCATTTCAAGATCGTTAGAGCCATCTCCAACTGCGACGCACTCATCTAGCGAAACTCTATGTTGGAGAGCGAAGTCACGGAGCGCTTGGGCTTTCCCCTCGCGATTAATTACCTGCCCAGTCGTTCTCCCTGTGAGACGACCTTCCTTGATCTCAAGAGTATTGGCTCGCATAAAATCTAAATGAAAATCAGCAAAGAGAGTGGAAAGTACATTGGTGAATCCGCCTGAGACAACACCTACGAAATATTGGGATTCTCGTAATGAAACAAGCAAGCGCTCAGCACCTTGCGAAAATGAAATATCCGTTATGACATCTGACAGGATTGATTCGGGAAGCCCTGTTAGTAGCGAAACTCTTTCTTGCAGCGCCTTGTCGAAATCAATTTCGCCTGCCATAGCTCGCGAAGTAATTGAAGCCACTTTGTCGGCATACGGAGTTTTCGCCGCAAGCAGATCAATTACTTCTTGATTGATCAGCGTTGAATCAACATCAAAAAGTACAAGTTTGTATAATAATTTTTAATTTTAATGAAAAGGAATTGGA
>CAZVPL010000210.1:0-2084 GCA_964629075.1 uncultured Bifidobacterium sp. | reverse complement strand
TTTTACATAACAGAGGTGATCGCGCCAATCCCCGTCAATATGTAAGTAGCGCGGGCGAACTCCTTCGAAGACATAACCGGCTTTCTCAGCAACCCTCTTCGATGCAGCATTCTCAGGTCTTAGATTAATTTCGATTCGGTGTAAACGAAGTTACTCTAATCCCTAGCGCGTTAATTCTCGGACCGCGCGCGTAGTGAGCCCTTTATTTGCATAGCTCTCTGAAATCCAATATCCGATATGGCCACCCCGATATGCGCCATAGGAGATACCACCCAAAGTAATCTGACCAATCAGCTCGCTGTTAAACCAGATTGCTAATGAAAGAGAGCGACTAGCCCTTCCTTCACGGCTATGGAATTGCACCATCTCAATGAAGGTAGGCAAATTCCGATTCTCTTCTGGGATCGGCGAAGTGGCTTCCCATTTGTTCAACCACTCTCGATTCTTACGCCTCACCGAGAGCCATGCACCACGATCACGAATTCGAAGCGGTCGAAGTGTCAGTTCGCCCTCTACTAATGCAAGGGGCCATTGGTTACGTGAAACCCGCGCCATAAAAACTAGTTAAACCTACGCTCTAGAACCAGCACATCGACTTCCTCGCCGGCTCGAGCACCGCTTGAAGACTCAGGAATCACAATCAACCCCGTTGCATCAGATAGACCAACCAGGTCGTCTTGGTTTTCAATCGCGGTAATAAGTCGGCGGCTTGGATTATCAGTAGAGAGAATTCCACGAATAAATGAATGGCGACCACTTTCGCTGGCAACATCATTAGTCAGAGTGGCCTTAATCACCGGACGATGAATGTCGTATAGCCCCATCATGTTTCGAATCATTGGTCGAATGAAAAGTTCAGTGGAGATGTAGGCGAATATTGGGTCACCAGGTAGCGCAACAACAGGTGTTTTATCTGGTCCGATAGCGCCAAAGGCATGGCGTCCCGTTCCTTCAATGAGCGGTGAAACCTCACGTACGTTTCCAAGTTGGGATAGCACTGTATTAATGAGATCAAAGGATTCATCATGGCTCTCACCACAAATGACCAATAGATCGGCGCGAACTAGTTGATCTTCTACGACATCCTTAAGCGCCTCAGCCCGTTCAGGAATCGTGTGCACTCGATATCCAACTGCTCCAGCTTCCTTTACCGCAGTGGTCAATAGCCACGAATTAGTCTCGAACTCATCTTCACCATCACGCAGCGGAGAGCCAGGTTCTACCAAGTCATCTCCAACAGAAACAACGACAACGCGTGGTTGGGGACGAGTAGGCAGATGATCAAGTCCTAAGGAAGCTGCCAAGCCGATCTGAGTGGAACGAATGCGAGATCCAGACTTCATTACTACGCGCTCACCCGAAGAGACATCCAGAGCAAGAGTTGCACCATGGGAATCCAGTAACGGCATTTCAAATGCCGCAAGTGGTTTTGCCAAGGCCAATAACTCAGCTGCTAAATCTGCGACCTTTATCGTTTCGCTCACGCCGCTACCATACTTTGTACCTACGCTATTCCCGTGGATTCAACTAAGTCCGTGACCGAAATCAAATCAGAGTTACGGAAGCGATTTCGAGCGGAACGCGAGTTTCTTGTCGTCGAATCACATTGGAAACATCTCCTAGATTCTCGTGAAGTCAACGCCGCTAATTTCGTGGCAAGTTACTGCTCTTATGGCGATGAACCCAATACTTCTGCACTCAATCAATCACTTTTAGAGGCCGGCAAGAAAGTACTTCTACCCCGCTTAAGAGAAGATGATGATCTAGATTGGGTGATTTGGAGTGGAAAAGAAGAAGATTTGATTCCTCGGGGATTAGTTCATGAACCCATCGGTGATGCGTACAACGGGGAAATCGATGTCGTCATAGTTCCAGCGTTGCATATCGATCGCCGAGGAAATCGACTGGGACAAGGCGGCGGCTCTTACGATCGCGCACTGGTACGAACTAAAGCTTGGAAGGTGGCCTTGGTCTATCCCGGCGAATTAACAAGTGAAGAGGTCCCGAGAGAAGTACATGACCAGCAGGTAGACGCTGCTGCCACGCCTGAAATTCTGGTGCGATTTAAAGAACAGAATTGAGAT
>CAZVPL010000209.1:0-2111 GCA_964629075.1 uncultured Bifidobacterium sp. | reverse complement strand
CCGGCTTGATGACGCCGAGGCGCACACCACGGGTACCGATCATCGGGTTGAACTCCGACCAGCTCTCGGCTGCGGCGAGCAACTTCTCTTCGACATGGCTGAGGCCTTCGGTCGCCTTCTTGATTTCGAGTTCCTGGACACGCGGGAGGAATTCGTGCAGCGGCGGGTCGAGAAGACGAACCGTGACGGGCAGCCCAGACATCTCGCGGAAGATCGCGGCGAAGTCCTCTTTTTGAACCTTGCGCAGTTCTTCGAGTGCGGCAGCCTCGGCTTCGGGCGTGTCGGCGAGGATCATGCGTCGCACGACGGGCAGACGGTCGGGAGCGAGGAACATGTGCTCGGTACGACAGAGACCGATTCCCTCGGCACCGAGTTCGCGCGCATTCTTCGCATCTTCGCCGGTGTCGGCGTTGGCGCGGACCGCGAGTTTGCCCTTGCGGATTTGGTCGGCCCACTTCAAGATGATGTCGAATTCCTTCGGTGGCTTGGCGGCCTCGAGTTTCAACTCACCAACGACCACTTCTCCGGTGCCACCGTCGATGGAGATGACGTCGCCCTCTTTCACCACCACTCCGCCGACCGCGAACGATTTGCCCTCGATGCGGACGGCTTCGGCGCCGACCACGGCCGGGGTTCCCCATCCGCGGGCAACGACTGCGGCGTGGCTGACGAGGCCGCCACGTGCAGTGAGAATGCCCTTCGACACCATCATGCCGTGCACGTCCTCGGGGCTGGTTTCGTTGCGCACGAGGATGACGTCTTCACCGGCGTCGGCGGCGTCGGCGGCGTCGTCGGCGGTGAAGTACACCTTGCCAACCGCGGCTCCCGGCGATGCGGCAAGACCCTTGGTCAGCACGACACCCTTGTTCGCGAACTGCGGGTGCAGCACCTGGTCGAGGTGGTCGGCGGTGACTCTCATCACCGCTTCCTTCTGCGAGATCTTCCAGGTCTTCTTGCCTTTGCCATTCGACTTGGTCATGTCGACGGCCATCTTCAACGCGGCTGCACCCGTGCGCTTGCCCACGCGGGTCTGGAGCATCCACAACTTGCCCTGTTCGATGGTGAACTCGGTGTCACACATGTCCTTGTAGTGACGCTCGAGGCGGTCGAAGATGACCAGCAGCTCGGCGTGCACCTTCGGGAAGTGCCTCTTCAGTGCGTCGAGATCTTCCGTGTTGCGAATACCGGCGACCACGTCTTCACCTTGGGCGTTGACAAGGAAGTCGCCGTAGGGCTTGTTGTCGCCTGTGGCGGCATTGCGCGTGAAGCCGACGCCGGTGCCCGAGTTGTTGTCGCGGTTGCCGAACACCATGGCCTGCACGTTGACGGCGGTTCCGAGGTCGTGACTGATCTTCTCGCGCACGCGGTATGCGATGGCGCGCGGGCCGTTCCACGACCGGAACACCGCCTCGATGGCACCACGCAACTGCTTGGTGGGGTCCTGCGGGAACGGTTTGCCCGTGTGCACCTGAACGATCTTCTTGTAGGTCTCGCACAGCGTCTTCAGCGCCGGTGCAGGAATGTCGGCGTCGGACGCCGCACCCGCAGCCTGACGCGCCTTGGTGAGTTCATGTTCGAACTCCTCGCCTTCGAGCCCGAGAACGATGCGTCCGTACATCGAGATGAAACGGCGATAGCTGTCGTAGGCGAAGCGCTCGTCACTGTTCTTGGCGAGACCAACGACGGTTTTGTCGTTCAGGCCAAGGTTGAGAACCGTGTCCATCATTCCGGGCATCGAGAACTTGGCGCCCGATCGCACCGACACCAACAGCGGGTCGGCAGCATCGCCCAACTTGCGACCCATCTTCTTTTCGAGAGCCGCGACGTTCTTTGCGACTTCGGCGTCGAGAACCTTTGGCCATCCGCCCTTCATGTAGGCGCGGCAGGCGTCGGTGGTGACGGTGAAACCGTGCGGCACCGGCAGTTTGAGGACGCTCATCATCTCGGCAAGGTTGGCTCCCTTGCCACCGAGGAGGTCCTTCATTTCCTTGGGGGCGCGGCGATGTTTGTGGTCGAAGGCGTAGACAAAAGGCACGGGGCGGAAGTCTACGGCGCGACCCGCCGTAGCCTTCAATGCAGTGGGCGTTTTCCGACTGTTCGGCTTCCGCGTG
>CAZVPL010000208.1:0-2157 GCA_964629075.1 uncultured Bifidobacterium sp. | reverse complement strand
CGGGCTTGGCATCCGCCGGCAGGAACTCCGCCGCCGCTCGCATCGAGTACCATGCTGCCCGATTCGCTCCAGAGATCGTTGATTTACCAACTCTTCTGCCATGGAAGTTAGCTTGTTCGTTCTCTCGACGATTAGATCTTCGTCGACTTTGTTCTCAAGCTTGAGGGCCTCAGTATTGTCTTCATCTGAATAAGGAAATACTCCGATCGCATCCAGACGTGCTGCGCCAATGAATTCCACGAGCTCGTTGTACTCCTCATCAGTTTCACCAGGAAATCCAACAATGAAGTTAGATCTAATACCTGCCTCAGGATTGAGGGCTCGTACTTGCGAGAGTAAGTGTAAGAATTTCTCACTATCGCCAAATCGGCGCATGCGTCGGAGCAGAGTTCCAGATGCATGCTGGAATGAGATATCAAAATATGGCACAACTTTTTCTGTGGCAACTATTGCTTGTAGCAAAGTAGGGCGAATCTCGGCAGGTTGGAGATACGAAAGCCGGATACGTTCAATGCCGTGAATCTTGGATAATTCTGGGAGAAGTGATTCCATCACCTTCAAATCCCCAAAGTCTTTGCCATACGATGTTGTATTTTCGCTAACGAGAAAAATCTCGCTTACGCCATTCTCTGAAAGCCATTGGGCCTCTTCAATAATTTCCGTGGGTCTACGGGAAACGAATGCACCACGAAATAGTGGGATGGCACAGAATGTGCAACGACGATCACATCCTGATGCAATCTTGAGGGGCGCCATCGGTGAATTCCCAAGTCGTTTGCGAGAGAAGGTGCTCCCTTGTCCCATCTGGGTCTTTACTTCTACTAATTCTCGAGCCTCTTGGCGGGCTGTCGGTGATATTGGGATGATCGTGCGACGGTCTTTCGGAGTATGCGCATCGCGCTTCTCGCCATCCAAAATCTTTCGCAGCCGATCTGAGATATCGGCGTAATCATCAAAACCTAAAATCGCATCAGCTTCGGGAAGGGCTTCGGCTAACTCTTTTCCGTAGCGTTCAGCCATGCAGCCAACGGCTACTACCGCGCGCAGAGTTCCATCAGCTTTCAAGGAGTGTGCCTCCAGCAACGCATCGACTGAATCTTTTTTAGCAGACTCAATAAAGCCGCAAGTATTAACGAGGGCGATATCAGCAGTTCCTGGGTCATCGACAAGGGTCCAACCATCAGCAGCGAGGCGACCGGCTAACTCTTCCGAATCAACATCGTTTCGAGCGCAGCCCAGAGTGACAAGAGCAACGGTGGTGGGCTTTGACACCCAGTTATTCTACAGAGGGAGTTAGAAGTTAACCTTGATTAGTTGCAGCTTGAGGACCAAATTCGAGCCGTACAACTTCGCCCACGCTGCCTGGAACTCCAATATCTTCCCCATTAACGGTGAGAGTGATTGCACCCGCATTTCCAATCACAACATAAAGAAGTTGATTATCCTTAAAAGTACGTTCTTCGCCTTGTCGAATGCGACCGCTAAATTGTGTAGTTCCTGTGCTATCACTGATTGCTACCCAGGAAAGCCCATTAACTCCTCGTAAAGTTATCTCAACGCCATCGCTTTTTGCTGCGACCGGAGAACCTTCTCTTGATTCCGAAGTTGAAGAAGACGTTATCGTTGTTGTGTTGTTCCCATTGGAGATTATTCCAATTCCAAATATCACAAAGGCAAAAATTCCTGCCGCAACTCCTCCGAGCGCCTTCCAGGAGAGGGGCTTACGTTCTTTTCTTGCTGCGGTTGCGTTGGTGTCATTCAATAAGTCACGAATTGATTTACTCAGTGGAATTGTCTGTGATTCAAAAGCCAAGAGAACTTCGCTATCGCCAACTCCGCAGACTCGTGCAATTGTTCTTACATGTCCGCGCGCATAAGTCGGGCCACCGCAAGTACTGAAGTTGTCGCGCTCTAGATCTTCGATGACAGATGTTGGGATTCGAGTGCGCGCGGAAAGCTGATCAACAGTGAATCCTGCTGACTTTCGCATTTCCTTGAGCGACGATCCGACTGACATATCTGCCTCGCAACTGTGGGGTGGGAGCAAAGTGTACGAGGCTCACTCTTTACTAGACAACCCCAGAGTAAGAATTAGCCGAGCGCTAACCCTTTCGAATCACCCCTGAATAACTTCGAGAACTGATGCCAGGTCTTCCT
>CAZVPL010000207.1:0-2159 GCA_964629075.1 uncultured Bifidobacterium sp. | reverse complement strand
CTGCCTTTAGAACATTCCTAATAGCCCAAGTTGATGCCCAGTTAGAAAGTGTTGCTGGGGGCTCACTTTTAAGGCTCGATCGCGCTGGAATCTATAACCAAGACCAGAAGAATGAAGAAGAGCCGATCTTTAGGCCCTTTGAACCACTGCGCGATGTACCTTCGGATATCAGTATCACGTTGTTAGATTCTGAAGGAAACGTTTTAGGCACAGTTGGTGAATCACAGAATCCACAACGGATTCAGACATTGGTTGCAGGGTTTACGCCTAAAGATGTTGAGAAATACAAAAATCGTCCATTTACAATTGATTCGAAAGGAAGTAGCTCCGATTATCGAGTCTTAGCGCGATTACTTCCTTCAAGCGCCGGAAGTGTAATGACGGCGGTATCGCTCAAGGGTGTCGAAAGAGCGATGAATCAATTACGGTTCTTGTTTTTGGCAGTTGGATTCCTAGTTCTTATTCTTTTAGGTTTAATTGCGCGAAGAATTATTGGAATTTCGCTCAAGCCACTGACTTCGGTCGAGGAAACTGCAGAGGCCTTTGCCCGTGGAGATTTCTCAGCACGATTACCTGAGGCTCGTGGAGATACCGAGGTAGGAAGATTAACTTCTGCTCTCAATCAGATGTTACAGAGAATTGAAGCTTCTTTTGCTGCTCGAGTGGCGAGTGAAGAAAAACTTCGTCGCTTTGTTGCAGATGCATCACATGAATTGCGAACTCCTTTGACAGCGATTCGTGGTTTTGCGGAGTTGCATCGTCAAGGTGCGATTCAGGGTGAAGAGAAGACAGCAGAATTAGTGCGCCGTATTGAGCAAGAGTCAGTGCGTATGTCTTCGCTAGTGGAAGACTTGTTGTTGTTAGCGCGTCTTGATCAATCGCGTGAGATGACTATGGAGCCTGTTGATCTATCCACGCTCATCAAAGAAGCAGTGGCATCAGCGCGGGCCGCAGGTCCTCAACATGAGATCTCCGTTGAATTGCCTGAAGAGGATCTTTTTGTGTTAGGAGACTCGCTACGAATTCACCAAGTAATAGCGAATTTGTTGGCAAATGCGCGGGCCCACACGCCTGCAGGAACAAAGATTGTGGTCTCAGCGCGACAAGATGACGCTGGTACATATATTTCGGTTAGCGACAACGGCCCTGGCCTATCTGAAGAATCTCAGAAGAAAGTTTTTGAGCGCTTCTATCGCGCAGATCCATCACGTGTAAGAAATGGTGTCGAAGGAACAGGGCTTGGACTCTCTATTGTTGATGCAGTCATGAACGCGCATGGCGGAGAAGTTCGAGTGGAATCAGAACTTGGCAAGGGCGCGACATTCACTCTCTTCTTCCCAATCCAAGAGTTATAGCGCTCGAAATATAGGATTTGTAAGTGCGAAGTAGCGTTGAAATTCTGCGAGCCTTAGAAAATGAATCAATCGAGATTCTCCGCGAAACAGCAGCGGCTTACAAGAATCCTGTACTTCTATATTCCATTGGAAAAGATTCAACGGTAATTCTTCACTTGGCCCGTAAGGCATTTTATCCAGCTCCTGTCCCCTTCACTCTGCTCCATGTTGATTCAACATGGAATTTCAAAGAGATGATTACTTTTCGTGACGAAGTAGTTGCGATGCATAATTTAAAATTAATTGCACATATAAATGAAGATGGTTTGCGTGATGGGATTACTCCTTTCAGCCACGGAATATCAGAATACATACGTGTTATGAACACGGTCGCACTCAAACAAGCATTTGATAAATATCATTTTGATGCAGCTATTGGTGGATCTCGTCGAGATGAAGAGAAGAGTCGCGCTAAGGAGCGACTCTTTAGTGTGCGAGAGTCAGGGTATAGATGGGACCCACGTCAACAAAGGCCTGAGCTCTGGAGAACATATAACCCACGTATTCGTCCCGATCAAACTATGCGAGTCTTCCCGATTTCTGATTGGACTGAGTTAGATATTTGGAGCTACATCCACCTAGAAAATATCTATGTAAATCCGCTTTATTTCGCTAAAGAACGGCCTGTTGTAAAGCGTGGCGAGCAGTGGATCATGGTTGATGATGAACGCTATCCATTGCGTGATGGCGAAACGGCAGAGATGAAGAAGATTAAGTTTAGAAGGATGGCCTGTTCTCTGCTCACAGCTGGAGAGGAGTCAGACG
>CAZVPL010000206.1:0-2188 GCA_964629075.1 uncultured Bifidobacterium sp. | reverse complement strand
GAGTTACCAAACCCCGCGGTGGCGTGCCTCCCTTTGGTCACAGCACTCAACTGCGTGTGTTCGTGGATCCGGACTTGTTGCAGTATGACGAGGTGTGGGCTGCAGCGGGAACGTGGAACGACAACTTTGGTGCAGCGCCGGCGGACATCGTGCGTGTCGCAGGTGGTGTGGTCACCGACCTGAAGCGGGTGTGAGTCGCGTTTTTGACACCGCAGTAAAGGTCATGCGCGAATTACGATTTCGTGCGTGGAGCCTGTGATTGCACTCGACTCGCCGGCATCGGCTGATGCCCAGTCGGTATTGCAGCGTCACTGGGAGTTCTTGAATGCGCCAAAAACCACTCCCGACGGAGTCGCATCGCCACCGAAGTCAAGCCACCACTACCTGGATACCGAGGGTCTGCTCGCGCCCGAGGTCCTCTTCTTCAGTGCTCGCGCCGACGGTGTGGTGGTCGCAGTCGGGGCGATTGTCGAAATTGATCCTGGGCATGGGGAAATCAAGTCGATGCACGTCGTCGCCGAGCGTCGGGGTCAAGGCCTCGGCCGGAGAATGGTTGAGCATCTGCTTCAAGTTGCACGTGAGCGTGGCTTCGCAAGGGTGAGCCTCGAGACAGGGTCAATGCCCGAGTTCGCGCCAGCACATGCCCTCTACGCCTCAATGGGGTTCGTCGACTGCGGGCCGTTTTCGGAGTACAAACCGAGTGTTCACAGCAGGTTCATGACTCAAGTTCTCGGCTGACGCGGTACATGCCCCTTACAGCAAGACCACAAAGTGTGAGTTTCCAAACCCAAACGTGGCGTGCCTCCCTTTGGTCACAGCACTCAGTTGCGTGTTTTTGTGGATCCGGACTTGTTGCAGTATGACGAGGTGTGGGCTGCTGCGGGAACGCGGAACGACAACTTCGGCGCAGCGCCGGCTGACATCGCGTGTGTTGCCGGTGGTGTGGTCACCGACCTGAAGCGCGGATGATGTTCAGCGCGTGAGGCGTCGCCGTGTGGTGATCAGCAGACCCGTTGCAAGAAGTGAAAAACCGAACAGAGTCACGAGTGACGTGTCCGAACCGGTCGCAGGCAGTTCCTCAGGGGCCTCGACGTTCACGACCTGCTTGAAGCCGCGCTTCGAGGTCTGGCCGTAGGCGTAGACGGTGACTTTGCCGTCAGCATCCGTCGGTATCGACACCTTTGTCGCAATAGCGCCGCGTGAATCTGCGGTCACCTGTGATGGGGTGTCGGTTGAACTCAGGACACCAACCAACACCGATTCGCTCGGTGTGAATCCACCTGCTGTGAGTCTTACTGATGATCCGGCAGTGACGTTGTCGGATGACACGATTTCTTTGACTGCGAAGGACCGAACAACTGCGGCACTTGGTTGCGTGACTGTCAGGCTTGACCTTGTTGTGGGTGCAACTGTTGTCGTTGTCGCAGCGGTCGTTGTTGTCGCAGCGGTGGTGGTGGTCGCAGCGGCAGCCGTGGTAGCGGTTGTTGCAACGGTGGTCGAGGTCGTTGACGTACTCGATTCGGTGGTTGACGGAGCTGGTGCAACAGGAGTTCCAGCAACCGCATTCGATGCGGGTGAGTCCCCGTTTGCATTCACAGCCTTGATGGTGACCGAGTAGGACGTTCCGTTGGTGAGACCGCTGATGCTGAAGGGACTCGTCGTCGTTGCTGGGTTGAGTGCGGTGTAAGTGGTCCCGTCAACGGAGTACTTGTAATTAGTGATCGGTGACCCACCGTCAGATCCAGCGGTGAAGGACACCGTCAGCGAGCCGTCGCCGGCGGTGACCGAGGAGATGGTCGGTGCGGCGGCGGTCGATGATGTCGGACAACTCGAGGTCATTACCCGGTTCCCAGTGCCGGATTGGGCGACGGCAACGAACAACTTTTGTCCGGCGGGTCCGCCCCAGGTGACTGAGTTCCAGGAGTTGTTGGCTGCGGATGTTCGTAAGGTCCAGGTGATGCCGTCGGGGCTGGTCATTACTCCGTTGATGCCGGCGCCAACGGCAACGAACAACTTTTGTCCGGCGGGTCCATCCCAGGTGACTGAGTTCCAGTCGTTGTTAGCTGCGGATGTTTGTGAGGTCCAGGTGATGCCGTTGGGGCTGGTCATTACCCGGTTCCCGGTTCCGGATCGGGCGACGGCAACGAACAACTCTTGTCCGGCGGGTCCGCCCCAGGTGACTGATCTC
>CAZVPL010000205.1:0-2194 GCA_964629075.1 uncultured Bifidobacterium sp. | reverse complement strand
CGGCGCGCTTCGGGAAGTTGCGGTTGAACGAGTTGACGATGCTGTTCGGCTTTGCCGTCTTGTCGGCCGCGCGCTCCCACTGACCGATGCACGGTCCGCAGGCATTGGCGAGCACGGTGGCCCCGATGGCCTCGAGGTCGGCCATCAACCCATCTCGCTCGATGGTCGCGCGGATCTGCTCGGACCCGGGTGAGATGAGCAGTTCGACTTTTGCTTTCAATCCTTTTGCGGCGGCCTGACGCGCAACCGAAGCCGCACGCGTGATGTCTTCGTACGACGAGTTCGTACAGCTGCCGATGAGCGCGGCCGACACTTCGATCGGCCAATCGTTCTCGCGTGCGGCCTTGCCGACACCGTCTTTGCCCACCTTGTGCGCGCGGTCCGGGGAGTGCGGCCCATTGATGAGCGGCTTCAACGACGTGAGGTCGATCGTGATGGTCTGGTCGTACTGAGCGCCGTCGTCCGGACGAAGATCGGCAGCAACCTTGTCGGCTGCGTCGGCGATTGCCTCGCGGCCGGTTGCCTTCAGGTACATCGCCATGTTGTGGTCGTAGCCGAAAACCGAACAGGTAGCGCCGATCTCGGCCCCCATGTTGCAGATGGTCGCCTTACCCGTTGCCGAGATGCTGTCGGCGCCGGGTCCGAAGTACTCGACGATTGCGCCCGTGCCGCCTTCGACGGTGAGCTGGCGTGCAACTTCGAGAATGACGTCCTTTGGGCTCGACCAGCCCGAGAGTTCGCCGGTCAACTTCACGCCGATGACCTTCGGCCAGCGGACGTTGAACGGGAAGCCGGTCATCACGTCGACCGCATCGGCGCCGCCGACTCCGATGGCGACCATGCCGAGACCGCCGGCATTCGGCGTGTGGCTGTCGGTGCCGATCATCATGCCGCCGGGGAACGCGTAGTTCTCGAGCACGACCTGGTGAATGATGCCGCTGCCGGGTCCCCAGAAGCCGATGCCGTACTTCGCCGAGACCGAACGCAGGAAGTCGTAGACCTCTTTGTTCGTGTCGATGGCGACACCCATGTCGATCTTCGCGCCGACCTTTGCGGTGATGAGGTGGTCGCAGTGCACGGTCGACGGAACCGCTGCCTCTGGAAGGCCTGCGGTCATGAACTGCAACAGCGCCATCTGTGCAGTTGCGTCCTGCATCGCGACACGGTCGGGATGGAAGTCGGCGTAGCTGCGGCCGCGCTCCATTTCCTGATTCGCAGGATCGGCGAGATGATTGATGAGAATCTTCTCGGCAAGAGACAACGGACGGCCGAGGCGCTTGCGACCGAGGGCGACTCGCTCGCCGAGGGTGCCGTACACCTTGTTGACGAGTTCGATGGGGGTACCTGCAGAAACGGCCACGGCGGCTCCTTCACTCACGGGGGTTGCAAATTGTCGAGTTGTAGACAACTCTAATACAAGTGCGTTCGATCCGCTATCAGCAAATCGCAGAGGAACTTCGTGGTCGTGTGCTCGCCGGCGACTTCGCGGCAGGACGCATGCTGCCGAGCGAGTCGGAACTCTCGGCCGAATTCGCGGCGAGTCGTGTCACGGTGCGACGTGCGCTCGAGGTGCTGCGTGACGAAGGTCTTGTCGACGCGCGACAGGGGTTCGGATGGTTCGTTGCGGGTGATCCGCTGCGTCAACCGCTCGGTCGACTCGCCACGATCGAAGAGCAGATGGCCGAAAGCGGCGTCGTATCTGAACGTCGCATTCTCGAGTTCGCGTTCGAACGTGCACCGAAGTTCGTGACTCGGGTGTTGAACACGCCGCAGGTGCTTCGCGTGAAGCGACTCAACATGGCCGACGGTGAACCGTTCGCCATCGTCACCGTGTGGTGTCCTGCCGACCTTGGTCAACATCTGTCACGTCGAGATGTCGAACAGTCACCCTTCTACGAGTTGCTCGACATCCCGCTGCAAGGTGCGACGCAGACGATCGGCGCCGATGCGGCAACCGACGACGATGCGAAGCTGCTGCAAGTGCCCGTCGGATCACCTGTGCTGCGATGCGAGCGTGTGACATCCGATGCAACGGGGCGCGCGGTGTTGTTGTCGCGACACGTCTTCCCCGGGCACCGCACCGAGTTCGTGGTGGATCTCCCGCAGGCCGCGCCGTCAATCGCCCCGACGGGCCTCCGTCTCATCGACTAACCGAAGCGTTCTCGGCGCAGCCAGGTGCAGTTTTCGTCGAGAT
>CAZVPL010000204.1:0-2200 GCA_964629075.1 uncultured Bifidobacterium sp. | reverse complement strand
AAGCCGAGTGCCCCGGCGGTGAAGGCGATGATTCCTGCGATTGCCGCCGCCGGTGCAACGACGAGAAAGAACCAGAACGCCCCGTCGACCCCCAAGAGGCCGAACGCGAGTTGGAACCGCCACGCAGTGAGCAGGTACTTCACCACGTCGATGACGACGACCTGCAGCGACGTGCGGGGAGTGCGTTGGATCTCGTGCCAGCCTTCGTTGAAGGCATCCGCCGCGCGAGCGGGCTTGCCGCGCAGCAGCGGCCAGTCGGGGAGAGGGAACCTGAGGAGGGCCAGACAGGCAACTCCGAGGGCGACGAACACCGCGAAGACGATCCAGGCGAAGTCCCCGCCACCCGCCGCGTACGCGGTGACGCCGACGAGTCCGACGATCGACGATGACCCAAGGCTGATGACGAGATTGGCACCGTAGTTGCTACCGCTCTTTGCGTACGGCACGTCGTGCACCGCGTTCATGTATCGGAACTTGTAGATGGTGCCCACCTGTCCCGGAAGCAGGTTGCCGAGAAGTCCCGCCGTGAACACCATCCAGTTTTCGAAGAAGCCCACCCTCACACCGGTTGCGCGGTACACAACCCAGAACTCCGACGAGTTGAGGAAGTGTCCGACGACGATGAGTGCCCCGATGAGAGCGAGATCCCACGACGGCTCTTCCCACAGGGGCCGCAGGTCGTCGCGGCGTTGCCACACGAGTATCACCAACACCGCGACGACGGCGATGGTGGCGACCCAGCGCAACGCCTTTTTCATTCGACCGACCTGTTGAACGACGCGTACGACGCGAGCAGGCCGACGACCTGCATCGTGTGGTGGCTGAGCGACACCTTGTTGCGAAACCACGACTCGGCGGCCTTCGGGGCGAGCAGCCCTTCGACGTAGCGGCGGTTCCATGCAAAGGGAAGGTCGGTCAGTTGGTCGAGAATCTCGTCGCGCAGTTCGTTCATGTACCAACCATCGACGGGAGAGTCGCTCGGCGACTGCTTGGGCTGGTCGATGATGATGTCGGGAAGCAGGCCGTACCGGCGCACGGTGTCGACGAGGATTTCCTTGCCCGCCGACGATGCGGACGAACCCGACGAGCGGAGGAACTCGAAGGGAATGCCCGAGACGAAAGTGCGCAGGCGCGCGTGCATGAAGGGACTGGCCTGTGCGATGCCGGTTGCCGCCACCGCGCCATCGACCTTCACCTTGCTCTGGCCGTTCAGGCCGTTGCCGTTGAATGCGAGTTGGGTGCGGTTGAGATGTTCGAGGCCCGCCGCGAGGCGCGTGCGAATTGCAAGCACATCCTCGGCCTGTATTGGTGCGGTGTCGGTTCGCAGTCGTGCCAGCGCCACGGCGTCGAAGACCTGCGTGGGTAGGTGCGCGCCGACAGTGTCGTCGAGCAGGCGGTTGCGCAGCGTTCCCCGCGCCATGCGCGCGACATGACCGAGGCGACGCTCGACCGGTCCGGCCGACAATGCGCCGATGGCCATGCGGGTGAGCGACGACGGCATTCGCTTCGTTGCCGCCGAGATGGCGGCGCGACGGCTGACGGTGGGATACCCGAGAAAGATCGCGTCGCATCCGTCGCCGGTGAAGATGAGGGTGTGGCCGTCGGCGGCAATGCGCCGCGCCGCGTGCAGCGTGTGGATTTGGTAGTGGGGTTGAGAGCCCGGTTGCGTGAAGGTGCCCGCGAATCCGCGCAGGTTCGACGCGATGACGGACGAATCGAAGTCGACCCAGTGGTGACGGATCCCGAGATGCCGAACCAGGGTGTCGACGTTGCGCTGCACGTACGTGGGGTCCGCGAAACGGAACGTGTAGGTCTCGACCTCGTGGCCGAGTCCGACGAGGATCGCGGCAACGAGCGCGGAGTCGAAGCCGCCCAGCAGCACGGCGTGACGTCGGTGCGCGCCGGCTTGTTCGACCACCGTGTCGATGAGCGAAGCGTGCAACGCAGAGACGATGTCGTCGCGGTTGGTTGCGGCGTTGGCGGGATACGTGACGGCAGAAACGGTCTCGATGTCGCCCGAGGCGGCCAGACGGGTGCCCACCTTCAACACGTCGACGCCCGCGTACAGCGAGTGCGGATCGGGGACGAAGCCGAAGCCGAGGAGAAAGTCCTCGTAACTGCGGTCGAGTGCGAGACCGGGTACGGCACGCCGCAACAAGTGAAGCGAGGTCGAGACCCACGTGTCACCACCCGCGGTGCG
>CAZVPL010000203.1:0-2200 GCA_964629075.1 uncultured Bifidobacterium sp. | reverse complement strand
CGACGAACAACCTCGACCCGGCAAGTCGCGAAGCGATCGCCGACGCTCTCAGCACGTGGAAGGGTGCCATCATCTTCGTCAGTCACGACACCGAGTTCGTCGAACGCCTCGAACCCACCAAGGTGCTGTTGTTGCCCGACGGCGAGGTCGACTACTTCAACCAGTCCTGGCTCGACCTCGTCAGCCTGTCGTAGTCGTACCGGCCAATCCGCCGAGTGAATTGTCGGCTGGTATGTTCAGCCCATGAAAATTGGGCTCTTCGGGGGTGCCGCCCAGTCCGGCACGGTTGATCAGGTCATCGCCGAGGCGAAGCAGGCCGAGCGAGATGGTTTTTCCAGTTACTGGATGCCCCAGATCTTTGCCCACGATGCGCTGACGCTTCTCGCGTTGATCGGCCGCGAGGTGCCGCGCATCGAACTCGGCACCGCCGTGGTGCCGACGTACCCGCGCCACCCGATGATGCTTGCCCAGCAGTGTCTCACCGTGAACGCAGCGGCAGGTGGGCGCCTGTGTCTCGGTATCGGTCTCAGCCATCAGATTGTCATCGAAAACATGATGGGCATGTCGTTCGAAAAGCCGGTGCGTCACATGCGTGAGTACCTGACGGTGCTGCAGTCGTTGAACAAGACGAACAACGTGTCGTTTTCGGGCGAGGTGTACTCGACGCACGCCGGTGTGTCGGTTGCGGGGTCGCAGCCGTTCGGTGTCGTGGTGGCCGCACTTGGCGAGCAGATGCTGCGGGTGACCGCCGCGTTGGCCGATGGCACGTTGACATGGTGCACGGGGCCGGCGACTCTTGCCAGCCACACGGTTCCCGTTTTGAACAAAGCCGCCGACGAACTGGGCAAGCCGACACCCCGCGTGATTGCCGCGTTGCCGGTGTGCGTCACGTCGAAGGTGAACGAGGCCCGAGAGCGCGCGTCACAGGTGTTCGCCATCTACGGGCAACTGCCCAGCTACCGCGCGATGCTCGACAAGGAAGGTGCCGCGGGCCCCGCCGACATCGCCATCGTCGGCACGGCGGCCGAGGTGACCGAGCGCATCGCGGCCCTCGCGGACGTCGGCGTCACCGACTTCGCCGCGGTCGAGTTCGGTGGGAACGCCGACGAGTCGGCCGACACCCGTGCGGCACTGAAGACGCTGTTGTCATGAGCTACGACGGCTATTCCGTCATCCGCGTGTCGGTCGACGAGGGCGTCGCCCGCGTTGTCATCGACAACCCGCCCATCAACCTGTTCGATGTCACGTTGTACGCCGACATGGTGCGTGTGTCGCACGAACTTGCATCGGACGTCGATGTCCGGTGTGTCGTGCTGTCATCGGCCGTGTCCGGTTTCTTCATCCCGCATTTCGATGTCTCGGTCATCTTGCAGATGCCGCACGACATGCCGGTGCCGAAGCGCTTCCACGATTTCAACGTCATGTGCGAGAACTTCCGAACGATGCCGAAGGCGACGATTGCCGTGGTCGAGGGTCGCTGCGGTGGTGGCGGCAACGAACTTGCGCTCGCTTGCGACATGCGGTTTGCGCTTCGTGGCGGGGCGGTGTTCAACCAACCCGAAGTGGCCCTCGGAATCGTTCCGGGCTCGGGCGGAACGGTGCGTCTTCCCCGTCTGATCGGTCGCAACCGTGCGATGGAGGTGATCCTCGGTTCCGACGACATCGATGCCGACATCGCCGCCGACTGGGGAATGGTGAACCGTTCGCTCGAGGCGGACGAACTGTGGCCCTTCGTCGATCGTTTAGCTGCGCGCATCGCGAAGTTTCCGCCCGATGCGGTTGCGGCGGCAAAAGCGGCGGTGTTGCGCGCCGACGGAAACCTGGAACCGGATCTTCTGACCGAATCGGGCGAGTTCAATCGCCTGCTCGGAAGGCCCCGAGCTCAAACCGCCATGCGAAATTTCATGGAACACGGCGGCCAGACGGTGGCCGGTGAATCCCGCCTCGGCGACCTTGCCGCCGAGATCTGACTTTTTCTACTTCTTCAGATTGACGGCGGTGGCGCCGGGCATCGGCTTGTTCACGAGATCGAAGAAGTCGTTGCCCTTGTCGTCGACGACAATGAAGGCGGGGAAGTCCTGGACTTCGATCTTCCACACGGCTTCCATGCCGAGTTCGGGGTATTCGAGCACTTCGACCTTGCTGATGCAGTCGAGAGCAAGACGCGCAGCGGGACCGCCGATCGAGCCGAGGTACAAGC
>CAZVPL010000202.1:0-2214 GCA_964629075.1 uncultured Bifidobacterium sp. | reverse complement strand
TCTTCGTTCGTGACGTCACAATGGACGTAGGTTGCGATTCCTCCCGCCGCGCCGATCGCACGAACCGCATCGCCCCCGTCGATGACGTCGGCCACCACGACCTTTGCTCCCTCGCGCGCAAACAACTCGGCGGCGACGCGACCGAGCCCCGACGCCGACCCCGTGATGAGGGCGACTTTTCCGTTGAGTCGTTCCATGAGTCCCCGATCGAAAACCGTCTAGATGAGCTCGAAGTACCGACGGCGTTCCCAATCGGTGACCGTCTTGTTGAACGATGCCCACTCGGCCTCGGCCATCACGAGAATGTGATGATGGACGTCGTCGCCGAACACTTCACGGGCGATGGCGCTGTTGCGCCACAGTTCGATGGCCTCGACCAGACTGGAAGGGATGCGCGGAAGATTCGCCTCGTAACCATTCCCGACGAATTCGGATTCGAGCGGCAGTTCGTGGCGAATGCCGTACAGTCCGCCACCGACGATGCCCGCGAAGGCGAGATAACTGTTCGCGTCGGAACCGGGCACACGACTCTCGATCCGCAGCGATGATCCGTGTCCCACGCGACGGAAGCCGAGCGTGCGATTGTCAACCCCCCACGCGACACCGGTTGGGGCCCACGACCCGGGCTGGAAGCGCTTGTAGCTGTTGATCGTGGGGGCCCACAGCAGCGAGAACTCGCGGGCGGTGGCAAGAAGACCGGCGAGGTAGTGGTCGAAGAGATCGCTTGGGCCCTGCGTCTGGTCGTCGCAGAAAAGAGCCCGCGTACCGTCGGCTGTCCAGAGGCTGCTGTGCACGTGGCATGACGAGCCCGTTTCGTCGAAGTCGTACTTCGCCATGAACGTGGCGGACTTGCCGTGCTGGGCCGCTATTTCCTTCACGGCAGTCTTGTAGACGACGTTGCGGTCGGCCATCGCCAGGGCGTCGGTGTAGTCGAGATTGATCTCGTGCTGGCCCCGACCGGCTTCGCCCTTCGTGAACTCGACGGGAATTCCGGCCGCTTCGAGCCCGCGTCGGATGGCACCGATGACCGGCTCGTCTCGGGTGGTTTGGAGCACGTGGTAGTCCTGTACCCAGTCACCCGCCGGACGCAGATCCCGGTATCCGGTTGCATGGGCGTCGGCATACGACGAATCGAAGAGGAAAAACTCGATCTCGCTTCCCATCATCGGACGGAACCCCATCGCCGCTGCCGCATCGACCTGGGCACGGAGGATCGAACGAGGGGCCTCACGAATCGCCTCGCCTGTGTCGACTTCGGAGAGGTCACAAATGACGAGAGCCGTCTTGTCGACCCACGGCACCACCCATGCAGCCGACCAGTCGGCGAGCGCCACCATGTCCCCGTACCCCTGGTCGTAGCTTGCGAAGCGATAGCCGGGCACCGGATTGTTTGCGATGTCGCATGCGATGAGGTAGTCGCAGTTCTCCGTACCGTGCTCGGCGACGTGTTCGAGAAAGAAACGCCCGGTCGTCCGCTTTCCAACGAGGCGACCGAAGAGATCGGGAAACGCCATGACGACGGTGTCGATGCGCCCCGACTCGACGAGCGCCGTGAGCGCCGACCGATCGAGTTCGTTTGGTGTCGCCATCGTCCCCCCGATCGTGACGAGCGCGCGACGCGCTAGGACTTCTTGCCGCCCGACTTGGCCGGCGCCTTCGGCTTCGCTGCGACCTTTTCTTTCGTGTCTTTCGCGGCAGCCTTCACAGCGGCTTTGGCGGGGGCCGGCAACTCGTCGTCTTCGCTCTTCGGCTTCGCCGGTGCGGCAGCCTTCTTGGCCTTGGCGGGTTTCAGAACGCCCTTGGCCAGTGCCTCGTCGAGAAATGCCTCGGCTTCCTCGGTCGACACCTTGAGGGCGGGTGCGATTTCCGAGATGAGGTTGATTCGGGCGCGGTCGTACATCGTGCGCTCGGCGGCCGACAGTGACGCGTCACGGTTGCGCGCAGCAAGGTTGCGCACGACTTCGGCGACTTGGTACACGTCGCCGCTCTTCAACTTCTCTTGGTGGTTCTTGAACCGACGCGACCAGTTCGATGGCACGCGCGGGTCGGCCTTGGAAAGGACCGACACGAGGTCTTCGAGTTCATCGGGCGACACCGGGGGACGCACGCCGACATCGGCCGCCTTCGAGGTGGGCACCGACAGGGTCATCTCGTTGATAACGGTCTTCAAGATGAGGTATTCCTGGGTCGCCCCGAAGGCCTTCATCTTCTTGA
>CAZVPL010000201.1:0-2283 GCA_964629075.1 uncultured Bifidobacterium sp. | reverse complement strand
ATGACCACAAAGAACCCGACCTACGCCCCGACCGGATACCTGCAACATTTCTCAGCGGAGGAATTCCGCTTTCGTTGGCTCGAGGCGCTCTCCGAGGTGAGAGACAAATGGCGGCATCGCGGCGTCGACCACCTCGCTCGCGCGCTCTGCGACCACATGGACGTCCAGGGCAGTTGTCACCCGTCGCTTCCGACGCTCGCGCGGATCATGGTCGTCAAGGAGGGAACGGTCAGGAAGAACTACAAGCGACTCGTCGAGGAGGGTTGGTTGATTGTCGTCCCGCGATCGCAGGATACGAACATCTTCCAGGCCGTGCTCCCGGCGTACGGATTGGAGCTCCTGAACCAGAAGCGCGAAACTGCTGCGACTCGAAACTCGGTGGGTGAGTGGCGCGAGGCCGCCGACAAGTTGCTGTCGGCGATGTGTGCGGGGCTCGGCATCGATCGTGGAGCTGCGGAGGCGGCTCCCGCCTGGGCTCGGGTCGAGGGCAAGGTGTACAAACTGCTGGCTCGTCTCGGCGGTCCGCAGTCGGACGTCTCGTACGTCGTCAAACGAGTCATCGAAGAACCGCCCAGCGAGATCCATTCCCCGGTCGGGCTACTCATGGCACGGCTTACGAAAGTAGAACAGAGCCTGCCAAAGACCAGTCGTTCCGCGCGAAAGGCCGAAGAGACAGTGAAGTCCGACGAGGTCGAGAAGGTTCTCGCTTCCACGATGGAACAGTTGACCTCGTGGAGACAGAACGAGGGACCGGCCACGAATGACCGGTCCCTCGAGCGTGGTGGTGTTCATCATGAAGCGCGTCTTATGCAGCCGCACGGCTGAACGCTTCTTTCATTTCTGTGATGGTGCCGCCCCAGATTCCGTCGGCTTTCACGGTGTTCTTGCCTTCGGGTGTCAGGAGTGAGGAGGTTCGCCCGTCCTTGCTTACGACGACCGTCTGACGGATCTTCATCGGTATTGACGATGCGTCTGATCCCGAGAGTTGGTCGAGAACTGGCTTGAAGATCGCGCTGGACTCGAACGAGACGCAAAATGCGACGGCTTCCTCCGGGAGCTTCATTTCGGCGATCACCTCGGCCGGTTCTCCAGACGTGCTGAACGGGAACTGGATCCAGGACGAGCCCGTGAAGGGAATCGTGAGGAAACGGCCCTCGTGCATCCGGGCGATGATCCGGTTGGTCGGGCAGAGTTCCAGCATCGTCAAGGGACCGAGGTCGGCGTCCGGCGGGAGCAGGACGTTGAAGATGTGCCGGCAGCTGTCGTGTTTCACGGCGGCTTGCACGTAGCACTTGTGGCACGAATCCGCGAAGCGCTCGAGTTGTTCTGGGGTGGGTGATGTGTGGGCCATGAGGCCCTCCTTTCGGTTGGACCGGGAGGATTCCCGGCCCCATTTACCGTTCGCGCCCGCCACAGCCGCGCAAGACGGCCAGCCGGGGGCGTGTGCGACGGCCCAAGGGGTCGGAACGGTTGTTGCCATGAACAACAAGAAACACCGCCGAGGGCGGACCACCATCCCGAGGCTCAAGGTCGGGAGACTTGAATTTTCGGATTTAAGCCACCTCTTACCGATCAAGCCCAATCTGTTCGAAGTCGCATTCGGCCTCGCACCGAGCGAGGCGTTCGTGGCGATGCGCCAACACATGTGCACCGTCGCCGAAACGGTGGGTGCACTCGCGTTGTATCTCGGCGGCGTTCGAACCCACGCATCTTGCGAGTCGCCGTATGTATCCTCCGGAGTAGCCCTGTTTCATTGCTATGGGACGGCGGCAGGACGAGTGCACGTCGAGTGGGTACCCCAGTCGAGGACCTTGATGATCACCCCTGGACCGAATTGTGGCGACATCGACAGATTTGTCGACACCACGGCCAACGATGACCGCACACCGAAAGTCATGAACTTGGATCTGGGCCGGTTGCGCGACATTTCCACCTCCGTTGCGATGGTGGAAACTCTCAATGTCCTGAAGAGGACCGAACCGGGAGAATTTGAGGGAGTGGAAATTGACCAATTTCTTGCGGAACTTGTTCGCCGGAGACTTGCGAGTGGTGATTCAACTTCATTTCGTGAGTCGATCTCCAAGGGCATCTCTGACTCGAATCGCCTGACTCGCGCGAGCAAGCAACGAGCATCTAGCCCAGGACCAGTTCAGAATTCGAGTTCCAAGTATTAGCCCCGTTGCGGCATTGGACTCGATATTGGCAGAATCGTGCAAGGCATGGGAATGTTCGACTTGGTCCGTTGGGATGATGGGCGGAGAGCCCAGACGAAGTGTTGGGGTC
>CAZVPL010000200.1:0-2344 GCA_964629075.1 uncultured Bifidobacterium sp. | reverse complement strand
CCCCTGATATTCACGCCTTTCCAATATGCCGTGATATTTCCAGCGTTACCAACTGGAAGGGCGTGAATATCAGGGGCAAAGCCAAGAGCGTCGATTACTTCAAAGGAGGCAGTTTTCTGTCCTTCAATACGAAATGGATTGACAGAGTTCACTAGCGACACGGGATATTTCTCAGAGAGTTCTCGAGCTAAGTTCAAACAATCATCAAAGTTCCCATCAACCTGCAGAAGTTTTGATCCATGTGCAATCGCTTGTGCGAGTTTTCCCATCGCAATCTTTCCTTGCGGCACCAGAACTACGGGAGTCATCCCAGCTTTGGTTGCGTAGGCAGCAGCGCTTGCGCTGGTATTTCCAGTAGAGGCACAGATAACCGCTTTGGATCCTTCTTCAGCTGCTTTGGAAATTGCCATCGTCATACCGCGATCTTTAAAGGATCCCGTTGGATTTGCGCCCTCAAATTTCAACCAAACTTCGTTATCGAGCATCTCGGATATAACGCATGCATAAATGAGTGGGGTTCCACCTTCGCAAAGAGATACGACAGGAGTTTTTTTACTCACCGGAAGTCGATTGCGATACTCCTCAATAACTCCACGCCACTGATGGGCGCCGCGCGTCGAACGTTTGTGGAAGATACTCACTTCGAATTACCTTCAATGCGAAGTACGCTTTCAACGCTTTTCACAACATCGCTCTTGGCAAGTGCTGCAACAGTCTTCTCAAGCGCTGACTCTGGCGCGGAATGTGTGGCAACGATTAATTCTGCGCTATCGCCACGTCCAGATTGACGCACTGTTTCAATGGAGACGTTATGAGATGCAAAGAGCTGGGCCACAGTGGCCAGCACGCCGGGTTTATCCGCAACATCAAGTCTGATGAGATAGCGAGACATCACATCATCTATAGGAGCGATGGATAGATCAGCATAATCACTCTCCCCATGACCTTCACCGCCACGCGTCTTATTTCGTGCAATCGCGATTAAATCACCAAGAATTGCGCTCGCCGTAGGTGCTCCACCTGCGCCGCGTCCGTAGAACATCAACTCACCAGCGGATTCGGCTTCAACGAAGACTGCATTAAAGGCATTTCGAACGGAGGCAAGTGGATGTTGGCGAGAAATGAGAGTCGGATGAACACGTACTGAGACTTGGTCCTTGTCGGTTAATTCAGCGATGGCAAGTAATTTAATGACATGATTCATATCGCGAGCCACTGCAACATCGCGCGCTGAAATCTTTGAGATGCCTTCGCAATAAACATCACTTGATGTAACTCGAGAGTGGAATGCCAGCCCAGCAAGAATTGCTGCTTTGGCTGCAGCGTCGTGACCTTCGATGTCTGCTGTGGGATCAGATTCTGCAAAACCAAGTTTTTGCGCCTCTTTCAATACTTCATCAAAAGCTCTGCCTTCTTCATCCATCTTTGTAAGAATGTAATTGGTAGTTCCGTTAACGATTCCCATCACGCGATGCACATGATCGCCCACAATTGATTCCCGCATTGGGCGCAAAATTGGGATGGCCCCGCCAACAGCGGCTTCGTAATACAGATCAACCTGGTTCTTATCAGCGGCTTCAAAGAGCTCAGCGCCATGGAGTGCAAGTAGAGCTTTATTTGCTGTGATGATTGATTTTCCATTCTTGATGGCGTTCAGAATAAGTTGGCGGGCAGGTTCAATTCCACCCATCACTTCAATCACAATATCGATGGTGGGATCGTTCACTACCGATAGCGCATCGTCCGTCAGTAACGTTTTGGGAACGTGTTCGCGTTCGATTGATAGATCTCTTACTGCGACCTTTACTAATGTGAGATGCGCTCCAGAACGCTCTGCAAAGTCGCCAGAATCTTCTTTAAGTAGTCGAGCAACGCTCGAACCTACGACGCCACATCCGAGCATGCCTACATTGAGAGTTTTGACTGCGTTACTCATATGTGACCTTTCTCGGCGGATGGAAGTGGACGCGGAGCATCATCCATCTCCAAGGCTAGAAGGTCGGCATGTGTTTCTCTGCGAATAATGATGCGCGCCTTTTGATTATGGACGGAAATCACCGGCGGACGAACCATATGGTTGTAGTTGCTCGCCATACTCCGACCATAGGCCCCCGTAGCAGGAGTTGCGAGTAAATCTCCAGGGACGATATCGCTTGGTATGTCAACATCTCTAATGACAATGTCTCCGGTCTCACAATGTTTTCCTACAATTCTTGCGCGGCGTAACTCTGCCTTGCTGTACCGATTAGCAAGCTCTATTGAGTATTCCGCGTCATAGAGCCCTGGTCGAATGTTGTCGCTCATTCCGCCATCAACCGAAACATATAAGCGTGTGCCATCGACA
>CAZVPL010000199.1:0-2367 GCA_964629075.1 uncultured Bifidobacterium sp. | reverse complement strand
TAGTCGCGCAAGAGCGCCATTCGCAGACCGCGTTTCGCTGCCTCGCGCCGCACCACCTCGAGGCTCGAGGGAAGCGACTCGAGATAGTGCAGAAGCACGATGTCGCCTCGACGCAGACCCGAGTCACCGTCGGCGCGCACGATGTTCCCGCCATCGGCGAGCACGTTCCACATCACAATGCGTGAGAGGCCGCACTTCTTGGCTGCGCGGACGGTGTCGTCGTTCCAGCCACCACCCGGCGGCCGGAAAAAGACCGGCTGACGACGTATCACCCGGCGGATTTCCCGGTTGCCCGCGCAGATCTCGGCGCGCTGGCCGGCGTACGTCATGGAGCTGACGGTGCGATGAGTCTGGGTGTGGTTCTCGAAGGTCATGCCGGTCTGACGAAGCAGGTTGACGAACCGCCGGCGGTGTCGGTTCACCTGTTCCGGCAGGGCGAACGTGGTGATGGGGATACGCAGGTTCCGGATGTACTGCGTGGTTTCGCGTGACAAGCGCGAGCCATCGTCGACCGTGATGAAGATGACCGGGTCCTTGGTCTTCACGTGGTCGATGACGTAGTCGTCGGGCGCCTCGGCGCGAGCATCCGACAACGGCAGGATCGCGAAGAGCACCAGGCCGGTCAGTACACATCGAAGGAATCGCCGACCCATGTACTGTCAACTATTGCAGACGTCCCGGGCGTCGGCTGGCGGGGACTTTCGGACGAGTGCGCGGAAAGTGTCCGCCAACGCCGTGCTCGCGCATCACTTCGACATGAACCGAAGAGGTGCCCGGGCCGCGAGCGGGGTGGTTGGAGCGAGATGGTGGAAAACGGCGAACACAGCGCAATCGTCGAGGGACTGCGTTCGGGCACGAACGAGGGTCTCGCCGCGTTCTACGACCTCTACGCCGACAAGCTCTACGACTTCGCGCGCCGTCAGTTGCGTGATGCGTCTCTTGCTGCCGATGTCGTGCACGACACGGTGCTCATTGTGAAGAGCCGGATCGGCCAATTGCGCGACGAATCGAAGTTCCGCGCCTGGGTCTATGCCATCGTTCGCAACGAGGTCCGTGCCAAGGCTCGCGCACGTTCGCGCCACGTTCGCGAGGAGTACGCACCCGAGCGGTCGGTCGACCCCGATTTCGCCGGCGACCACGACAGGCGGGAACTCGCCTCCCTCATCGACGAAGCCGTCGCCGGTCTCACCGAGCGCGAGCAAGAGGTGTTCCATCTCTTCGCCCGCCAGGGTCTGTCGAACGACGAAATCGCCGCGAGCCTTGAACTCAGCTTCGCCAACGCCCAAAAACTGGTGCAGCGAGTTCGCGACCGCATCGCGCGCTCGGCTGGTGCGCTGTTGGTCGCGCGCCAGGGTCGCAAGGACTGCAGCGACCTCAATGTTCTCCTCGTCGACTGGGACGGCACGTTCTCGCCGCTGTGGCGCAAGCGCATCGCCCGTCATGTTGACGAATGCCAGGCGTGCGAGAAGCGCCGTGCCGTCATTCTGCAACCCGGCGGTGCCGTCATGGCAGCGCCGTACTTCGCCGCACCCGAGTCGCTGCGCTCACGCATCTTCGATTCGGTCGCCGCGGGTGTCGACCTTGGCCTCAGTCGTGTACCCGGGCCGACGTTCTTCCGCCGCTCGGGATTCCTCACCGCGGTCGCGGGCATTGCGGTGCTGGGCGTCATCGGTGTGGTGGCCAATAACGGGGGAGAGTCACCTCAACTCGTCGAGGCACCACCGACGTCGGCGGTCTCCACCGTGTCCGACACGGTGACGTCGGTTGTCGAAGAGACGACAACCACCGTCCCTGCCACGACGGCGGCTCCCACGACAACACTCACCACGGCACCACCGACAACGGTCGCGCCACCGACAACGAAAAAGCCGCGACCCACGACAACGCTGGCGCCCCCGGCGACGACGGCGCTCGTCGCGCCGGCGGCGACCGTCGATTCGACTGCTTCCGCCGACGCTGCAGCAACTGTCTCATCGACGGCCCCGCCGGCGCCCCAAACCACGGTCGCAGCAGCCGTGTCATCGACGGCCCCGCCGGCTCCCCAAACCGCGACTGCGACGACGACCGTCGCACCTGTGCCGGCATCCACGACGACTGTGGCGGTGTCGAATTCGCCGTCGAAGATCGACTACAACTCGTGCGTCGGCTTCGGCAAGACGGCACAGAAGTCGTTCGGGTATTCGGTCAAAGTGACCGATCCGCAGGGCATTGGTTCGGCGCGCATGCAGTTGAGCGGCGCAGCCAAGTGGCACGCCGCGGGCAGTTTGGGCAGCGGGATCTGGTTCACCGCGATCGACAAGGTCGACCTGGCGGCGACGAAGGCGACGGTTGTTGTCGAGGTGACCGACAAGGCCGGTGGGGTGACAA
>CAZVPL010000198.1:0-2375 GCA_964629075.1 uncultured Bifidobacterium sp. | reverse complement strand
CGTACATGTACTTCGTGCGTGAACCCGAGCTGTGCATCGTCGGCAGTTCCCCCGAGCCCCTCGTCCAGCTGTCGCATGGCCGTATCACAAGCAGGCCCATCGCCGGAACGCGTCGTCGTGGACGCGACGACGAACATGATCGCCGTCTCGCCGGTGAACTACGCGAGAACCCCAAGGAAGTCGCCGAACACGTGATGCTGGTCGACCTTGCGCGCAACGACGTGGGCCGTGTGGCCGAGTTCGGTTCGGTCAAGGTCGACGAGCTGATGACGCTCGAGCGCTACAGCCACGTCATGCACCTCACGTCGCAGGTGTCGGGTCAATTACGTGAAGGTTTGACCCCGGTCGACCTGCTGCGCGCCACCATGCCCGCAGGCACGGTGAGTGGTGCGCCGAAGGTGCGGGCAATGGAAATCATCGACGCGCTCGAACCCGTGCAACGTGGACCGTATGCGGGCGTTGTCGGGTACATCGACTTCAGCGGCAATCTCGATGTCGCCATCGCAATTCGCACGATGTTCGTGCGTCCCGACGGAAACGGTGGCTGGATTGCCAGCCTGCAGGCCGGCGCCGGCATCGTCGCTGACAGCGACCCGAACGACGAGAATCTGGAATGTCACAACAAGGCCGCGGCACTTCTTGCGGCCATCCCTGCGGCGCGTCGCATGACGGCCCGTCGCCGTGCAGCAGGAACCGAGGTCTGAATGTCGCCGGTGCAGTTTCGTCTGCTGCGCGATTTCGTGTGCGTACAAGGTGACGATGCCGAGTCGTACCTGCAGTCGCAGTTGAGCAACCAGGTCGCCGGGCAGCCCGTTCGCTCGGCGCGCTGGTCATTGTTGCTCGACCCGACAGGCAAGCTCGTGGCGGTTGTTCGCGTGACCCGCTTCGAAGACACGGTCTTCGTTCTCGACACCGAACAGGGCTTCGCCGATGCGGTGGTCGCACGACTGAACAGGTTCAAGATCCGCGTCAAAGCCGACATCCAGACTCTCGATTGGCAGTGTGTCGCTCTGCGGGGCGCCGGCGCCCGTTCGACGGCCGAGTCCCTCGGCCGTGTTCCCTCCGACGGACTCGCTGTCGATGCATGGTGGGGTGGCGCCGATTCGGTCGATCTCGTGGGTGCCGCAGTTGCCGATGTGCCGGGTATTGCGCAGTGTTCGGCGGTCGAGTTTGATGCGCTGCGAGTCGCTGCCGGTTGGCCACTTGCAGGCATCGACTTCACCGCCGGCTGCATTCCCGCCGAGACCGCGCTCGTGCGCGTCGCGGTCAGCTTCACGAAGGGTTGTTATCCGGGCCAGGAACTCGTCGAGCGCATGGACTCGCGCGCGGTCACCGCGCCGCACACGCTGCGACTCGTCGACGACGCCGGGTACACGACCGGCGACACCATCGTCGACGGCGCCGTCGTCACGTCGGTTGGCGGCGGCAAGGCAATCGTGCGTGCGAAGCGCGACGCGGCCGAACTTGGCGAACCCCTCGGACCCGCCTGACGGAAACGTCAGTCGCGGTGGCTCAGGGTCATCTGTTCGGCGAGACGCATCCATGCCTGGGCACCGTCGTGGTCGCCTGTAGCGCTGAGCGACACCGACACACGTGCGGCGAGTTCGGCCGACGGTGACGAACGGAAGAAACTGGCTGCTTCGCGGGCCGCGGCCTCGTGCGCCCCGGCATCTTGCAGCGCGGCAATGAACGCGAGTGGTGTGAGGCGGGCCCGCATTCCCTCGAGGCTGCGCTCGGCGCGCAGCATCTGCACCTGGAGGAGAAGGAGTACCGCCGCGAACGGGAGGAACCCCTGGAGTACGGGCATGACGATGGCGCAGGCGACACCAACCGACGAGACCGCGACGCTGAACCACAACATGGCCGATCGTCCGCGTGTCGGTGAGATCCACTCGACGAGGATCCCGACGATCGACCCGCCGTCGAGGGGGAGAATCGGAATGAGATTGACGACGGCAAGAGCGATCCCAGCCCACCAGATGCTGATGGTTGCGTCGTTGGCGGCGATGTCGGCGCGAGAAAACGGGTTGGCTCCGAGGAGCAACAAGACCACGACCGCACTGGTGAACTGCGCGGTGGCGCCCGCTACGGCGATGCCGGCCCTTTCCCATCGAGTGAGTGGCCGACGCGGCACGTACGAGGCGTAACCGGCGAGGAAGTCGAGAGAGATCTCGGCGTGCGAACCGGTGGCCCGAGCGGCAGTGGCGTGGCCGAGTTCATGGATCAACGTGAAGACCGCGATCGAACCCGCCGCCCAGAGTCCCTGCGATCCTCCGTAGAGCAGAACGACGAGTACGAGGAACAGAAGGAAACCGGGACGGATTTCCACGCGGAAGCCGAACAGTCGGAAAACGCCCACTGCATTGAAGGCTACG
>CAZVPL010000197.1:0-2389 GCA_964629075.1 uncultured Bifidobacterium sp. | reverse complement strand
AGGAACTTCAGGCTCTCGGGCATCTGGTGGTCGATTTCGAGAACCGTGGTGACGCCGAGGAGAACGAGGAACCCGAAGTAGATCATCGAGTGCATCAGGCCTGCCGCCGAGTCGCGCAGAAGGGTGCGCATGTAGACACCCGCGCGGTAGTCGGCGAGACGACGCTTCACGTTCTTCGGCGTGGTACGACGACGGTCGGGCGCACCGCGTTCCCAGTTGCGCACGCGATCCGCAAAGCGCAGCGAACCCCAGACGATGAGCATGGGGATGACGGTGTAGAAGGCCGCCTGAATGGGTCCGGGAATACCCTCGAACACCTTTCGCGACACCGGTGAGTCACCGTGCCAATGGGTGATCTGGGGCAGAATGCCCGACACCACTGTGAAGGAGCCGACGCCGACGCCGATGGCAATCGACAGTTGGTACGGCTTGAAACGGCGTGGGGCGCCGTCTGTTTTGGCGGGGGCACTCGGGCTGCTCATAGCGATGGCAACCCTACTTGCCTAGTCCCACAGGGGGGACAACCCGGCTCAGGCGTCAGCCGTAGTGAGCACGGTCGAGGTCGCGGATGCGGGTGGCAAGGGCGGCGAGGATCTTGTGGCCAACGGCCGGGACCTCGTCGATGACCGCGAGCAACTTGCGCTGTTCGAGGACGAGCACATCGCATTCGGTGTCGCACACGACGGTTGCGGTGCGCGAACCCTGGTCGAGGAGCGACAGTTCACCCACCATCGCACCTGCTTGCGCGGTTGCGATTTTCTTGCCGTTGCGCTTCACCGAGGCGCTGCCCGAGAGAATCACGTAGGCCTGCTTTCCGGCAGTGCCCTGGGTGATCATGGTCGTGCCGGCCTTCAGCGTGACGCGCTCGGATGCCTTGGCGATCTTGCCCAGGTCACGCGAGTTGCAGGACGAGAAGAGAGGAACATTGGCGAGATGCTGGAGGGGGGTCTTTTTCGAGGCCATGTGGTGAGCATAAGCCGATTCCGAAATGAGTTTGTGCAAATGCGCCAACCGTCACCCGTGACACCCGACAACGCGTTGAGAAGGAAACTTCACTTCGACTGGTTCGCTACCGCCGCGGCCGCGGCCGCGATGGCCGCTTGGTCGCCGAGGTAGGCGACGTCGGTCACCTTCATCGACGAGTTGAACGTGAATCGGCGGGGCACTCCGGTGGGGATGTTTAGCTCGGCGATGTCGGCCTCGCTGATGCCTTCGAGGTACATGACAAGTGCTCGCAGGCTGTTGCCGTGGGCGGTGACGAGGACGTTCATGTCGGCCTGCAACTGCGGGACCACTTCGTTGTGCCAGTAGGGAAGGACCCGGGCCACCACGTCTTTCAGACACTCGGCGGCCGGCAAGTCGGCTCGGTCAATGAACCGGTAACGAGAATCGTTCGCCGGGTGTTCGGGACTCGTGTTGTCGACGGGCGGTGGCGGAACATCGAAACTGCGGCGCCACAGGTTGGTCTGTTCGGCGCCGTGCTTGGCGGTGGTCTCTTTCTTGTCGAGACCCTGCAGCGCCCCGTAGTGGCGTTCGTTCAACCGCCAATGCCGCTGGAGGGGCAACCACACCTGGCCCATCTCGCGGAGTGCGAGGTGGCAGGTCATCACCGCCCGAGTCAACACACTGGTGTGGGCAAAGTCGAAGCGCAGCCCCTCGTCGCGCATCAATGCACCTGCGGCGGCGGCTTCTCGTTCGCCGAGAGCGGTGAGCTCGACGTCGTGCCAACCGGTGAAGAGATTGAGTTCGTTCCAGGTGCTTTGGCCGTGGCGAAGAAGAACGAGCGTGCCGGTCATACGGGAATCGTAGAAGGCGTACCCCGCGTGCCTGCAACGAAGCGACCCGGAAGCACGCCGGTGTGTTCACCGTTTTCGAACGTGACGGCGCCGGACTTCACCGTTGCCACGTAGCCATGCGCATCCTGTACGAGGCGACGCCCACCCGCCGGAAGATCGTTCACGAGTCGCGGGGGCGCCGCACCAAGGCGGTCGATGTCGATCACGTTGAGATCGGCGACCATACCGGGGGCGACGACACCGCGGTCGTGCCAGCCGACGTGCTGCGCGGTGCGCTGCGTGACATGGTGCACCATGAATTCGAGCGGCAGACGCTCGCCGCGGCTGCGTTTCTGCGACCAGTGCGACACGGCAGTTGTGGTGAATGAACCGTCGCAGATTGCACCGCAGTGCGCACCCGCATCGGAAAGACCGATGATGGAACGGGGTGACAGCAGCATTTCGCGAACCGCATCGAGATTTCCCGACACGTAGTTGAAAAGCGGCATGTAGAGAAGTTGTCGTCCGTTGTCGCGCAGCAGCATGTCGTAGGCGACGTCGGCCGGGGTGCGACCCTCGCGCGCTGCCACGCCGGCAATCGAGGAGTCGGGGCT
>CAZVPL010000196.1:0-2392 GCA_964629075.1 uncultured Bifidobacterium sp. | reverse complement strand
ACTCCAAGTTGAATAGCAAGCTCTCCTATGCCACGGTGCATTTTCGGTGAGTCGACTCCCAATTCATGCATGGTTCCAAGAAATGCCCACGAACGACCACCTCTCTCCTGTGTGAGCAGTACTAAGGTGCGAAGTGCAGATTCCATACTCTCTGGGTTGGCGTTATAGGCATCGTTAATCAATAACATCCCGCTACCTTCATGATTCTCCATGCGCCACTTACTGGCACTTTCATGGCAGCTGCCGCCAATGCATTAGCGATTTGATGAAGTCCAATTACTCGAAGTTCCACAGCTTCACGCGCTTCGGGTGTAACAAGATCAAAGTGAGCGTATCCGCCACGGAATTCAACATCTGCAGCGCGGACATTGCAATCATGACTTTCGCCAAAAGTTATCTTCTTGACTCCGCTTGGAATCTGCATCGCTGGAGTAAAGCGATCATACGTTCCCAGGATTGCCGTTGCGCCAGAGTTTAATCCTGCAATCAATTCACCTTTTGTGGCCGCAATTTTCTCCTGTGAGCCAAATTCACCAATATGCGCATTTCCTACTTTCAGAACTGCTCCCACATCAGGTGTTGCAATCTTAGTAAGTGCCAAAATATCTCCGCCGTGGCGCGCTCCCATCTCAGCTATGCAGAACTTTGTGGTTTCGCTGCAACGCAGAATGGTCAGCGGAACACCTAAATCGTTGTTGAATGAACCTTGAGCTGCAACAGTTTCCCCTTCTGCTTTGAGAATCGAATACAACATATCTTTTGTTGTTGTCTTGCCTTGAGATCCAGTAATTCCAATGACCTTCAAGCTCGGCATCGAAGTTCGAACGTGGTGCGCCAGATTACCTAATGAACTTAAAACATCTTTTACAAGAATGTGAACGCCTTGAACTTGCTTGGTAACGATTGAAAAAGCAGCCCCATTTTTTAAGGCATCATCGACAAAATCATGGCCATCGGCGTTCTCGCCAATGAGAGCGATAAAGACATCACCTCTCTTGATCTGTCGAGAATCAAAGTGAAATTGTGCTGACGAGTTGAGTCTGGCAGTTACATTATCGCTACCATGAACTTCGCCCGACATAACTTTGGCAATCTCTTGAAGGGTCATCGCAATCATGATTTGCCCTCAATCGCACGACGTAACTCTTCTTGATCGCTAAAAGGAAGCTTCTCGCCCTTGATTTCTTGGCCAACTTCATGACCTTTACCAAGGACAATGACCACATCCCCGGGTTGTGCTAGAGAAACTGCATGAGCAATCGCGGCTTTACGGTCATTAATGACCTTGGTTTTTGCATCGAGAGAAATAATTGATGTCATCTCTTTAAGGATTATCTCTGGTTCCTCAGAACGGGGGTTGTCGCTTGTAAAAATCGCGATATCGCACCCTTCATAGAGCGCTTTTCCCATTAGTGGACGCTTAGATGTGTCACGATCCCCACCACATCCAAGAACTCCAATAACACGCTTAACGTATGACGTGCGCAATGAACCAAGAACTTTCTCAACTGCATCGGGGGTATGTGCATAGTCAACGAGAGCGGTGAAATTTTGTCCGCACTCGATACTTTCGAGCCGTCCAGGTGCGCCAGTCAAGCGAGACAATCCATTTCCAATCACAAGTGGATCCACCCCACTGTGATTCGCTATCGCAACAGCGAGCAACAGATTGTCAAGATTATGTTCACCGTTGAGGTGAGTAGCACCTTCAATGAGCACTCCGCCCTCTCCCCTAATGTTGACCGCATAGCCATGAGATTGAGGAGTGATTGATTCGTAGTGCCAATGAGCCTTCTTGCTGGTTCGCGAGAGAGTTGAGGTAGGTATTGAAACCTCGTCATTGAGACGCGCTCCATAAGCATCATCAACATTGATGAAAGCGTGATCTGCGAATTCTGCTTTGAAAAGTTCACGTTTTGCTTGGTAATAGTTCTCCATAGTTTTATGGAAGTCGAGATGATCTTGAGAAAGATTGGTAAAGCCGACAGCTCTGAAATGCGTTCCCTCGCCACGATGTAGCGCAAGAGCGTGGCTACTCACTTCCATCGCCACGGCGCGCATATGACGTTCCTGCATCACTGAGAGAATATTCTGAAGCACATCTGACTCTGGAGTCGTGCGAGTTGCTGGATAGTAATCCTCACCGATTGCGACTCCTACGGTTCCGATTAACCCTGCATCAACGTGGTCTAATTGCCAAATCTGATGAAGCAAATGAGCGGTTGTGGTTTTGCCATTAGTGCCCGTGATGCCTGCAAGATAAAAATCTGAGCTTGGTAAATCATGAAACCAACTCGAGAGAAACCCGGCCACAGAGCGTGGGTTCGGAACTACCAACACGGGGATTGCGGGTGCATGAAGGGAGAAGAGTTCACGACCTGCGATGTCAGTA
>CAZVPL010000195.1:0-2421 GCA_964629075.1 uncultured Bifidobacterium sp. | reverse complement strand
TCCACTTTTCCACCGTTCGCTCCGCTCTTTCATGTGGAATCGCGGGCCAGCGCGAACAGCGGCAACGGGCAGCCACAAAGTGGAGAATCTTTACAAAGTCGCGTTGCGGTGTTTAAGGTTTTCACGTGCAAATTCGACTTTTCACCCCGGTTCAGTCCTCTAAGTTCCCGCTGCGGACGGGGTATTCGCGGAGTTTGAGCCGAAAACGGCTTCTTGCATTGGGTGTTGTCGGGGCGGTGCTGACGGGGCCATGGGTTGCGCCGGCACACGCAGGTTCATGGGAGTCTCCTGCAACGACAGTGTCTGGAGCGGCTGTGGCCTCAACGAACGGTTCCGAGAGTCCTGCGGTGGCAATTGACTCCTCGGGGGTGGCGACGATCGTTTGGTGGCGCACCAACGGAGTTCACCTCATCATTCAGGCATCGCGGTTGGTGTCGGGCGTCGCTAGTGGGCCCGTCGATCTTTCGGCCACGGGTCAGAGCGCGGGCGAACCGCAGGTCGTCGTCGATTCGGCGGGAGTTGTCACCGCGGTTTGGGTACGGAACACAGCTGCCATGGGTGGACGAGAGATACAAGCGGCAAGATTCTCGTCGGGGTCGTGGAGCTCGCCGGTGACTCTTTCTGCGGGTGATCAACACGTCCAAGACCTGCGGGCAGTCGTTGACGGGGCGGGAAACGTGACCGTCGCATGGCGTCGTTACAGCGGTTCGCGAGACGTCATCCAGGCAGCGAGATTCTCGTCGGGATCATGGAGTTCGGCTGTCGACGTCTCGGACACCAGCGTCAGCAGCGACATGCCTGAACTTGCTGTCGACGCTGCCGGCGTGGTGACCCTTGTGTACCGACACAAGCCCGCTGCAGGCACGTCGGCCTTTGTTGTTCGCGCAACGCGGTATTCATCGGGAAGCTGGAGCACCCCGACGGATATCTCCGTCGCGGGTCGAGGACCTCAGTCTCTCGCAATTGCGTCTAGCCCGTCTGGGGAGGTCACGGTTGCGTGGCAGCGAACTTCCCCGTCGAGCGCCATTGAGGCTGCTCGGTTCTCATCCGGGTCGTGGGCCACTTCGGTCGTTATCTCGTCGGGTGGTAGCCCAGCGTTTCCTTATCTCGCGAGCGATGCATCAGGGATCGTCACCGCTGCATGGCAGACCAGCATCGGTATGGATTCAATCATCCAGGCTTCGCGCTTGTCTGCAGGTACGTGGAGCTCGCCCGTCAGTCTGTCTGCAGTCGGATTCAACAGCGGGGCCGCTCGGGTCGCAGTCGAACCTTCAGGCGTCGCGACCGTGTTGTGGGATCAACTCCGTGGTTCGGTACGTGTGATTCAGACGGCTCGCTTCGAAAATTCTGCCTGGTCGACTCCTGTCGACGTCTCGTCGGGCACTTTCACCTCTGATGACGCAGAGATTGCGGTTGGTCCAACGGGCACGACGATTGCGGTATGGAGCCAGGCGACCAGTTCAAACATGTTCTCTCCCGAGAACGTCATTCGCGTCTCGCAGTTTTTCAATGAACCAACCGCACCGTTGAATGTCGCGGCTACTGCAGGAGATTCGAGTGTGGCAGTCACTTGGAGTGCACCGGCATCCGACGGCGGTCGATCAATCACCGGGTACACCGTCACGGCCACCCCGGGTGGGGCGTCATGCACGTGGACATCGGGTGCGCTTGGTTGTTCGCTTGCGGGACTGAGCAACGGCACGTCGTACACGTTCAGTGTCACGGCAACGAACAGCGTCGGTACGGGGCCCGCATCGGCGGCCAGCGCCGCCGTGACTCCCGCCGCAGCCACGACATCGTCGTCATCCTCATCCTCATCGTCATCGAGCACTGTTGCGTCCTCCACGAGTTCCACAGTGGCGGCGAGTACGTCGTCGGTGGCAACGACGTCAACCAGCTCGACTGTTGCGACGGTCTCGTCGTCGACCTCCACGTCAAGCACAACTGTCGCATCGACTTCGACAACCACAACGTCGACAACCCCTGCAGCAATCGTCGAAGCGCCGCGCAAGGCGACCCCTGGCAAGCCAATCGAAGTACTTGCGCGTGGCTTCCTGCCCGGCGAGACAGTGGTCATTCAGGTTGGGTCTTCGGCAAAGAAGCTTCGGCTGACCGCCGACGCTGCCGGCAATGTCTCGGTGTCCGTTGCGGTGTCGGCGACATCGGTGGGTGAAGCAGAAATCCTTGCCGTGGGGCAATCGAGCGGTCGCCGGGCTCTTGCGACTGTCAACGTTGTGTCGCCGTCCGACTTGCCGGGGACCGGCAGTAGTCCGACCGGACTGCTCGCTTTGGCCCTGTTGTTTTTTGCGACCGGACTGACCGTTGTGGTGGCGCGCCGACGGGTGTAGGCGAACGCTCGTTACAACACGAAGTTCACGAGTCGTCCGGGGACGATGACTTCCTTCTTGGGTGTTGCGCCGG
>CAZVPL010000194.1:0-2424 GCA_964629075.1 uncultured Bifidobacterium sp. | reverse complement strand
GCGACGGTCATCATCATGCTGTTCCAGAACACCTCGTCGGTGATCCTCGTCGGCTTCGGCTTCGGTGGGTCACTCCTCGCGCTCTTCCTGCGCGTCGGTGGTGGCATTTTCACGAAGGCCGCCGACGTCGGCGCCGACCTGGTCGGCAAGGTCGAAGCCGGTATCCCCGAAGACGATCCGCGCAACCCCGCCACCATTGCCGACAACGTGGGCGACAACGTGGGTGACTGCGCGGGCATGGCCGCCGACCTGTTCGAAAGCTACGAGGTCACCCTCGTCGCCTCGATCATCCTCGGCGTCGCCGCCTTCAACTCGATCGGCTTGAACCCCGCTCTCGGCCTGGTGTTCCCGCTCGCAGCACGCGCAATCGGCGTGGTCGCCTCGATTGCCGGTGTGTTCGCCGTGAAGGCAAAGGAAGGTGAAACCGACGCACTGAAGCCGATCAACCGTGGCTTCCTCGTCGCGGGCGTCTTGACCCTCGTCGGCACGCTCATCCTTGCCCTCACCTACGTTGGCAACGACAAGTTCATGGGTGAGAACCCCGAGGGCAAGATCGTGCCGCTCAGCGGCGCAGGCTGGCGCGTCTTCGGCGCTGTTGCCATTGGTCTCGTCCTCGCTCAGCTGGTGAGCCGCCTCACCGAGTACTACACGAGCACCCACTACCGCCCCGTCAAGGAAATCGCAGAGTCGGCAGAAACCGGCCCGGCGACCGTCGTGCTCTCCGGCACCGCAGCGGGTCTCGAGTCATCGGTGTACGCCGTGGTGGCGATCGCGGTCGCAATCGGTGTTGCCATCGGACTCGGCGGTGGCAACCTGACCTTCAGCTTCTACCTCGTCGCTCTCACGGGCATGGGCATGCTGGCAACCACGGGTGTCATCGTCTCCGAAGACACCTTCGGTCCGGTCTCCGACAACGCGGCAGGCATTGCCGAAATGTCGGGCGAGTTCCATGGTGAACCCGAAAAAATCATGGTCGCCCTCGACGCGGTCGGAAACACCACGAAGGCCGTGACCAAGGGCTTCGCAATCGGCTCGGCCGTCATCGCAGCCGTGGCACTCTTCGCGTCGTTCATCGAAATCGCAGGTGCGAGCATCAAGGACAAGATGGGCGAACCGCTGGTTGACAGCGTGAAGAACCTCTCCGACGGCGTGTTCAAGTTGCCCGAACTTGCGATCAACGTCGCCGAACCGAAGGTCTTCATCGGTCTTCTCATCGGTGGTGCGGTTCCGTTCCTGTTCTCCGCTCTCGCGGTTCGCGCGGTCGGTCGCACCGCCGGCGTCGTCGTGCAGGAAGTACGAAATCAGTTCGCCGACGGTGGCATCATGGCCGGCACGAAGAAGCCGGACTACGGCCCGGTCATCGACATTTGCACGAAGGCATCGCTGCGCGAGCTCACCACGCCCGCACTCCTTGCGGTTCTCACACCCGTTGTCATTGGCTTCGGCATCGACTGGAAGGCGCTCGGCGCATTCCTCGCCGCAGTCATCCTCGTCGGCCAGTTGATGGCCAACTACCTCAGCAACGCGGGTGGTGCATGGGACAACTCGAAGAAGTACATCGAAGACGGCCACCACGGCGGCAAGGGCAGCGAAGCCCACAAGGCCGCTGTCATCGGTGACACCGTTGGCGACCCGTTCAAGGACACCGCCGGCCCGGCACTGAACCCGCTCATCAAGGTGATGAACCTCGTGTCGCTCTTGATCCTCCCCGCGATCATCAAGAGCGCCGACAACGACGGCGCCCGGTACGCAATTGCCGCCGCGGCCCTCGTGGTTCTCGTTGGGTCGATCGCGTTCTCGGGCCGCAAGGCTTCGGGCATCACGGCCACCGCAAAGTAACGACAAACGCTGAGCGGAGCGACGCAACATGCGCTACCTCAGCCTCGACTGGATTGAAGAGATCGGCCGCCTCGTGGCGGCCGATCTCTCTTTGCAGGCACTCGGTGCCAGACACGCGATCGGCATCACCCAAGTCATCACCGACTCGCCCGAGGGCACGGTGACCTACCACCTGCAATCGGGCAATGGTCGGGTCGTCTTCGGGCCCGGGCCCGCCGAACCCGAAGACGTGCGTCTTGAACAGGAATGGTTCAGCGCAGTCGACGTGGCGACCGGCGAAATGACCGCGGAAGACGCTTTCATCACCGGCTGCATCCGCCTGTCAGGCAACGCTCCCCTCTTGCTCGAATGCCAAGCCGTGTTCGCGGGTCTCGACCCGATCTTTTCCGCGGTTGCCGACACGACCGACTACGGGAAATGAAACGGCCCCGGACCGAAGTCCGGGGCCGTTCAATTCGACTATCGGTGTCGACTAGATCAAGCCGAGTTGCTTGACGGCGTCGCGCTCTTCGGCGAGCTCGGCCACCGAGGCGTCGATCTTGCCGCGGCTGTAGGCGTCGATGTCGAGGCCCTGGACGATTTCGT
>CAZVPL010000193.1:0-2435 GCA_964629075.1 uncultured Bifidobacterium sp. | reverse complement strand
GATCGCCGTCGAAACACTGGGCACCGCGGTAACCGAGCACGAGGTCCAGATCGGAGAGCGCCACGAGGAGATTCTGGCAGTCGTGGGGTGTCGGGAGGGGTGATGCCCCCGTGACAGACTGCGTGACATCACTTGGTGAACGGGGGAAGCATGCGGTTAAAAGTTCTCGGAGCGTCGTTGGTGGTGGTTTCCGCGTTGGTGGCATCGGGAAACACGAGTGGGGTGCACGCGAGCACCGATGTGCGTCCCGCGAGCATTGTGACCACCTACGGAACTCTCGACGTTCTGGCCGACGTGAATCCCGGCTCGAACTCGAGTTCACCATCCTTGGGTCCCGTGATCGACGGACGGATGATCTTCACGGCCTACCACCCAACCTACGGGAAGGAATTGTGGGTGACCGACGGGACCACCAACGGCACGACACTTCTGAAGGACATCAACCCCGGCTCCGCCAACGGCAACCCGGTCAACTTACTCTCGGCTGGCGACAAGGTCTACTTCCAGGGCTACTCGGATTCCGCGGGTTCCGAGTTGTGGGTGACCGACGGAACGACCAACGGAACAATGCTCGTCAAAGACATTTACCCGGGGATGAGTGGCGGTTTCCCGAACGGCTCCGCACCCGGCGGATTCGTTGCGAACGGATCCTTGGTGTACTTCAGCGCGGATTCTCCGAACATTGGAAATGAACTGTGGGTGACCGACGGAACGACCAACGGAACAATGCTCGTCAAAGACATCAATCCCGGAGTCGATTCGTCGTACGCACAGAGTATGACGGTGTTCGCCGGAAAGGTCTTCCTGAATGCGTACGACGTCACCCATGGGCAGGAATTGTGGGTGACGGATGGAACCGCAAACGGAACGTTCCTCCTCAAGGACATCGACCCCACCTCGTGTGGCGCAATCGGATGCAGCGGATATCCGAACGGCTTCGTCCAATTCGTTGACAAGCTCTATTTCCGAGCCGGCGACTCCGTCAGCGGTGCTGAACTGTGGATGACGGACGGAACCACCAACGGCACGACACTGGTGAAAGACATCAACCCCGGCTCCAACGGTTCGAACCTGTTCGAGTTGAACGTGCTGGGGGACAAGTTGATTTTTGCCGCCGACACTGGAACCGAGGGTCTGGAACTGTGGACCAGTGACGGGACGGCCAGCGGGACGAACTTGCTTCTCGACATTTTCGCGGGGAGCAACTCGGGAGGTCCGACGGAAATCACGAAAATCGGCGACCAGGTGTACTTCTGGGCCAACGACGGTGTGACCGGCTACGAGCCGTGGAGAAGTGACGGAACGCTCGCCGGGACGGTTCGCGTGGTCGATCTCAACACCGGAAGCACCGGGAGCAAGCCTTACTGCATGTGCATCATCTCGCGGGCCTTCATCGACTACGGCGACAAGGTTCTGTTCATCGCCACAACTCCGACCTACGGCAACGAGCCGTACATCACAGACGGCACCGCGTACGGGACGCAACTCCTGACTGACCTACGAGCGGGTGTCAACGGCTCTTTCGGGAACATGTACGGCGGCAACCCGATACCGTTCGTGTCCCTGGACGGCCGGATGATCTTGAGCCTCGACAACGGTCTCATCGGATCCGAGCTGTTCGTTCTGACGTCTCCTCCGAGTGCACCGACCTCGGTCACCGCGCTGGCATCGACGAACTCGGCCACCATCTCCTGGCTCGCGCCGTCCGTCACGGGCTCCCCCATCACGTCGTACACGGTCACCTCGAACCCCGGTGCCTTCACGTGCACCACAGCGACGTTGTCGTGTTCCGTGACGGGGTTGCTCTCGAACCAGGATTACACGTTCACCGTGACGGCAACCTCCGCTCTGGGAACCGGACCGGCCTCATTGCCGTCACCGCGGGTGCGCACCCTGTCACCTCAACTGGGCTCACTTCTGAACACGTTGACTTCCGTCAACGACATCGTCTCCGACAACACACTTGGTGCCGGTGCCTCGGTGACGGTGCTCTACACCGGATTCAACGCGAACGAATTGGTCCTGATGTTGATGGCGTCCAACCCGGTGGTGATCGGAAGCGCCAACGCCGACGCCAACGGCAACGTGGCCATCACCGGAGCCATCCCCTCCAACGCGACGTCCGGCAGTCACACTCTCGCGCTCTACGCACCCGTGAGTGGCTTCGGAGCGAAGCAAGCGATCACGGTCACCGCGTCACCGGGAAGTGGGACCGCGTCGGGCAACGGGACGGGTTCCGGCAGCGGCAACATGCCGAGCGTCGACCCGAACACGCTTCCGGCCACCGGACGTGGGGAGAGTGCGTCGGTGCTGGCCCTCTTCTTGTTGCTCGGCGGTCTGGGCCTACTGTTCGGCCGTCGCAGCATGGCGCCACTGCTCGGGAATCATCCACGGCGTTCGCGGTAGTTCCGACAACCGGAACGAATCCAGCAGAT
>CAZVPL010000192.1:0-2516 GCA_964629075.1 uncultured Bifidobacterium sp. | reverse complement strand
GCGCTACTACGTCGAGAGCTTTCGACTTCCCGGGTTGCCGCGCGAGGTGGTGCACGATGCCTTCACGCTCGACGGTTTCGAAAGTGTTCTGCTGGGGTTGACAAAGGGTCGCGGCGTCATCCTGGCGCTCCCGCACCTCGGCGGTTGGGAGTGGGCCGGGCGCTGGCTCGCCGACCAGAAACACAAGGTCACCGTCGTCGTCGAGCCGCTGCAGCCCCCGGAGCTATTCGAATGGTTCACCAACCTCCGCACGAATCTCGGCATGAACGTCGTGCCCCTCGGCGATGGTGTTGCCGCCGAGATCCTCTCGGCTCTGCGCGACAACCACATCGTGTGCCTGCTGTGTGACCGAGACCTCAGGGGGGACGGAATTCCCGTCGAATTCTTCGGGGAAGAGACCACACTGCCCGCCGGGCCGGTCACCCTTGCGATCCGTTCGGGTGCGCCGCTCATCACCGCTGCTGTGTACTTCACCGACCGCTACAACGGTCACCACGCGATCGTGCGACCACCGCTCGACCTCGAGCGCAAGGGGCGGCTTCGTGACGACGTGGCCGCAGGAACGCAGAAACTGGCCCACGAACTCGAGGGGTTGATCAAACGCGCGCCCGAGCAGTGGCACATGTTCCAGCCGAACTGGCCGAGTGACCCGGGCTACGCCGAGATGCGAGCCGGCAACAGCTGAGCGATTTCGCCCGCAAGGTCGGGATTTGCCCGGTACCAAACCCACGTTCCCCGTTTGGTGCCGAGGATGAGTCCCGAGTCGCGCAGGATCTTCAGGTGGTGGCTCACCGTTGGCTGCGATCGTCCGACGGCGTCGACAAATGAACACGCACACACTTCGTCATCCGCCGAAGCAATCATCGTGTACAGGCGAAGGCGGACGGGGTCCCCGAGAGCGGCAAACACACGTGCACACCGTTGGGCTTCTCGGGTTGTGAGCGAGCGTTCGATCGGGGAGGGGCAACATTCGGTTGACATATTGATGATCGTCAATATATCGTTTAGTCATGTCGCGTGTACAGGTAGCACTCAACGTTGGTGATCTCGACGGAGCAATTGCCTTCTATTCGAATCTCTTCGGTGTCGAACCGCACAAGGTTCGCTCCGACTACGCGAACTTCATCGTTAATGATCCGCCGCTCAAGTTGGTGCTGATCGCCAACGGCGGACAGCCGGGCACGCTCAACCACATCGGTGTCGAAGTCGAATCGACGGGCCAGGTTGTGGCGGCAGCCGAATCGGCCCAGTCAAAGGGGCTCTCGACGACGCTGCAAGAGGCGACGAGTTGTTGCTATGCGTTGCAGGACAAGGTGTGGGTGCACGGTCCCGACATCGCATGGGAGATCTACACGGTGCTCGATGAACAGGGCGAGGCCGGTGCGATGTCGCAGCCGCTTGGAACGCGTCGCCTCATCAACGTTGCGGCCGAAGGCGGATCCTGCGGCGTCGACGGAACCTGTTGCTGACAATGTCGTCGGCGCGGCGCCTCGCTTCCGAGACCGTTGGCTCTTGGGGGATCGTCACCGTGGTGATCGGTTCGGGCATCATGGCCGAGCGGCTCAGTTCCGACGTCGGCGTTCAGTTGCTTGCCAACACCATCGCGACAACCGGAGGATTGATTCTCTTCATCTCGTTGTTCGCACCGGTGTCCGGAGCGCAATTCAATCCCGTCGTCACGTTGGTGCAATGGGTGTCGCGCCGTATGAATGGCCGGGACGTCGTTCCGTTCGTCGTGGCCCAGACAATCGGGGCGTGCCTCGGTGCAATGACCGCCAATGCGATGTTCGGACTCGACGTGGTCAATGTTTCGGACAAGGTCCGCGATGGCGGGCCGATCATTGCCGGTGAAGTCGTCGCCACGGCGGTGCTCGTTCTGCTCATCGAAGGGTTCATTCGCAGTGCTCGCTCGGGCGTCATTCCGTACATGGTCGCCGCGTGGATCACTGCGGCCTATTGGTGCACGTCGTCCACCAGTTTCGCGAATCCGGCGGTCAGCGTGGGTCGCTCGCTGTCCGACACCTTTGCCGGAATCGACCCGTCATCTCTGCCGATGTTTTTCGTCGGCCAGGCACTTGGCGGTGGACTCGGTCTCGTTGTTGCGGTGCTCGTGTTCGGTTCCTCGGCGGACCCGCAATGACCGGTTTCGGAATCTTGTACCTCTGCGTTCACAACGCGGGCCGATCACAGATGGCAGCAGCGTTCACCGCGGCGTGGGCAAAGCCCGGCGTCGTCGTCATGTCGGCAGGTTCGGCGCCCGGCGCCGCGATCAATCCGTCGGCTGCCGCGGCAATGGCCGAGGTGGGGATTCCTCTCGACGACGCGATTCCAAAGAAGTGGACGATGGAAATGCTCCACGAGGTCGACGCTGTGATTTCGATGGGTTGTGGCGACGAGTGTCCTGTGCTTCCGGGAAAACTGCGGCTCGATTGGGAGATCACGGATCCCGCGGGACGTGATCTCGAGTTCGTTCGTTCGGTACGCGACGAAGTCGCCGAACGAGTCCTTGGTGAACA
>CAZVPL010000191.1:0-2545 GCA_964629075.1 uncultured Bifidobacterium sp. | reverse complement strand
GAACTTCCACCGGCGGCAGGCGACAAGGTGTCCGTCGCCTCCACAAAGGACTTCACGGTGCGAGCGTTCTCGACTGCGGGCGTGAAGCTGACCGTCGGCACGGCTGGCGGCGCTTTCAAGGCAACGGTCAAGAACGGTCAGATCACGTCACCACAGACGCCGGCTGTCCAAACCCCAGCTGCCCAGACTCCGGCTGCTCCGGTGGTTCAACAGCCTGTGACCCAGCAGCCAACAGTGGGGGCACCGGTTGCCGCCGCGCCGAAGGCGGCCGCACCGAAGGTGGTGACCGTTGGTGTGAAGAAGACGACGACGGTGGCATCGGCCCTGAGGACGCTCGGCATTGCAGTGGTCGCAAAGTCCAAGGTTGTGACCGCGTCGACGACCAAGACGGTCTGCAGCGTGTTGCCGGGCAACAAAGTGAAGGGCCTGAAGGCCGGTATCTGTCGACTGACGGTGAAGATCACACCGCCGAAGACGAAGAAGGTACCCAAGCCGAAGACAACGACGAGGAGGATCACGGTCACGATCAAGTGACCGTCTAGTCACCCAACTTCTTCGGAGGGCGGGGCGCCTACTGCGTGCTCAACGCAGTTCGCGCCTCGCCCTCTGTGTTTTTGTAAATGGGCCCGATGGCGTCGATGACCACGTTGACGAGAACGCCGTCGGGGATCTGCGCCTTGCCGGTGAGTTCCTCGGTGATTGGCGTCATGCGCTGATAGCCGACGGTGAATGGGTCGACCCCGTAGGTGACGGGCGTGGTGATGGGAAGATCACCCTCGCCGACGGGAACGTCTCCGTAGTACAGCTGCATCGAACCTTTGAAGCGACCGGTGGCGGTGAACACCGCTCGCACCAACACGTCACCGGGTGGAAGTTCGACACTCGCGGAGATGGTGGTGGTGAAAGCACCGAGGAAGTTCGATGCGTAGTGGAGTCGGCGCCCCTTGACGTACAGCGCGTATCCACCCGAGTGGCTGCCGTGTCCGACGAGGATCCCGTCGATGTTCCCGCTTGCCGGCACGTTGAGCGCGGCGGCAATTTGGAACGAGCGGTTCTTCAGGTTCGGCGCGGTTGATTCGGGAAGCGGGGAAATGCCGGGCAGATAGACGTAGCGGTCGCGCAGGTGGCGACGGTCGCCGTAACGACCGGGTTGATTGTTCAGAGGCAACACTTGGTACTTGTCGGCTTCGGTCCACCACAGCTGCTTGAGTTCCTCCAACTTGTCGGGATGCGACGCGGCGAGGTCGTCGCACTCGGAAAAGTCGTTGGCAACGTTGTAGAGCTCCCAGATGTCGGCGTCGAAGGGACGCGTCGCATCACTTCCGTCGTAGGCGATCATCGACGGCGGATGGAAGACGACGGCCTTCCAACCATCGTGATAGATGGCACGCGAGCCGAGCATTTCGTAGTACTGCGTGGTGTGGTTCGACGCGACCTCGTCGCTTGGCAACGTGTGAACGAAGCTGGTGCCTTCGATCGGGTTCTGCGTCACCCCTTTGATGACTTTCGGCGGCTCCATGCCGAGCATGTCGAGGAGAGTGGGGACAATGTCGACGACGTGTACGTATTGATGACGTGTCTCGCCGCGCGCCGGCAACTTGTCACCCCAGTGCATGATCATCGGATCGCACACGCCGCCTTCGTGGGTGTCGCGCTTGAACCGCTTGAGCGGGGTGTTTCCGGCCCACGCCCAACCCCAGGGATAGTGGTTGTTCGCGTGTTCGGTGCCGAGAAGGTCGATGCGCTTCAGGTTTTCTTCGAGGCTTTCGGGAACGAAGTTGAAGAAGTACTTCTCGTTGTAACTGCCCTTCGGGCCACCCTCCGCCGATGCGCCGTTGTCGGACATGACAAGGACGATGGTGTTGTCGAATTCGTCGAGTGTCTTCAGGAAGTTCACGAGTCGACCGACTTGGGCATCGGTGTGCGTGAGGAAGCCGGCGAACACTTCCATCATTCGCGAGTAGAGGCGCTTTTCGTCGGCCGAGAGGGTGGCCCATTCCGGCACCCAGGCCGGACGTTCCGACAACTTCGTGCCTTTCGGCAACAGCCCGCTTGCAACTTGGCGTTCGAACACGCGGTTCCGCCATTCGTCCCAGCCCATGTCGAACTTGCCGTGGTAGGGGTCGATGAATTCCTTCGGTGCCTGGTGTGGAGCATGTGCAGCACCGGGGGCGAAGTACATGAAGAAGGGTTGCGTGGGTGAGTACGCGCGCAGATCCTTCAGATAATCAATGGCGCGATCAACCAGGTCCTCGGTGAGGTGGTAACCCTCGGCCGGGGTCTTCGGCGGGTCAACAGCGTGGCTGTCGTGAACGAGGTCGGGGTAGTACTGGTCGGTCTCGCCGGCCATGAATCCGTAGAAGCGGTCGAAGCCCTTGCTGAGCGGCCACCGCGTGCGGGGTCCGCCGATGTTGCGCTCGTGCGGGGGAGTGAGGTGCCACTTGCCCAGAGCGAATGTTGCCCAGCCCTTCTCCTGCAGCATCTCGGCCATGAAGCCGTTTTCGTGGGGAATCTCTGCGTCGTAGCCGGGGAAGCCCGATGTCAT
>CAZVPL010000190.1:0-2549 GCA_964629075.1 uncultured Bifidobacterium sp. | reverse complement strand
CTTTGGAAGGTGATCTCGGAATTCTCCCTGATCACGCTCCGCTTCTTGGCGTGCTGGTTGATGGAAAAGTGACTATTGAAAGTGTCGATGGCTCAAGTCAAGAGTTCAATGTCAGTGGTGGATTCTTATCTGTTGCAAATAATCGCGTTTCAGTTCTCGGCGAAAGTGCGACGCAGTAAAGTATTTGTCTTACTTGCGCTTGCGCTGTTGTTAAGCGCCGGCGCACCTGCATCTGCTCACTTTCCAGTAAACCTTACTTCTTCGCATAAGACTGTTGCGAAGAGCCCCATTCTTCTCGATGGAACTATCTCTTTTGCTGTCTATGCCGACTTCAAGCGCTCACAAGAGAGACGTCATGTGCGCTTTCACTTAAATGAAGGCGAACAACTCAATGTGGAATACCTAATCGTTGATGCAGCACCCTCCAATAAATTAAAGAACTCACAGCTGCCAACGGTCACCGTGACATCTCCTTCTGGGAAGAGAATCTCACTCTCGATCACAGAACGAACTCCTTTTTTCGAACCTTATGGAAAGAAGAAATATCTGTATCTCTCGCGACTCTCTCGTGCGGGTGAAGCAGGTATCTACTCGATCGCGGCAACATCTAAAGCGAGGTCTTCAATAGTGATTGCGATTGGCCGAACGGAAACGCGTGGTGAATTTCTTACAGTTGGGTCAATGGAGGGGCAATGCCCAGAAGATTTGAAGAATGAGGAAGAAATCAGCCAAGTTCGAGCGAGTCAATTGGTGGGAATGACCGAACAGGCTGCAGAGATTTGTGCAAAATCAAATTCGTGGCTCTTCAGAGTCGGTCAACGTGATTTGGAATCGTTTGCAGTAACGATGGATTATCGTCCTAATCGGGTTACGGTGTCAGTGCTATCAGGGAGAATATCCGCAATTAATGTTGGGTAGGGATTAGACAACATTTGATTGGGGGCGGAGTATGTATCACACCTATCTCCGACGTATTGAAGATATTGCGGATTTCCTATCGAATGCCCCTGTACCGGATCAAGCGGTTGACTTTCTCTCTGCAAAGATCTCGCCTTTCGATGAAATTACCTTCTCTTTCAGAGGGAAGTTATCTGATGATGGAGTCATACACTGTGAAAACCTTCACGGATCAAGCAAATTCGAGGTTGCCACACAAACCACTATGCATATTTCAGATTTTCGCCCCATTAGCAATGCGCTGCGTACTCAGAAAACAGTGTGGGCTAAGCGTGAAACTGTCATGCAAGAGTTTCGTGACTTTGTTTCTCTCGATAGCCGAACTCCGTGGACTTCACTCTGTTCAATCCCCATAAGCATGAACCGCGTCTATAGCTTTGGTTTCCCCTCTGATGTAACAGAGCTTGAGGGAGTAGAGAGTTACTTCGATGCCGTTAAATCACTTCTCAAATTCTATGAGAATTCATTAGAGGGAAGGACTCAGGTACATAACTTAGAGGGAGAAGAGCTCTCTCAACGTCAAGAAGTAATTCTATCGATGTTGCGAGAAGGCAAGACAAATAAATCCATAGCTCTTGCTATTGGCTATAGCGAATCGTTAGTACGTCACGAAACAATGAATATCTATAAGAAGTTAGGCGTTGAAGGTAGACATCAGCTACAAAACAAAGCTTAGAAATTAATCAACTCTTACTACATCGCCGCCAAGAGCTTGGAGTTGTTCCGCAAAATTTGGATAACCACGATCTACGTGAAAAGCACCTTCCACGTAGGTGATTCCATCACTCACAAGTCCGGCTAGAACTAGACCTGCACCTGCACGAATATCTGAAGCCATGACGGGGGCAGATGAAAGTTGAGGAATTCCACTAATGGAGGCGTGATGGCCATCAACACGAATTTTGGCTCCAAGGCGCAGTAGCTCGTTCACAAACATGAAGCGGCCCTCAAAGACATTCTCGGTTACAAGCGCATCGCCATCGGCAATCGCGTTCAGGGTAATAACGAAGGGTTGGAGATCGGTAGGAAATCCCGGATAGGGAAGTGTCGCGACATCAACGGCGTGAGGCCTCTTATCCATCTTCACTCTAATTCCATCGGGTATTGCGGTAATTACTGCGCCAGCCGACACTAGTTTTTCGAGTGGAAGTTCGAGGTGTTCTGCTCGTGCTCCATGAATAGAAATATCACCACGAGTCATCGCAGCGGCAAAAGCCCACGTTCCGGTGACGATGCGATCGGGAATTGCAGTGTGCTCTGCAGGCGTGAGTTCAGAAACACCGCGGATAGTGATGGAGGGCGAGCCAAGACCTTCAATATCTGCGCCCATTGCGATCAGGAAATTTCCGATATCAACTATGTCAGGTTCACGCGCTGCGTTATCAAGAATCGTTGTACCTGACGCAAGTACAGCGGCAGTCATGATGTTCTCTGTTGCTCCAACGCTTGGAAACTCTAATTCGATAGTCGCACCTTTTAGTCCGTGAGGAGCAGAGGCAATGATGAATCCGTGCTCGCTATGAGCTTCGGCTCCAAGCCCATGTTGCAGTGCAGCAAAACCCTCCAGGTTGTGTCGCACCGCAGGAAAGTTT
>CAZVPL010000189.1:0-2606 GCA_964629075.1 uncultured Bifidobacterium sp. | reverse complement strand
TATGGCGACGATGCCAAGTTCCTTGCCGGTGGCCACTCTCTTCTTCCGCTCATGAAGCTGCGTCTTGCGGCGCCGAGCGTGCTCGTCGACATCGGCCGCCTCACCGACCTCTCCTACATCCGTGACGCGGGCGACCACATCGCCATCGGTGCCCTCACGCGGCACATGGACGTCGAGAAGTCACCCGTTCTCGCCCAGCACGTACCGCTCCTCGCGCACGCGGCCGGCCACGTCGGCGACCCACAGGTGCGTCACCGTGGCACCATCGGTGGCTCCATTGCCCACGCCGACCCGGCGTCCGATCTTCCCGCCACCACGCTTGCTCTCGGCGCCACCTACGTGGTGCAGGGTGCGTCGGGGACCCGCGAAATCGCCGCAAAGGACTTCTACAAGGGCTTTCTCGAAAGCGCGTTGCGTCCCGACGAGATGCTCACCGAGATTCGCGTGCCGAAGATGAACGGCGCCGGCTGGAGCTTCCAGAAGTTCAACCGCCGAGCGCAGGACTGGGCCATTGTCGGTGTCGCCGCGTGGCGTCGGGGCAGCGAGTCCGGCGTCGGCCTGGTCAACATGGGTTCAACACCGATTCTCGCCAGCAGCGTCGCGTCGGCCATTGCGTCGGGTGCGTCGGTTGCCGATGCGGCACAAAAGGCATCGGCCGAGGCCGAGCCCCAGTCCGACCTGAATGCCACCAGCGATTACCGCAAGCACCTCGCGTCGGTGCTCGTGCGTCGTGCGCTCGAAGAAGCCTCGAAGTAACCGGGGCGCTCCCGTCGCAACAGTGAATACCCGGCACCTTCGGGTCGCCGTCTTTGCCGCTTACGTTGCAGTCTTCGTTTGGGCTGCGTTCGCTTTTGGCCTTCCGACCGACCGCATCGCCGTGCTGTCGTGGGTGCTGGGCGGTTTCGTGTGCGGCGCAATGGGGCGCCCGCGGTGGGTGTGGTTCCAGATGTTGCGCGACTTCGCGCTCTTCGTTGCGATGTGGTTCGCCTACGACTACTCGCGCGGAGTGGCCGACCAACTCGGCTTTCCCGTCAACCGAACGCTCCCCCGCGACATCGATCGGTTGTTGTTCTCCGGCAACGACCCGAACGTCTGGATACAGGACAAGTTCTACGAAGCTTCGTCGGTGCGTTGGTACGACGTGGTTGGTTCGCTCGTCTACTTCACGCACTTCTGCGTGCCGATGGGTATCGCAATTGCACTGTGGGCCCGGAACCGCGACAGGTGGGTGCAGTACATCCGCCGACTCGCCACCGTTTTGTTCTTGGGCGTCGCAACCTTCGTCGTTTTTCCCGCCGCGCCGCCGTGGATGGTCGCCCGCGACGGCGGCATGGACCCGATCGCACGTCCGACTGTGCGCGGCTGGACACATCTCGGCCTCGACACGGTGTCACGCGTCATCGAGCGCGGGCGCGAAGTGGTGAACCCGGTTGCCGCAGTGCCCAGCTTGCATGTGGCGTTTTCGCTCATCGTCGTTTTGTTCTTCGCCAAGCAAATGCCGAAGTGGCTGCGCCCCATTGTCGTGGTGTTCCCCGCGACGATGATGCTGACGCTCGTGTATTTCGGCGAGCACTTCGTCTTCGACGGCATCCTCGGCGTGGCGTACGTGCTCATCGCCTTCCGCTTCTGGTCCCGCTACGAGGGTTCTCGGCGCGGTGAGGTGCAGAAAACGTCAAAGTTTGCGCCGAGAATCAAACCATAAATTGGATCGTGGCTCGAGCCGCGATGTGTGGCGCAACAATTTGGTCACGCACCGCCTCGTGGTCGGGGTGTGTCACGTAGTCGCGCCACCCCGCCTCGTCGTCGAATTGCGCAACGATCGAAAAGTCCCAGCTCACCTCGGGCTGCGACAAACCAAGGTCTCGCCCGATCGTGTACGCACGTATCGATGGAACACGACCGGGGAGCGTGCCCAACGCCGCCGTGATTGCATCCACCTGCGCGGCGGTCGTTCCGGGCTTCCATCTGAAGAAAACATTATGGATGAACATCGTGAGCCTTCTTGGGTAGACGCTGAAGTCGTTTGATTCTCGGCGCAATTATTGCCTTTTTCTGCACCTCACCGCGCCGAGAACCCTTATTGGAGGCCGGCGTACTGGCCGCCGTCGACGTTCAGATGCGCCCCGGTGATGTACTTGGCTTGCTCGCTGGCAAAGAACGCGCAAATCTCGCCGAAATCGCCGGGGTCGCCGAGAAAGCCTGCCGGAATTCCGAATGCTTCGGCTGACAAGGTGTTGCCGGAGACGTCTTTGATGCGGTCGGTGAGGTGAATTCCGGGCTGCACCGAATTCACCGTCACACCATCACCGGCAACGTCGCGGGCGAGCGACTTGAGATATCCGGTGACACCCGCACGCGCGGTGTTCGACAGCGCGAGGTTGGCAATCGGCTGTTTCACCGAAATCGACGTGATGGCCACGATGCGGCCCCACTTTTGTTCGCGCATGTACGGCAGGGCGACCTGGCACATCCCGATGACCGACAGCAGACTCAATTCCAAAGCCGCGGGATATTTGTCGATCGGCGTGTCGAGCGCCGTACCGGGGGGCGGACCGCCGCCGTTCGTCACCAGAATGTCGACACCGCCAAGAATCTCAATGGCGGCG
>CAZVPL010000188.1:0-2607 GCA_964629075.1 uncultured Bifidobacterium sp. | reverse complement strand
GTGGCTCTTGATGGGACGCGGAATCATGCCTCCGCGGGGGTTGGCAACGAGGCCGCGCATTCCCGCGATCTGCTTCATCTGCGTCATGTTTCCGCGGGCTCCGGAACCGACCATCATTTCGATCGGGTTGAAGCGTTGGGACTTGAATTCCTTCTCCATCGCGTTCTGCACCTCGGCGGTGGCATCGGTCCAGATGCGCACTTCCTGCTGACGGCGCTCGCCGTCGGTGATGATTCCGCGGCGGAACTGGTTTTCAACCTTGTCGGCCTGCTTTTCGAACTCGTCGAGAATGGCCCGCTTCGTTGCCGGGGTCTTCACGTCTTCGATGGAGATGGTGAGGCCCGACTGCGCCGCGTAGCGGTAGCAGACGTTCTTGATGTTGTCGAGCGACTGCGCGATGACGGCCTTCGGGTAGTGATCGGCGAGACGCTCGACGATGACGCCCATTTCCTTCTTCTTCAGGGGCTCGCTGATGTGACCGAAACGCTCGGTGTAGTCGGCCGGCAACGCCTCTTCGAAGAGAAGACGACCGGGAGTCGTGTCGATCATGCGACGCTCACCCGAGGAAAGGGTTTCGCGGAACTTCACCGGGGTGTGCAGTGAGATCGACTTCTCGTCGAGCGCACGGAACACTTCCCAACGGTTCTGGAAGACGCGTCCCGCACCCGCCGACTCGGCGACGAGCTCGGTGAGGTAGAAACCGCCGATGATCATGTCCTGCGACGGGGTCACGATCGGACGACCCGACGCCGGCGACAAGATGTTGTTCGCCGACAGCATGAGGACGCGGGCTTCGGCCTGCGCCTCGGCCGAGAGCGGCAGGTGAACGGCCATCTGGTCGCCGTCGAAGTCGGCGTTGAAAGCCGTGCAGACGAGCGGGTGAATCTGGATGGCCTTGCCCTCGACGAGAACCGGCTCGAAGGCCTGGATACCGAGGCGGTGCAGAGTCGGAGCGCGGTTGAGGAGAACCGGGTGCTCTTTGATGACGTCTTCGAGCACGTCCCACACCTGGGGACGACGACGCTCGACCATGCGCTTCGCCGACTTGATGTTCTGGGCGAGTTCGAGGTCGACGAGACGCTTCATCACGAACGGCTTGAACAGTTCGAGTGCCATCAGTTTCGGCAGACCGCACTGGTGCAGACGCAGCGTGGGACCGGCGACGATGACCGAACGGCCCGAGTAGTCGACGCGCTTACCGAGAAGGTTCTGACGGAAACGTCCCTGCTTGCCCTTCAACATGTCGGACAATGACTTGAGTGGGCGGTTGCCGGGACCCGTGACCGGGCGGCCACGTCGACCGTTGTCGAACAATGCGTCGACTGCTTCCTGCAACATGCGCTTTTCGTTGTTGACGATGATCTCGGGTGCACCGAGGTCGAGCAAACGACGCAGGCGATTGTTGCGGTTGATGACGCGACGGTAGAGATCGTTCAGGTCGGAAGTGGCGAAGCGGCCACCATCGAGCTGCACCATCGGGCGCAGTTCCGGCGGAATGACGGGCACGACATCGAGGATCATTGCCTTCGGGTCGTTCTGGCGACGACCGTATTCGTCACGCTGGTTGAACGACGCGACGATCTTCAGACGCTTGATTGCCTTCTGACGACGCTGCGCCGACAGCGGCTTGCGGCCACCGCCGGCTTCGATGGCCTCGCGCAGACGCTGCTCTTCGACATCGAAATCGATGGAGTCGATGAGCGACTTGATGGCGTCGGCGCCGGTGCCGCCCTCGAAGTACTCGGCGTACGGACCGAACGGATCGCGGAGGTTGCGCCACAGAACTTCGTCTTCGATGATGAGGCGCGGGTAGAGACTCTTGAACTCGTCCCATGTGCGCTTCTCGAGATCGAGGTCGGCCTCGAAACGCTCGCGCATCGACTGCAGGTCCTTGTCGATGGCGCGCTGACGCGCCTTCACGTCGCTGTCCTTGGCGCCTTCTTTTTCAAGGGCCTTGATCTCGGCCTCGCCGTCTTTCAGACGACGGTTGATGGCGAGGTCCATGTCCTTTTTGATGCTGTCGAGCGTGGCGAGATATTCCTTCTCGAGCTCGGGCAGGTCGGCATGACGACGCTCGTCGTCGACCTTCGTCACCAAGCTGGCTGCGAAATAGATGACCTTCTCGAGTTGCTTGGCCTTCAGCTCTTCCTTCGGCTCGATGCCGCCGAGCAGGTAGGCCAACCAGCTGCGGGTGCCGCGCAGGTACCAAATGTGGACAACCGGGGCGGCGAGCTCGATGTGACCCATGCGCTCGCGGCGGACCTTGGAACGCGTGACTTCAACACCACAGCGTTCGCAGATGATGCCCTTGAAGCGAACGCGCTTGTACTTGCCGCAATAGCACTCCCAGTCGCGGGTGGGTCCGAAGATCTTCTCGCAGAACAAACCGTCCTTTTCGGGACGCAGCGTGCGGTAGTTGATGGTCTCGGGCTTCTTCACCTCACCCTTGGACCACAGGCGAATCTGATCGGCGGTCGCAAGACCGATTCGCAGTTGATCGAACATGTTGACGTCAAGCATGTGTGTTCCGTTTCTTTCGATCTCGTGGTCCGGCTATCAGAAGGCGCGCTCGCGACGACGTTCGCGGTCGTCATCGTCGGATCCGCG
>CAZVPL010000187.1:0-2615 GCA_964629075.1 uncultured Bifidobacterium sp. | reverse complement strand
TAGTCCACTTCGCAGGACTACGTCTGCGGCCTCAGGATCCATCCAGATATTGAATTCGGCATACGGGGTGCGGTTTCCGCGCGATGCGCTGCCACCCATAAAGACAATCTCTTTTATCCGACTTTTCAGATCTGGGTACATCTTAAGGAAGAGCGCTACATTAGTGAGCGGTCCAGTTGCAACGAGCGTTACAGGCTCTGAACTTTCGCGGATGAGTTTTGCGATGAGATCGACCGCATGTAACTCCGAGAGCTCCATCGATGGAGTTGGTAACTCTGCACCATCTAGCGCGGACTCACCATGAATATCGTTCGCTTCTTCAAAAGCACCCAAGATGGATTTTCCCGCACCTCCGGCGATAGGAACATTTATTCTTGCGAGAGTGGCAACGCGTCGCGCATTTAAAGTTACCTTTGTGATTCCACCATTTCCTGAGACTGTGGTTATTCCAAGAAGTTTGAGCGCTGGATTATGCGCAGCAAGGATCATCGCTAAAGCGTCATCATGCCCAGGATCACAGTCGAGAATCAAAGGAATCGGTTTCATGTGGCAAGAGTAGAGCCAAATTACGTTTCTGACGGTGAAATACTGCACTTCTCAATCAGTAATTTGATAGATAAGATATGACCATGCTCGTAATCGACGGCAGTGAAACTTCTATCAAGAGTTTCTTGCGGACCCTGTCGCCGGTATATCAAGTCGGTGCTGAATCCCGCGCCGCAATGTTAGGCACTCGAAGCATTAAAACTGCAAGCAAACTCTGGGCGATCGATACAGCAATTTCGATGATCGACCTTACAACTCTCGAAGGAGCTGATACTCCTGGAAAAGTTATGGCGCTTTGTACAAAAGCAGTAAGACCCGACCCAACCGATAGCACCGTGCCACATGTTGGTGCAGTCTGCGTTTACAACGATATGGTTCGAATTGCTCGTGAACATCTCGATAACAATGGCGGCAAGAGCATTCCGGTTGCAGCTGTCTCCACTGCTTTTCCTTCTGGCCGCGCCAGTTTGGAAGTAAAGAAAAGAGATACCGAAGATGCGATTGCCGATGGCGCCACTGAGATCGATATGGTCATCGATCGAGGAGCGTTTCTCTCCGGAAATCTCGCAAAAGTCTTCGCTGAAATCGTTTGCATTAAGGAGATTTGTGGGGATAGGGCCCACCTCAAAGTCATCCTCGAAACTGGCGAGCTCGTTACGTATGACAATGTGCGGAAAGCCTCGTTCCTTGCAATGGCAGCGGGCGCAGATTTCATTAAAACGAGTACTGGAAAAGTTGTACCCGCGGCTACCACACCCGTTGTATTGGTGATGTTGGAAGCTGTACGAGATTACTTTCAGATGACTGGAAAGAAGATTGGTGTGAAACCTGCTGGAGGTATAAGAACCACCAAGGATGCGATCAAACAATTAGTTTTGGTCAATGAGACAGCAGGCCCAGAGTGGCTGACCCCAGATTTATTCCGAATTGGAGCGAGCGCTCTTCTCAATGACCTATTGATGCAGCGAATGAAGATGAAAAATGGACAATATTCTGGACGAAATTACGTGACATTGGATTAATGATGACTTTCGAATATTCACCCGCACCCGAATCCACAGCTATCGTGGATATCAAATCAGATTACAACCTCTTTATCGATGGAAAGTTTGTGCCATCAAAGGGCGGCAAGAAATTTGCGACGATTAATCCCGCAAATGAAAAGGTCCTCGCTAAGGTTACGCAAGCAACAGCAGCAGATGTCGATCGAGCTGTTAAGGCTGCCACCGATGCCTATCGCAAGACTTGGTCAAAACTCTCGGGCGCAGAACGTGGAAAGTATCTCTTCCGAATTGCGCGAATTCTCCAAGAACGCGCACGTGAATTTGCGGTCTTGGAAACCATGGATAATGGAAAACCAATCCGTGAGACACGTGACACAGACATCCCATTAGCTGCAGCACATTTTTTCTATCACGCGGGTTGGGCGGACAAACTTGAACACGCAGGATTAGGTCCGCAACCAAAATCCCATGGCGTTGTAGGACAGATTATTCCGTGGAATTTCCCCTTACTTATGTTGGCATGGAAGATTGCACCTGCTCTCGCTACAGGAAATACAGTCGTTCTAAAACCAGCGGAAACAACACCGCTGACAGCTCTGCTCTTTGCAGAGGTCTGCCAACAAGCTGATCTTCCAAAGGGCGTAGTCAACATAATTACTGGAGATGGAGCTACTGGCGCAGCCATTGTGAATCATCCCGGTATACACAAGATTGCTTTTACTGGCTCAACAGAAGTAGGAAAACTCATTGCCAAGAGCGTTGCTAGCACAAAGAAAGCTCTTACCCTGGAATTAGGTGGCAAAGGCGCGAACATTGTGTTTGAAGATGCGCCTATTGATGAGACTGTCGAAGGAATAATTAACGGCATTTACTTTAATCAGGGCCATGTTTGCTGTGCGGGATCACGTCTTCTGGTGCAGGAAAACATCAAAGAAGAATTACTTGCAAAGCTCAAGCGTCGCATGTCGATGATTCGTGTTGGAGATCCTCTCGATAAGAACACCGACCTAGGTGCCATCAATTCACAAGCACAGTTAATGAAGATTCGTGAGTTAGCAGAATCAG
>CAZVPL010000186.1:0-2675 GCA_964629075.1 uncultured Bifidobacterium sp. | reverse complement strand
GCACGACCTCTGCCCTGTCGGGCCGACCCACCATCAAGCCGCACGCTTCGTATGGATATCCCGCAAGGGCATGGTCGTGCATCGCACGCAGTTCGATTTCGGGAACCGTCAGCTTCGACCTCGTGGACACGACGACGAATCTACCGATGTGCGTCAGGCAGCGGCGAGACCCCGGTTGCGGTACACACGACGGCGCACGGGTGCGAAACCCACCTTCTCCACGAGAATGCCGGCGGCGAGAATGAGAAGGATCGCAGTCACGATGAGTGACATGTCCCCCAATTGACGACCGGTTTCCAACGTTTGGCCGAGACCGTTGCCGAGAGCGGGTGAAATCGCGATCAGCTCGGCGGCCATCAACGACCGCCACGCAAAGGCCCAGCCCTGTTCGAGACCCGACAAATACGTGGGCAGCGCCGCAGGCAACACGACACGGCGGACGTTGTCGAGACGACCAAGACCGAGCACCTTCGCCGCACGGAGATAGATGGGTGGAATCTGATCGATGCCGTTGACGAGTCCGTTGGTGATCGACGGCGTGGCGCCGAGGATCACGACCGCATAGATGGTTGTCGGTGTGAGGCCGAACCAGATGATCGCCGCGGGGACCCACGCCACCGACGGCAGCTGCTGGAGGCCGCTGAGAATCGGACGCAACACTGCGCGCGCGAACCCGACCCGCGTGATGAGAATCGCGAGTGGTGTCGCAATGACCGCGGACATCGCAAACCCGATCAGGCCGCGACTCACGCTGTTGCGCACCGCCGACCACACGAGGCCTTGTTCCCACTGGTCGCCGAGTGAACGCCAGACGCTCGCCGGTCCCGGGAACTTCCATTCGGGCCAGAGCTTCAGCGCATAGAGCAGCTGCCAGATGGCGAGAAGTCCGACGATGGAGATCACCGCGGGCACCGCCGCCTTGACGAACCGCTTTCCGAGCGGCGTCTTTTCGGTTTCGGTGGTCTCCAACGCATCGAGACCGGCCTCGAGCGTGGCGAGATCGTTGCGTTCGGTGATGTCAACGGGTTGCATGGCGACTGATCTCCTTGCGAAGTTCCGAGGTGATTTCCGCCGCGAGCGTCGCAACGGCAGGGTCGTCGATGTTGCGCGGCTGGGCCAGGTCGACCGTCCACTCGCGGATGACGCGACCGGGCTTCGACGACAAAAGCAGCACCCGTTGACCGAGGCGGATTGCCTCGCGCACGTTGTGCGTGACGAAAACGATCGTGAGACCGCGCTCTTTCCAGACCGTCGAGATTTCCTCGTGCAGGAAGTCGCGCGTGATGGCGTCGAGTGCCGCAAATGGCTCGTCCATCAACAGGATCTTCGCGTCCTGTGCCAACGCACGCGCAATGGCGACGCGCTGCTTCATGCCACCCGAAAGCTCGTGCGGACGCTTGTCGTACGCCTGGTCGAGGTGGACCAGACGAAGCAGTTCACGGGCGCGGTCCTTGCGCTCGGCTTTCGGAACACCCGCTGCGCGCAGCGCGAGTTCGATGTTCCGACCGGCCGACAACCACGGGAACAACGCCGATTCCTGGAAGATGACCGACACCTTGCCGTTCTTCTCGATGGAGCCACTGCTCGTCACGTCGAGACCCGACACGAGGTTCAGCAGAGTCGTCTTGCCGCATCCGGACGCACCGAGGAGGCAGACGAACTCGCCTGCCTCGAGGGTGACGTTGATGTCGTCGAGTACCGGGGCGGATTCGCCCCGGTACGTCTTCGACACGTTCTTGATTTCGATTGCCGATGTGCTCAACTCAACCCCAGTCCTGCGGTTTGGTACTTCTTAAATTTCGGATTCTGTTGCAACCGGATCTTGTTCAGAATGCGAAGGTCGTAGATTCCGGTCACGCCTTTCGCGCCGAGCTTCAGAAGTCCCGCATCGACGGCATCGTTCGCACTTTCGAGAAGTACCTTCGCCAGGGGATCCTCGCTCACGATGATGTTGCCCCACGCCCGATTGATGACTTCGTCAGCGAGTGCCTTGCCGGTCTTGGCGACCAACTCGGCCTGGATGAGACTCTTGACGGCTGCTTCGTTCTTCTTTTTCGAGATGAAATCAACCGTTTCGACATGGGCACGAAGGAACGACTCCACCGAACCCGGGAACTTCTTCAGGAAGGATTCGGTCGCGATGAGGTGCGTCGTCAGGAACTTCTTGTCGGCCCAGATGTCCTTCTCGTCGAGGAGCACCTTCGCTCCGGCTTCGAGCACGAGACGTGACGACCATGGCTCGGGCACCCACGCCCCGTCGAGACGACCGCTCTTGAAGAGCGTGAGAGTGTTCGAGTTCTCCGTCGGAGTGATGGCGACATCACCACCACCCGTGATCGTCGTCGTCAGACCCTGCTTCTTCAGGTAGGCGCGAATCGCCACGTCCTGCGTGTTGCCCAACTGCGGAGTTGCGATGGTCTTGCCCCTCAAGTCGGCGATCGAATTGATCGAGGGCTTGACCACCAGTTGCGCGCCGTTCAGCGTCGCACCACCGATGATGCGAAGAAGCGTGCCGTTCGTTGTTGCGAATCCGGTGATCGCAGGGTTCGGACCGATGTAGCTGACATCGATGGCTCCACCCTTCATCGCCTCGACAACTGCGGGCCCCGCGTTGAACACAGTGAACTCGACCTTGGTCTTGTCGGCCTTGAAGTACTTCTCGAACGTCTTTCGCT
>CAZVPL010000185.1:0-2677 GCA_964629075.1 uncultured Bifidobacterium sp. | reverse complement strand
GAGGACCAGTTGTCCGATGACGTACATAGGTATCAACCCCATTTCTGCAGGATGTGCCTGCAGTGGGGACGGTACGTTTCACACGTTCACAAGATGTGGATTTGTGACGAAACCGTTGCAATGAAAGGGATTCAGCGGGCCAACAGGGCCGCCACGGCAGCCTCGGCGCCGGTCTCGCCCTCGAGGTCGTGGTGGGTCAACCGTGACAGGAAGGTGATCGAGACCTCGCCGGCTTCGACCGCCCCGCCGTCGGTGTCGATGGGAAGAGGGAGGGCCTCGCCGATTTCCAACTTGATGGAATACGAGTTGGTGTGACCTTCCTTCAACTCTTTGCGGGCCGAGGCCATGGCGCGCGGCAGTTCGTGTCCGACCCGAGTGCGGCGCCAACCCTTCACCTCATCGAGGGGAAGGTTCGGAACATTCACGTTGACGACCACGGGCTCGTGATGCGGAGTTGCGATGACACCTGCGACGACATGTGACGCAACCGTCGCGGCCGTGTCCCACAGCTGACCCTTGATCATCTCGTCCCAGCCCTGTCCTTCGACGCCGAAGCCCGAGACGGCCTGGCTGACGGCGACACCGCTGATGCCGTAGTTGCGACCCGTGAGGGTCGCGCCGATGGTGCCCGAGTGATACACGCTTCGACCGACGTTCGCGCCCGGATTGATGCCCGACACAACGAGGTCGAACTTGCGGTCGAGAACACCGAGGTGGGCCATCATCACGCACAGAGCGGGTGGACCGGTGAGGGCCCACGCCTCGTCGATGCCGTCGATTTGTACGCGGTGAATGTCGGGGCGCATGAGGTGAATCGCGCCGAACGCTGCGCTGGCCCCCGAGTATTCGCTGTCGGGAGCAAGGATGGTGACGTCGCCGTGTTCGCGCATTGCGCGTGCCAGCACGTGCAGTCCGACCGAGTCGATTCCGTCGTCGTTTGTCACCAAAATGTTCATGGCTACATCTTGGCGTGGTTTTCGCCGTTCAGTCGGGTCGGCGCTCACCTTGTGTTGCAGCGTGCTTGCCTGCGATGAAACCGAAGATGAACGCCATGCCAACAGTTCCTCCCGGTCCCCAGTAAGCCTGTCCGGCGGGCGACGCCACACAGTTGCCGGCGCCGTAAAGACCCGGAATCGGTTCACCCATCGTGTCGAGCACACGCGCGTTCTCGTCGGTGACGGGACCACCCTTCGTGTCGAGACCGACGGGCGCAAGAATCACACAGTGATACGGACCCGATTCGGTGAAAGGGTGCATCGTCGCGTTGCGCATTCCGTTGCGCGACGAACCCGCCCAGGTTTGTTCGATCGGAGATTCACCGCGATGAAAGTCGGCATCGACACCGTCATGTGACATCTGGTTCCACCGCGCAACGGTTTCGCGCACGTTCGCTGCCCACGCATCGTCGAGTGTCGCACCACCGGTGACATGTTCGAAGCCACGCAACTTGTCGCGCAACTTGTCGGCGAGCGCCTCCCACGTCGGGGCCGAGACGATGTAGTCGGCCGTTTCGCCGAGCCGCGGAATCGGGAAACGGAAACGGCTGGCTTCCGGGTTCAACAACACGCCGTCGTCGAAGACCATGTACATGAGGAGATTCGGGTATTCGCCGCGAACCGAATCCCACACGGAGTGAATCTGTCCGCGCTCGTTGTACGGCGACTTTTCGTTGACCGCACGGCGGCCGTAGCGATTGACCTGAATCATCGAGTCGCCGTAGGGCGAATACACGTCGGTGCTGGTGACGCGGTTGCGGGCCAACATGTCGAGCACACCTTGCGCCCACCATGCATGGGCGAGGTTGCCCATCTGCGCACCCGCTTCGATGCCGATACGCAGGAAGTCGCCCGTCGCTTCCTCTGCGGCTGCACCACCCAACACCGGGCCGCGCAGGAATTCACGCGTGTAGTCGGGATTGTGCAAGAAGCCTCCCGATCCGAACACCACTCCCTTGCGCGCGCCGATGAGTGCGGTGCGACGACCGATGCGTGTCTCGACGCCGATCACGTCGTTGGAAGAGTTGCGCACGAGGTGAACGACTTCCGCATCGAGAATTGTCCGCGAACCCAAACTTTCCGCACCCGACCGCAGACGATCGACAAGGAACTGTCCACCCGTTGGATCGAGGCCGGGCCTGTGGCCCGGTGGGTACTTCGCCTGGATGCATCGACCCCACGGCGCTTCGTCTTCGGGAAGATGTGCGTAGTAGTCGGGGTAGGGAACCGCCTCAAGCTCCATCATTCCCGCAGCCACCGCTTCCTCGAGCGCCTCGGTGCCGCGGTCGTAGAACGCTTCGATCACCTTGTACCTGTTGTCGGGCAGGCCCAGCGTGTCGTGGCGCGGGTTGTACTGCGTCGGGTAGGCGGTGCGAGCCAAGTAACGAAGTGCTGCAGCACGTTCGTCTTCCAGACCCTGCGCTTTCATCACGGGGTTGTTGCACACCCACATGACGCCACCCGATCGTGCCGTCGTGCCACCGATGAACGACGCTTTTTCAAGAACGATGACACTCGCCCCGGCCCTTGCCGCTGCAAATGCCGCACCGAAACCGGCTGCGCCACTGCCGACCACCACAACGTCGGCGACTTCTTCCCACTCGCGCCCCCACGAAGTGTCACTCACGTCGCCAAAGTATCCAGCCACCCCCAACCGCTGCGGGTCGGACCCGACTACCTTG
>CAZVPL010000184.1:0-2679 GCA_964629075.1 uncultured Bifidobacterium sp. | reverse complement strand
ACACCGCTCTGCGTACCGCCGACTCGGGTTACCTCACGCGTCGTCTCGTCGACGTCGCACAAGAGCTCATCATCCGCGAACACGACTGCGGCACCGCACTCGGTGTTTGGGTCGAAAACGTGCAGCGTGACACTGCGAACATGCGCGCCTACCTCGAGACCAAGCTCTTTGGTCGTGCGTTGCTCGGCGACGTCACACTCGCCGACGGCACGGTGTTCGAAAAGAACCGAATCCTGTCCGACGACGACATCGTGCGTCTTCGCGACGACAACACCATCAATCGCGTTCGTGTCCGCTCGGTTCTCACGTGCGACGCCGAACTCGGCGTGTGTGCGTTGTGCTATGGCCGTTCACTCGCCACGGGCAAGTCGATCGAACTCGGCGAAGCCGTGGGTGTCATCGCGGCACAGTCGATCGGTGAACCCGGCACCCAGTTGACGATGCGTACCTTCCACACCGGTGGTGTCGCGGGCAAGGACATCGCCGGCGGTCTGCCGCGCGTCGTTGAACTCTTCGAGGCGCGTACGCCCCGTGGTTCGGCTCGTCTTGCCCGGGCAAGCGGTGTCATTCGCATCGGCGAAGACGAAGGCAAGGGCATTCCCGTCACCGTTGTCGACGACAAGGGCGAAGAACATCTCACGCTGTTGCCCACGGGCAGCCGCCTGATGCCGAACATCCGCGACGGCGCAGAAGCGCACGCCGGTGAGCCGTTGACCGATGGTCCGTTCGACCCGAAGGAACTCCTCGAAATCAAGGGCATCCGCGAGACGCAGGTGTACCTCGTCGAGGAAGTTCAGAAGGTGTACCGCGACCAAGGTGTGTCGATCCACGACAAGCACATCGAACTCATCGTGCGTCAGATGACGCGTCGCATCGGCGTCCAAGAGCCGGGTGATACGGGCTTCCTGCCGGGCGAGCGCACCGATGCCAAGACCTTCCGCGACACCAACCGTCGGATGGTCGAAGAGGGCAAGCGTCCCGCCGAAGGTCGCCCCGAGTTGATGGGCATCACCAAGGCCTCGCTCGCCACCGAGTCGTGGCTGTCGGCGGCATCCTTCCAAGAGACCACCCGCGTCCTCACCGAGGCCGCAATCGATGGTCGCTCCGACAACCTCGTCGGTCTGAAGGAGAACATCATCATCGGCAAGCTGATCCCCGCCGGTACGGGCATGGAGTTGTACCGCCACTTCGGTATCGAGGCCCCGGACTACGAACCGATGGCCTTCTACTCGAGCGACGAGGAAGACCCCGCCGCCTTCCTGGCCGGCATCCAGGGCTCGTACGTCCACCCCGAGGGCGACGCCGAAAACGCCTGATGGAACGTATCGACCCGGCGTTCGGCAGGTTGTGGCCGACGCCGGGTCGCTTATAGCGTTTCACGGGTCCCCGAGGGCGGTTTCTCCGTCCTCTTTCGTTCTCTGTAGCGAAGGCCCCGAGTGTCGGGGTCCCGCGAAATTCCATCAACAAAGAGGTTCACGCGTGCCCACAATCCAGCAGTTGATCCGCCAGGGTCGCAGCGTCAAGACAACCAAGACGAAGACTCCGGCGCTCAAGGGTTCGCCCCAGCGTCGAGGCGTGTGCACCCGCGTGTTCACCACCACCCCGAAGAAGCCGAACTCCGCCCTCCGCAAGGTCGCGCGTGTTCGTCTCACCAGTGGTGTCGAAGTCACCGCCTACATTCCCGGTGAAGGACACAACCTGCAAGAGCACTCCATCGTTCTGGTCCGTGGTGGTCGCGTGCGCGACCTGCCCGGTGTGCGTTACAAGATCATCCGCGGCGCGCTCGACGCAGCCGGCGTGAAGAACCGCAAGCAGGCGCGCAGCCGTTACGGCGCAAAGCGCGACAAGTAGAGCACTCGAGAGCACAGGAAAAGACAGGTAGCACATGCCCCGCAAAGGACCCGCACAGCGCCGCGAGATGACCCCCGACCCGGTCTACCGCTCGCTGCTCGTGACTCAGCTCGTCAACAAGATCATGTTGCACGGCAAGAAGAGCATCGCCGAGAACATCGTGTACGACGCCATGAAGATGGTCGAGACAAAGACCGGCTCCGAGCCGCTGTCCACCGTCAAGCGCGCCATCGACAACGTGAAGCCGCCTCTCGAGGTGCGTAGTCGCCGCGTCGGTGGCGCCACGTATCAGGTGCCGGTCGAAGTTCGTCCGCGCCGCGCCAGCACGCTCGCCATTCGGTGGGTTGTCGACAACTCCCGCAACCGTCGTGAAAAGACCATGGCCGAGTGCCTCGCCAACGAACTGCTCGATGCCGCAAACGGTCTCGGTGCTTCGATCAAGAAGCGCGACGACATGCAGAAGATGGCCGAATCCAACAAGGCCTTCGCCCACTACCGCTGGTAGTCGGCCCAACCCAACCCCTCCACGCGCAACCGACCACGCGCAATAGACAAGGCAGAGACTGAACATGGCAAAGCGTGAGTACCCCCTCGAGCGCACTCGCAACATCGGCATCATGGCGCACATCGACGCCGGCAAGACCACGACGACCGAGCGCATCCTCTACTACACCGGCAAGTCGTACAAGATCGGCGAGGTGCACGAAGGCGCGGCGACCATGGACCACATGGCCCAAGAGCAAGAGCGCGGCATCACCATCACGTCGGCTGCGACCACCTGCATCTGGAACAACCATCGCATCAACATCATCGACACCCCCGGCCACG
>CAZVPL010000183.1:1824-2733 GCA_964629075.1 uncultured Bifidobacterium sp. | reverse complement strand
GCTCTTCGACGACGTTCTTGCCGAGACGCTTGATGGCATCGGAGAAGTCGAGATACACGCCGTTCTTCAAAGGACCGACACCCTGGCCACGGTCGACGGCACGCTTTGCCGCGCGCGACGAGATGTCGCGCGGGGCGAGGTTGCCGTACGACGGGTACAGACGCTCGAGGTAGTAGTCGCGGTCTTCCTCGGGAATCTGGTCGACGGGACGGGTTTCGTCGGGGTTCTTCGGAACCCACACGCGGCCGTCGTTGCGCAGCGACTCGGACATGAGCGTGAGCTTCGACTGGAACTCGTCGCTCTGCGGAATACAGGTCGGGTGGATCTGCGTGTAGCAGGGATTTGCGAAGTAGGCGCCCTTGCGGTGCGCGCGCCATGCGGCGGTGACGTTGCAGGCCATTGCATTGGTCGAAAGGAAGAACACGTTGCCGTATCCGCCGGTTGCCAGCACCACTGCGTGCGCCGAGTGCGACGTGATCTCACCGGTCATCAAGTCGCGCACGACGATGCCCGCGGCCCGGCCCTCGATGGTGACGACGTCGACGAGTTCGGTGCGGTTGAACAAACGCACACCGCCGAGGCCGATCTGGCGTGCCAACTGCTGGTATGCGCCGAGCAACAGCTGCTGGCCCGTCTGCCCACGGGCATAGAAAGTGCGGCTGACTTGGGCGCCACCGAACGAGCGGTTGTCGAGAAGACCGCCGTACTCGCGCGCGAACGGAACACCCTGGGCAACCATCTGGTCGATGATGTTGACCGAGACTTCGGCGAGGCGGTGCACGTTCGATTCGCGGGCGCGGAAGTCACCACCCTTGATGGTGTCGTAGAAGAGGCGGTGAACGCTGTCGCCGTCACCTTGGTAGTTCTTGGCCGCGTTGATGCCGCCCTGCGCGGCGATCGAGTGCGCGC
>CAZVPL010000183.1:0-1814 GCA_964629075.1 uncultured Bifidobacterium sp. | reverse complement strand
AGTGCGCGCGACGCGGCGAGTCGTGGAAGGTGAACGCATCGACCTGGTAGCCAAGTTCGGCAAGGGTCGCCGCAGCCGACGCGCCGGCGAGACCGGTACCGACGACAATCACCTTGAATTTGCGCTTGTTGTTCGGATTCACCAACTTGACGTCGGCTTTGTAGTTCTCCCACTTGTCGGACAATGGGCCCGCAGGGGTCTTCGAATTGAGTTCGACGCTCATGATTGTCCTTCTGGGTCAGCCGCCGACGACGCCGGCGAGTACTGCGATCGGGAATGAAACATTGCCCACCACGACGACGGTGGCGAAGCCGGTGGCGAATGCCTGCCGCCACTTGTTGAAGCGTGGGTTGTTCCAACCCATCGACTGGAAGAGGCTCCACACGCCATGGAACAGGTGGATACCGAGTGCGATGTTCGCGAGGATGTAGAACGCCGCAACCGGCCAACGATCGAGGCTGCGCACGACGTTGTCGTACACATTCGCGCGAATGAACTCGCCATCGGCGCCGACGGTGTTCGTGACGCCGAACGTCAGGTCAAGCAAGTGCCATACGAGAAACAGGAAAACCGTGACGCCCGTCCAGCGCATGGAACGACTGGCGAAGTTCGCGACCTGATAATCACGCTCGCTCTGGTAGCGAACCGGGCGGGCAGTTCGGTTCAGACGCGTGAGCGAAATCGCCGCATGAATGTGGATGACCGCCATTGCGATGAGACCGCCACGCAGGATCCAGAGCACCGCACCCTTTGGCGCGAGCGGATAGAGCAGTTTCTTCAGAAACTCGGCGTAGCTGTCGAGGTCGGACGCACCGAAGTACATCTTCAGGTTGCCGATCATGTGGAAAAGAACGAACCCCATGAGACCGATGCCGGTGATGGCCATCGCGTACTTCTTGCCGACTGCAGTCGAATACAGGTCGAGGAGGAACGGTCGCTTCTTGCGCGATTTGGTGGCCGTCGCGGTGACGGGGCCACGACCATGGAGAACCTGAGCCATCTACTTGCCTTTCTTCCACGAGCCTCTCGTGGCGTCGGGGGCTCAATTCAGAGCGAAGAAACGGTACCCCCGAGACCCCGCACGGGCGAACTTTTCCCGAGCCGAAAACGGGGGTGTGACGGAATTGGACCGTTTCGCCCCTGTCCGCCCGAATTCCCTACACTCGTTGCGTTCACCAAAAACCCCTGGGGTTGGCCCGCGCCCGCCCCTCCACCGTAAGGATGAGTTCACGTGCTTGGAATTTTCGCTGCGGAAGGCGGCTGGCAGCAATTCGAACTGAAGGGTGGTGAATGGGCCGTTCTGTGGTTGTCCGCAGCGGCCGCCCTCATCGCCCTCGGCGTCGGGTTCTTCCTCGTCAAGAAGGTCATGGCCGAGAGTGAAGGCTCGCCGAAGATGGTCGAGATTGCCACGGCGATTCAGGAAGGGGCTTGGGCCTACCTGAAGCGTCAGTTCAAGACGATCGGGCTCATTCTCATTCCCCTCGTCGTCATCGTCTTCGTCACCTCAACAGAGATCCTGAAGCCCGACAAGTCTTCGGCGCTTTCGTTCGCCGAAGCAGGCATCTACCGTACGATCGCGTTCGTCCTCGGCTGCCTCGCGTCTGGCCTGACCGGTTACATCGGTATGACGCTCGCCACCCGCGGCAACGTTCGCACCGCAGCAGCGGCCCTCAGCAACAGCATGCCCCGCGCCCTCACCGTGGCCTTCCGTACGGGTGGTGTCGCCGGAATGTTCACCGTTGGCCTCGGACTTCTCGGAGCGACGGTCATCATCATGCTGTTCCAGAACACCTCGTCGGTGATCCTCGTCGGCT
>CAZVPL010000182.1:0-2740 GCA_964629075.1 uncultured Bifidobacterium sp. | reverse complement strand
TACGACCTCGAACTCACGGCCACCACTCGCGCTGGCGAGTGGCGCGGGTGGGGGCCCCACGGAACCCGCTCATGGGCTGTGGCGAAGTATCAGCCAGGAACTCCAACTCTCACCCGCGTGATCTTCCCTCTCACCACGACCGGCAGTGGCGGCACTTCCTGTCTGCAGCACACCACCGACGTCATCTTCAAGTATCGGATCGTGGGTTACGTGAAGGGCACCCCGACCGCCGGAACCGACGCCGGGTGTGGAAATCCGCCCCGCCGAACCGACGGAATGGCCGCACCGACCTTCACCTATCTGTCGCGTGCTCGCAACCAGACGACCATGCTCGTGACCGACTTCAGTGGTCGCAACGTGACGGTCGGCGCCGAGAACGAAATCGACACCCCCAAGGAACGAACCATCTACGTGTCGATCAAATTCCCGTCGGACTCGCGGGGCAATCCGACCAGCCGCAAGGCCCTCCCCATGCGAATCGAGGGTGCGTACCGAGCCGGCAACACACCGGTGTGCTCGTCGAAGTATTCGTCTTCACGTATCGAACTGTGTGTCTCGTTCCCGCTCACCGAGTTGAGTCGACGAAACTTCCGCGACATCGTGAACCAGCCGGGCGACATCTCGGCTGTGATCGACTTGTTGATCAACAACCCCCAGATCGCAGGTCGTATCGACACCAGCAAGATCTGGTACACGGGCAACTCGATGGGCGGCATCACCGGACTCGCGTTCATCATGCCGGCCAATCGCGATCCGCGAATCAAGGCCATCATCAGCGATGTTGGTGCAGCTGGTTTCTGGCTGCCCGAGAATGCCGACGTCAACAACTGGAAGGCCGCCCCTCCGATCCTCATGACCAACCGTCTCGACGACGCCACCATCACCTACCAGTTCGTTCGCAAGACACTTGAACTGGCCTTGCCGTCAGGCCGGGTCACTGCCCTCGCCTACTTCCGCGGCGGCCATTCGGGCGCGACGGGTTGCAAGGCGGGCGAGTCGTACGCAGCGGCCTGGGAGAAGTGGGCTGTGTTCGGCGGTCGGGCACCGTCGCAGACGGCAGTCAACCGCTCGACGTGCGCACGGTTCGGAATTCAGCCGGGTGGAACGACCGGCTGGGGCGCCGCCGAAGACTTGATACCGGCTCGCTTCAAGTAGTCGCCGCTGCGGATCAGTTGGATGTCCGCGGACGCCGACGCAGCCAGAAGACCACTCCGAGCGATGTCACAATGAGAGCGACTGGGGCAAGCACACCGTATCGTCGCCTCTGACCCGCAGACCGACCACCACAAAACCCGCAACGACGAAAAGAAGGGCAATGAGCACCAACAACGAGTCGTTGCCGGTCGCGGGCAGCGTTGGCTGAACGGCCGGCACAGCCGTGGTTGGCGGTGTCGTCGTGGTTGTGGGCGGTGACGTCGACGTGGTCACCGGCACCAGCACGACAGGCACTGGGCACCCGCTCCACTTCGGATGCTTCGCGGTGAGGAGTTGAAAGCCGGCGCCCAACGCGAAGTCGGTGTTCACAACCGTGCCGTTGAAACACCACGACGACAAGTTCTGATCGAAGGCGGCAGCGCCCCGAAACATTCCTTCCATGTTCGTCACCTGACGAACGGTCCAGCCGCTGATGTCCTGGTTGAAGCTGCTGGCGAAGCCGAACACCCCGAACATCGACAGAACCTGGTCGGTGTCGAAGTTGGGTAACGCTTGGTCGAAGTCGACCGCACCGTAGAACATCTCGCTCATCGAAACCAGGCTCGATGTCGTCCACGTGAGCGGGCACGACGGGTCCGAGGGAAGACAGCCGTTGTTGAACGACCCCTGGTTGTAGAACATGGCTCCCATTCCGGTGACGGTCGACATGTTCCAACTGTTCAGATTCTGATTGAACGAACTCGCGCCGGCGAAAGCGCCCCCAGCCGAGATCAATGCTCCGAAATTCGGCTGGGCAGCCGCACCATTCAAATCGAGAGGGCAGGTGACCCAGTTCGCGGGAACCGGGTCGAGGAGATCGCAGCCGTTGTTGAATTGAATCGCGCCGGCGAACATGCTTCCGATGTTGGTGATCTTGGCGGTGGAAGAAAACGTGATCTCCTGATTGAAGGACACGGCCCCTTCGAACATCTGGCTCGTCGTTACGAGTTCCGGGGTGATCATCGCGAGTAGGCATGAGGGGTCTCCGGCGCCACACCCGTTGTTGAACGAACCCGCACCCCAGAACATTTCAGCAAACGACACGACCTGATCAGTGTCGATGTCAATCAGCGCGTTGAACGAAGTCGCGTCGGCGAACATTCCACCGACCTCCAACAGCGACGGGGCATTGGGCCACGAGAATGGGGTCAGACAGGGATCCGACGCACACCCATTGTTGAAGTCCGGTGCACCACGAAACATGTTCGATGCATAAACGAGATTGGTCGGATTCCAGCCGTTCAGGCTCCTGTTGAACGCCCCCGCGCTCTGGAACATGGCGCGAGCATCGATCAGGTTACTCACGTTCCAGCCTCCGATGTCCTGATCGAACACTGCGGCACCGTTGAACATGTCGTTCATGAAGAGGACGTTCGACGTGTTCCAACTAGAGAGCGGCCGATTGAACGCGGCCGCGTTATTGAACATTCCGTCCATGGAAGTGACGCTCGAGGTGTTCCAACTGTTGATCGGCTGATTGAACGAAGTGGTTGCCGCGAACATGTACGACATGTCGGTCACGTTGCTCACGTCCCAACTACCAATG
>CAZVPL010000181.1:0-2753 GCA_964629075.1 uncultured Bifidobacterium sp. | reverse complement strand
ACTCCTCACAATTCTTTACAATAGATTGCAGAGTTCTTTTTGCAGAGAGTAATCCAACGAGTTCTTTTCGAGTAGGAACTTTGGCAAAGACCCCATCTTTACCTTTAAAGCCTGAAGGCGGCCACTTGGGTAATGGCGAAGGAATAGGTTTTGCGGTCTTCTTTGCAACAACGCTGATGTCTGCGCCATACGCTTGGAAAGGTAGTGCAAAAGTAAGTGCGCCTGCGATAGTAATCGCAATGAGGGGCTTGGCGAACATGAGCGCAATCTTGCCGTATGTAGGAGAGAATATCCCTGTGAGTCCGCGGAGAAATAAGCCCAAGAAAAGTAATGGGCGTAACGCTGCCAAGCCTGAAGAACGGGATCTTGCAGCTTCACACGAGACGATTGAAGAACATAGCGAAGGCATCTATATGGTTCGTCGCATCACAGGTTCGAGCTCGACAAAACCATACCGCTGTCCTGGTTGTGATCAACTTATTCCCATGGCTACACCACACACCGTTGCATGGATAGAGCATGATGTGGAGTCTCGGCGACATTGGCACACTGCATGTTGGAACAAGAGAGATAGTCGTAAACCTCGGATTGAGCGAACGCGAAACGCTCCGCGTTATTGAAGGCGGTTGGCTTCAAATCTAATGTCGTGCGACACAAATCTTTAACCGACAGGCTTTTAGAGTGGCACCTCTTGCCTACTAGCTTTACCCTAGAAGTCAGGGCAAATTTCACATCTAAATCTCTGAGGGGAACGCCTTATGTTGAGAAAACTCAAGAAGTCTCAATTTCTATTGGTTTTGATGGCAGTGATCATGTTGGTCACCGCACCAAATGCTTCGGCTGATGTACAGCCTAGCCAGAGCATGACTCATATGAAGACTACGCCGGGACTAATCTCGGCGCTTGAAGGCGTTGGCGTTGTCCTCTACGTTCAAGGCGGAGCTACATCTGGAGTTATTGGCGACTCTATAGCGATGGCAAATAGCCAGGTTGTATTCCATATTCCCATTACGGGTTCGAAGAGTGCGGTCCAACATATTGGAAGCACCATTGTTTTCTTTAACACTGCAAATAATTCTCAAGTGCAATTGCGAAACCCAGTGATAGACCTTGGAAAGGGAGTAGTCACCGCAACCATCCCTCAGGCTTCCAATCAGTCATTAACAGTATTGACAATCCGCAATAACGCCGAACTCAAGGCAAAAGTCACAACCGATAAAAAGACTCGAATCCGTTCCACCGCATATGTCGGCGCAAATCTTTCACTTGCTCCTGGACTAGCTTCGACATTGAACGAGCTTCTTGGTTTGCCAGCAAATACTCTTGCTGATGGCTCAAACTTTGGCAGCGCAGATGTAACGTTGAAGAGAGTTGTAAAAAAGGTTTGATGTGGAAGACTTAACGAGACGCTCATTGATTGCAGGTACTTGCGCCATTCTCGCTGCCGGTTTGGTGAATCTTCCATTAGCTGCAAATGCCGCTGTGACAAGACTGGCTAATGGAAAATTATCGGTTCGAGTTAAGGCAGTGCCTGAACTTGCTCAGGTTGGCGGAGCGGTTCGAATTGGAAAACTCAAAGGCAAAAGTGTTGGGTTGGCTCGAACATCAAGCGCAACGTATGTTGCATTTGACCTTGCATGCCCACATCAGGGGGTAACTGTGATTCGGGAGGGGAATGGCTGGGTCTGTCCTTCCCACCGTTCCGAGTTTGAAGCTGACGGCGATTTGTTATTGGGGCCCGCAACTTCCAGACTAGCCCGAATTCCGGCTCGCTTGAGTCGTGGTCAAGTAATAATTGGGTAGACAAGTAAGTTCAAGTGAACCTTAGAAGTGGTATCAGCGCTGTCGACGGCGATGAAGCAAATTCACTAAACGCATAATTGTTTTGTCGGCAAAACCAGTACGTTGACAAGTTGTGAAATGCAAAGGAATATTGAATCGAGTCTTTACTACCGTGCGAGGATATGTGAATTCCAGCAAGCCTTCAGCGCCGTGGATTCGACCATATCCACTGTCTTTTACACCGCCGAAGGGAACTGAGCCGATAGCTGCGAAAGAAAATGCCGAATTGATGGAAACCATTCCACATTTCAACAGGGACGCAATCTTCTTGCCGTTGCGCTTTGACCAGACTGCGGCTCCGAGTCCATATGCCGTGTTGTTTGCCAAATCCACCGCTTCATCCATATGGCGAACAGTATTAATCACCAGCGTAGGTCCAAAGGTTTCTTCGGTCATAGCCTTAGAGTCTTCAGGAACATTACGCAGTATGACGGGTTGGACATAGCCATCCTTCACAGAGTTCTTATCACCGAGTAAAAATTCTCCGCCGCGTTTTACTGCATCATCAATGTGTGACTTAATCACTTTCAATTGTGAGGGCATTGTGGCTGGACCGTAATGAGCTCCATCCTCATAACCTGCCTTAATGTGCGAGGCCATCTCAACAATCAAACGCGTGAATTGATCTGCGACATCTTGGTGTACATAAACTCGTTCAGCACCGATGCATGATTGTCCTGCATTGGCCATGGCATGCCACAAAGTTACTTCAGCCGCTTTCTCAATATCGGCATCGTGATCCACAAGAACTGGATCTTTCCCGCCGCACTCCAGAACTACGGGAGTCATGCGCTCTGCACACGCGGCAGCAACTTTCTTGGCAGTTCGAGTGGAACCAGTGAATGAAATCTTTCCAACAGCGCTTTCGGTAAGAGCAACACCAGTTTCAGCGCCTCCAGTGACAACAGTGA
>CAZVPL010000180.1:0-2782 GCA_964629075.1 uncultured Bifidobacterium sp. | reverse complement strand
CGGTCATCCGCGGACCCCACGTCGACAAGGACTCGCGCGAGCACTTCGAGATGCGCATCCACAAGCGTCTCATCGACATCGTCGACCCGAACGCCAAGACAATCGACAGCCTCCAGCGCATCGAGCTGCCGGCGGGCGTCGACATCGAAATCAAGATCCAATCGAACTGATTGGATCTTCCAATAATCGCAATTTCTTAGGAACTTCTTAGGGCCGGCGCATGCAGCGCCGGCCCTTTGCGTTGTAGAACACATCCATGAGCATCTGGAACGATTCGAACCCGAACGAAACGATCCCGACGATCGAACCGCGCTGGACGCCGATCGCGACCCAGTCGCCGTTGCCTCCGCCACCACCAGCCCCGCCGACACCGCCCGCGACATCGGGCGGGCCGGAACGCGGTGCTGAGCGACCGCGGCGACGTGGTCTTGGCGTTGTTGCGCTCGCTCTCGTCTCTGCCGTCTCTGCTCTTGCCGGTGCTGCAATCGGGGTTCTCGCAACCCGCGAGGACAACGACACGGTCACCACCGGGACCGTGGTGACCGCACCCGAGACCGAGGGCGCCAACATCAGTGACGCAAACACCGAGATCGGCAAGATTGCCCTCGCGGTCGCGCCGAGCGTCGTGACCCTCAGTGCCAACACAGAGAGTCAATTCGGTGAGGGTGAGTCGGTGGGTACCGGTGTCATCATCAATTCGAACGGTGAGATTCTCACGAACGCCCATGTCGTCGAGGGCGCCGACACCGTTCAGGTTCGATTGATGAACGAAACCGAGCCACGACGCGGCACTGTTCTTGCGGCCGATCCGCAGAACGACCTCGCGCTCGTGAAGATCAACGCCACCGGCCTGACCGCGGCAGTCTTTGCCGATTCGGCGAAGGTTCGCTTGGGCGACCCGGTTGTCGCAATTGGCTACGCGCTCAACCTCGATGGCGGGCCCAGTGTCACGTCGGGAATCGTGTCCGCTCTTGGTCGCACGATCACGACGGAGAGTGGCGCGCTCGACCGCCTCATCCAAACCGATGCGGCAATTTCATCGGGCAACTCGGGTGGACCGCTTGTGAACGACAAGGCGCAGGTCATCGGTATCAACACCGCAGTGGCGCGAAGCGACATGGGAACCGCCGCCAACAACATCGGCTTTGCAATCTCAACTGAGGAAGTGTTGCGCGTCATCATGACCTTGCGCGACCAGGCGAACGGTGTCGAACGCAAGCAAGGTTTCCTCGGGGTAGGCCTCACCGATCGCAGCGACGGTGGGCAGGGCGCAGTCATCGCAAATGTCGAAGACAACTCTCCGGCAGCAAAGGCCGGAATCGAAGAGGGCGATGTCATCCTTGCAATCAATGGTGTGCCGATTGCCGGTCGAACCGGCATGATCGCCCTCGTGCGCGATGCGCAACCCGGCGACACGATCAAGATCAAACTCGAGCGTGAGGGCAAGACGATCAACGTGTCGGCGACCCTGGTTGAGCGCGACACCTCCAACGACTGAGAGGGTTCTCGGCGCCACCAGGTGCAGCTTTCGACAAGATTCGCGCCGAGAATCCCAGGGTTCTCGGTGTGAAAAGACTCGCTGTTTGCTACACCGCGCACCGAGAACGTGGATGTGCGGGAATAGCCTGACCACGTGAGAGTTCTCGTGAGCGAGGAAGACATCGCTTCGTATCGTCGCGATGGGTTCGTCGTACTTCGCGACGTCGTGTCGGTGGAATTGCTCGATGATTTGGCTCGCGGCGTCGCCGTCAACATGGCGAATCCAAGCCAGTGGATGAACGACTACACACCCAAGGATGCGGGCGGCAGATTCTTCGACGACTACGTCAGTTGGGATCGCATCCCCGAGTTCCGTGACGCAGCGTTGGTCGGACCGCTTCCACGGGTCGCCGGTGCACTGATGGGGACCCGCAGACCGCGGTTCTTCCACGAGCACGTGCTCGTCAAGGAGCCCGGAACCATGACTCCGACCCCGTGGCACCACGACGACCCGTATTACGGGGTCGACGGCCTCGACAATGTCAGCCTCTGGGTCCCTCTCGACCCCATCCCCGAGTCGATCGCCTTGCGGTGTCTCTCGGGCAGCCACGCGACGGGGGAGCGGTTCATCCCGAACCGGTTCAAGGACGACTCTCCCTATGTCACAAATGCACAAGGGTTCCGCCTGATGGGCGATCCCGCTCGCTGGTGGGCCGATCCCCGGGTGCGGGCCTGCCCCGTCGAGCCAGGGGACCTGGTCGCGTTCCACTTTCGGACCCTCCACGCCGCCCCCGGCACCCAAGACCACCCTGGGCGGCGGCGGGTGGTGAGCTTCCGATATCTGGGGGACGACATGCGCTGGGCCCACCGGCCGTGGACCACGTCGCCTCCCTTCCCTGACGAGGGTCTGTCCCCCGGCGACCACCCCGACGAGGCCAGATTTCCGGTGATTGATCTCGGCTAGCCCACTTTTCGGGTGCATTCGGTAGCGAAAAGCGGGTCTTTTCACACGAGAACCCTCCCGATTCTCGGCGCGGATCGTGCCGAAAACTGCACCTCCAGGCGCCGAGAACCCTGGGGGAAGTGGGGAGGTGCGCCGATAGCGTCTGACATCTGCCCAGCGGGGGTCACCCCAAAGGGAGCGTCCAATCGACGTCCGTGTGCGCCCGGTAACGGGAACCTCACGGCACAACCGAACTCAGTGCTCCGTCGGCCGTGCCGCACGGAGCATTTGCGTGAATAAGACACACGTCAACGTAGGCGATGAGCTGTCTCAGTCGGCCATCGACGCGATCAACGCCGC
>CAZVPL010000179.1:0-2801 GCA_964629075.1 uncultured Bifidobacterium sp. | reverse complement strand
CAAAGAAGGCTTGGGTGAGGAGAAGTTCAGTTTTCGTGAGAGGAACAATCTTCTCTCCAATTCGAAACTCACATTGCGGCACATCGAGAGTCATATCGCCCCAGGTATAGACCTCATCTAATAGGGCATTGCGATCAGCTTGCTTATCGATTTGATAGTTGACTCGCTGCATAAAGAGTTTCTGAACAATGGGTTTACTGATGACTTCATCAGCCCCAGCTCGAATACACATCTCTTCTGTTACAGGGCTGCCATGATCAACGAGAGGAATGAGTGCTCCATTTGATTGCAACCTCATCCATCCCAAAAGGTCTAGAGATTTCATGAAGTCATTAGCTAAGTGAAAAAGGATGACTTTGAAGTCAGAGAGAGCGAAATGGTCGCGAACCTTGCTGAGGTCGTTTTCTGCTCGTACATTGAAATTCCAAGATTCCAAGGTATTTTGCATGAATTTACGATCGATTGGGTTATTTTCAATAATAAGTGCTGAGTTGTTATTTGTAATCATGCGGCGAACATAATGTGTAAGAAATCGCAATAATTGATATTGAATGTTCAAAGACTGGTCCAAGAATTTGTTAGACCGAAATACCGCATTCTTATGACTATGTGAGCAATATCGTTTATCCGTATTCCCATGAATACAGAAATCATTCGTTGTTAAAAAAGACAAGGAAAATATATGAAGAAAAAGGCAGTGGCGGCAATTGCAGTCGCGTGCACAGGGTTGAGCATCTTTTCAGCTCGTGCCGCGGAATACACCTTTCCGACTGGTATGACAGTAAGCATCGAAGGCGAAACCATTCCGATGTACAAAGAGAATTCAAACATTGTGTACCCGGTCGTGAATTACTTTATGGTCAAATTCCCAAATGGCGATGAAGAGTTCGCTCTGAGGACAGAAGATGGAGAGAACCTTGGGGTCATAAAGCAAGGAGAGAAGTACTTTATTAACTCTCATATTGCATTGGGAGAGAATGTCTACTTTGGCCCGAGCGTAGAAAATGTTGCAGATCCTGTTAGAGTCATGATTAAGGGACCAATAAACCTCGGACATGTCCACTTCAATACATCTTCTTCAACCTTATCGCCTGAAGCAAAAACAGCTCTAAGGTTGATGGCAAAAGAGATGGCAGATACCAATCTCACAAGCGCGTATCTTGTCGGCAGGACTGATCGCGCTGGAGGAGATAGTGCGAATTTGGTTCTTGCCCGAAAGCGTGCCGACGCGGCTGCCGCATACCTCAAAAAGAAGCTGGCTGGTCTAGGAGTCATGAATCCGGTTATCAAGACTGAAACTATGGGTGAGTACCTATCAACATCGAGAGACGGAGTGGTTAACCTAAATGATCGCAAAGTTTCGGTGCTGATTTACCCAACGATTTAACCCGAGGAAATCGATTTTGGCGCTGGATTCGAGGGGATTCAGCGCCTACTTCTATACGGCTACGGAAGCACTGTGAGAGTGCATGCGGTTGTAAATCTGAGCCGCTTCATTTCTTCCGGAACATCCCAACTTTGCGTAAATTTTTATTGTCTCTTGTCTAATGAGAGACTCCGAATATCCTAAGACATCTGCTATTGCGGCGTTCGTTCGCCCTTCTGCAATAAGTTTGAGAATAAGGTTTTGTCTCTCGGTTAGAGGTTTCTCGTATTCTGAAGGATCAAATGAGAAATTTTCTGTCTTGCTCAATTCATCTCGATCTCGACTTGACTTCTTGCGGGACTGTGTTTGATTACGAATTGCATTAGAAAGTATTAAGGAAATTGCCTCAAGGTACTGAGCAGTCGCCTCTTCAAATTCAAGTTTTGCGTGCGAAAAAGCGGTAAGGCTTCCTATGGGAAGTCCGCCAACATCAATCGGGCAGCAAATCATTGTTTTGAGGTTTTTAGGCAGTTGGATTCTTGACATGTTGCCATATTGCTTCGGCCATGTGGGTAATGAATCAATCCAGATGATTCGATTTTCGCGAATTGCATCAGTGAAGGGTGTGCGCTCAGAAATAGCAAAGGTGGGGCGTTCACCATTCTTGTCGATGATGTCTATTCCAAAAGATGTATGAGGAATGGCATGACCATTGTGGTCAATCTCGGTATAGACCAAAGCATCGGTCTTGAATGTAGATAGAGCTTTGATGCAGAGCATCTGGAGAACATCAGAAAACTTGTGGCTTGGATCAGTGACATATGTACTGACCTCAGCGAGTTGACGATAAAGCATCTATTTTCCAATCTCTGTGGGGAATTGTGAGTGAAAGTGTAAAACGGATTTTGAATGGTCAATAGGTCAATTCAGTCTAATTGTCGTCATTGACTAGCTACAAAGTTCTCACGTTAATTGTTGTTCAAACATTGTTCGGACATTGATGAAAATGCATTTGGTATCTGTGAAATCTTCCCACCTCAATTCATCAGATGAGTAGGAGCATGTATGTATTCAGGATTATTGAAAAAGCAGAAGAAAGTCGCGATCCTGCTTTCAATGGCAATTTCTGTCCTAGGTTTTGGAGTTTTAGCGCCGACCGCAAGCCAAGCAGCAGAATTTGAGTTCTCCGGACCAACTGGAGGCTTAGTTAATGTGCAATCCGGAGTCTTCACTATTGTTGGAAACGGAAACGCAAACTGGGACTTCTCGGTTGTCTTTAAGAATGCCGACAATTCAGAAGCTTCCGCGCCGCTTGCATTTAATACTCAAGGCGGCATCCCCGTCACTTTCACATTCACGCCAACAAGCGTCGGTACAGTCACAGTCACCACCACTTCTCCTTCTGGAAGTGTAAAAATCAGATCTCTGACTTACA
>CAZVPL010000178.1:0-2831 GCA_964629075.1 uncultured Bifidobacterium sp. | reverse complement strand
ACACGCAGCGTTCGACTCTGCACGCGCTTTACATCGAACTTGTCGGTCACGCCATCGAGTCTTTCACGTATTCCCCTATGCCTGTTGCGAATCGACATCTCAGTCCTGCGCGTTTCGCGGGACTTCCGGTCACTAGGGTTGGCGGGAATAATTACTGGTCTAGAGCCGTTCGCCACCTATTTCGCGGTGCCGTGCCATGGTGCAAAAATCACCTGTTTCTGTTTTGTAGTTGGGTCCATTGGCGTCGCGGAGATCGTGTTGCTCATCTTCTTCGGTCTCTCCAGCGGCGTCTTCGCCGCGTGACATGACCGGTGCAGGGTAAGCATCATCACCGAGCTGTCATGGTCGTCATTATTGGCTCGCTGCTCGTCAATGCGTCACTCGAAAATTCGTACCTGTCGGTCATCTACGTTGCAGTGATTCTCTTCGGTGCTGTCGAGGGCGTCCGACGACCGAGCCTCGATGCGATGCCGACGCGTATCGAGTCGCCCGAATGGCTCGCGGTCACCGGAGTTATGCGTTCGTTACACAAAGCATCGCACACGTTCCCAGCCCGGCACTCGACAGACTGTTGGTCGTCCCCTGCGGAGTCCGCACAGTATGCGCTTTCTACATGGCATCGTTTTCGGTTAGCGCTACGTTGCTGTCCAGAATTCACCGCCTTCCACCCAGTCGCAAATCCTCCGACAAGACTCACCTCGAGATCACTGAGGCGTTCCGCTATCTGCGCACACGGCGCAACATCTTCGACACCTACTTCGCGGACATCGCCGCGATAGTCTTCGCGTTTGCGTTCGCGCTCTTTTTACTCGCCGCCGAGATTACGACGCCGAATGGAAGCTTAAGTTCCTCCACACCGTGGCCGCCATCGGCAGCCTGGTCGCCACCGCAATGTTGGGCCGGACGAAGCACGTACGACATCACGGTCGTGCTGTTCTACTTGCCACGTTTTCACCCTGGGTCTCGCCATTTCCGATGACATGCGCGGACGCAAGGCCGGACTCACACTTGATCGGCTCGCAAGCAGGCCAAGCACGAGCCACATTCGCCGCGCGTTACACATCACTCCAAACGTCGCTCGACGCCCGCGGTGTGCTCTGCGCGGCATTTACCGCCGGCCTCGCGGCGTCGTTGAAGTCGTTGTGGAACTTCAAATCGGCTATTTCTTCGGAACAGCCCGCTTCGGTTTGTCAACAACCTGTACCGTGAAGCGGTAGAACACCGCTTTCTGTGAACCCTGCGCCGGGGCCTTTACCGTGATGAAACAACGGCCAGTCTTCGCCGCGAAGGTGATCTGTTTGTTACTCGCGCGACAACGACCCTGCCCAGTCACCGAGAACGTCGATGACGTTCGCTTCACTCCAGCACGACGCAGGAACAAGTTCGGGGTCGTCTTCTTCTTAACGCGATACTCAAGACGCGTGCGAACAAGCTTGATGCCCAAACTCACCTTGGCGTTCTTCGTCGCCATCACCACCGTGTGCGTGCCGAACTCGATGTTCTTCGGCAACCGAACCTGACCCTTGTAGCCGCCAGAGGAATCAACGGTGAACGTTCCCAATAGTCGCGGGGTCGACATCAGAATGATCTCACCCTTCTCTGCTTCGGGCAGACCGTAAGCAACAGCTGACAGAGTCCCTCCGCGGTTCACTTCAATCGTGCCACCCGCATTCAAAACCGCAGGCACGTTGGTCTCGTTCAACGCCGACACCAACATCGCAGTGTCGTTCCCGGCCTTCACCAATGTCACCGACTCGACAGGAACAGGGATCTCTTCCTTCGGATTGTCCGGATTCGACATAATGCCCGTTAGCGAAGCACCCTCGGGTGTCTCTACAACCTTCACTGGATTGTCGACACCCTTCGGAATGAACTTCGCGATATCCGAGACGACTTCCTTTGCCGTTTGCAGAAGTGCAGCCGGGTCATTCGTCGGCTCCGGCTTCACTACCTCAACATTCACGGGCTTGCCGTTGATTTCTGCCGCTCCGCTTCCCGGGTCAGCCACCAACTGGGCCTTGTTCAAGTCCGTCACCAACTGCGGCGCCGGAACAGTCGTCGTTGTCAGAGACGGCACGGACGTGGACGGCGTCGTAACCGTTGTCGTCGTTGAAGTCGTCCCTTCGATGTTGGTAGAGGCGCTTGAGGTTGTGCTCCCTGCTGGCACCGACGTGGCCGTGGTTGTCCCAGCGGAAACTGTCGTAGTCGTTCCGGGTGGGACAGACGTTGTGGTTGTGGTTGTGGTTGTGGTTGTGGTTGTAGTTGTGGTTGTAGTAGCGGTCGCAGTCACGGTGTAACCATTTGAGAGCGTTCCAGATTGACCGTCAGTATTCGTTACAACGACGTTGGCGCTCCCCGCAGCAAGTGCAGCTGTAGTGCAAGTGATTGACGTCGCGCTAACAACGGCGATGGACGTGCACGCCACACCACCGATAGCTACTGCGGCTCCAGATTGAAAACTGGTGCCGGTAATCGTCACGTTGGTGCCACCTGTCGTTACCCCGCTGGATGGGCTAATTCCCGACACCGTCGGAGCGGCCACAAACGTAAACAACCCCGTACCAGTACCCGACTGCGTATCCGTGTTCGTCACCACAATGTTCGACACCCCAGCCGACCCCGACGGAGTCACACATGTAATCGACGTCGCAGACACCACCGTCACCGACGCACACGCCGAACCACCAACAGTCACCGACGCCCCAGCCAAGAAACCAGTACCCGTCACCGTGATCGCTGTTCCACCACCAGCCGGACCCGACGTCGGCGCCACAGACGACACCGTCGGAGCGGCCACAAACGTAAACAACCCCGTACCAGTACCCGACTGC
>CAZVPL010000177.1:0-2831 GCA_964629075.1 uncultured Bifidobacterium sp. | reverse complement strand
GACTGGGGGGCTTTCGCCCCCCAGTCTCAACGTTCCGAACCGAAGCGTTATTGCTTGGTTATTACTTCTTTGCAGCCTTCTTACGAGCTGCCTTCTTGCGCTTCGGAGCGGCCTTCTTCGCGGCCTTCTTCGGAGCTGCCTTCTTTGCTGCCTTCTTGGCGGCCTTCTTGCGCTTCGGAGCGGCCTTCTTTGCGGCCTTCTTCGGAGCTGCCTTCTTGGCTGCCTTCTTTGCTGCCTTCTTCGGAGCGGCCTTCTTACGGGCCTTCTTTGCTGCTGCCACTGTATTTCCTCTCTCTAATTTGTTTACTTACGGTTTGGATTCAACTCTGCCTTGAGCGTTGAGCTCGCGGAGAACTTCATTGCGGTCGAAGCCGGGACCGTCACTGCTGCACCCGTTTGCGGGTTGCGACCAGTACGGGCCTTGCGCTTCGTGGTGCTGAACGAGCCGAAGCCCGGCCACGCAACCTTGTCGCCCTTCTTGGTGATCTCGATGACCACATCAAAGAACGCTGCGACTGTCCGCTCGGCATCTGCCTTTGAGACATTTGCTTTCTGAGACACCGCATCAATGAGCTCTGCCTTGGTCATGTTGTTATTTCCTCCTCGGAATCGGAGCGTTGTGCACTACATATCTGAATACGTTGAAACGACGATTACAAGCATTTCGACTCGGCGCGACCTTGCAACGCAAGCATTTCGGACCTCATCGCACGTCCCAGAAAATGAGATTGACGTCGTGCCGACACTCGGACACCGCTCGTCATCTCCGCGAACATCCCGCGCGATCTTCACCGCGTCACACAACGTCGAGCTCTCCGGGCCCATGGGCTCAAACCCTTTGTTTTCAAGGGTTTGCGAGCCCCGTCGGCATGGAGTGGTGGCTTTCAAGACGACGATTCACACGTTGATGTCGTCGGTTTTTTCTCGCACCGAACTGCATCGCGGACGCGCGCGTCGATCACCGCGCGAGCGGGTGTGGCGCGCCCGGAAATCACCCCCAAAAAATTTCTGAAAAAAATCTGCGCGGAGACCCCCTCGGAGCCCCAAATTCGCTCTTCCGGGTGATTGGCGAGAGTCCACCATTCCGGCCCCGTCATCGGCAACACTCTGCAACGTTGCGTCGGACACTCGCTCTGTCAGAAAGGGGTGGCGATGACTGAGACGCGCCACATGGCCGGTTTCAATTCATCCCCCCTCCACGAAGACCAAACAACACGACAACGAACGCGCATCGTTCTCGACACCTCCGTTCTCATCGGTGATCCTTCGAGTCTCACCTCTTTCCCCGGAAGCGAGGTTGTCGTTCCACTCACTGTCGTCGAAGAGCTTGACGGATTGAAGACTCGTCTCGACGATGTCGGTCGTGCTGCTCGCACCGCACTACGCACGCTCGAGGATCTTCGTCGGCAAGCGGGTGGCGTGCTCGATACTCCGCTCGAGGTGCATGCGGGTGCCGAAGGTGGAAGCGTTCACATCGAAGTGAACGGAATTCAACGCCACCTCCTGGTTGAGCACGGCCTCGACCCCGAAATCCCCGACAACCGCATCATCGGGGCCGCCCTCGGCCAGGTCCGCAGCGGCCCCACCCGGCTGATTTCGAACGACGCGGCGCTGCGTATCAAGGCGGCCCACCTGGGAATTCCCGCAGACGAACATCAACCAGTCGGACGCGCCGCCTCGACACGGCCGATGGGGTGGACCTCGTTGCCGGCGCCCTATCAGGTGATCGACGACATCTACGCCGCAGGTGCGATTCCCGCCGACGCCGTCGAAGACGGTGCCGACCAACCGGAGAACTCCTTCGCCGTGCTGCGAGACGGTTCGCACTCAGCTCTCGCCCGTCGCCGACTCGATGAATGGGTGCTGTTGCCGAACAACGCAAGCGAGGCCTGGGGTCTCCGCGCACGCAGCAAGGAACAGCGCTTCGCTCTCGAACTGCTGCTCGATCCTGAAGTCACGGTCGTCGCCCTCGATGGCAGGGCGGGGACAGGCAAGACCGTCATGGCGATTGCCGCTGGTCTCGAACAAGTTGTCGAGCGTCGCCAGTACGAGCGGCTCGCCGTGTATCGCCCGCTCGTTCCTGTCGGACGTGCCGAGGTCGGGTTTCTCCCCGGTGGCCTCGACGAGAAACTCGACCCGTGGATGTCAGCCATCCACGACTCGATCGTGGCGCTCACCGACCAACGGTCGAGCCGCGATGCCCGGCGACTCATCGACGACCTGATTGCCAGGGGTCAGTTGTCGCTCGAGTCGGTGACCTTCCTGCGCGGGCGGTCGCTCCAGCGTCAGTTCGTCGTTGTCGACGAAGCCCAGAACCTGGAGCCCACGACCCTGAAGACGATTCTGACCCGGGTCGGCGAAGGGACAAAGGTGGTCTTCACCGGCGATACCAGCCAGATCGATGCCCCTTACATGGGCGAATCGAACAACGCTCTCGCCGTGCTGATTCAAGCGTTTGGGGGCCAGGAGTGCTTTGGGCACGTGACCCTGGCGGCCTGCGAGCGCAGCGAGGTCGCAAGCCTTGCTGCTGAACTCCTCTAGCTGCCGAACCCGCTCTGAGCCTGGCGGGGATTGACAAAATGTTTAGCACTAAAAGACTTGACTTCGGGCCGGATCAGTTTTAGTATTAAATGAGAGCGGTTGGGGCGCCCCCTCCCTGCCCCACCGCCACCTTCGCAATACCGCAAGTCACACCCTGTCGGAATCTCAAACAAAGGAAGTCGGTTACCCCCCATGCAGACCTCCACGATGACCACCGTCAGCTTGACCTCTGCACCGTCGGCCAGCCACTGGACCGACTTCGCGATGTGCAAGGGGCGCACGGCCTTGTT
>CAZVPL010000176.1:0-2833 GCA_964629075.1 uncultured Bifidobacterium sp. | reverse complement strand
CTTGCTCCTGTTATCGCAACGTTAGGACTACTTGGAGTCATTCGAAGCGTCGTCGGAATGATCTGGGGTAATGAATATCGAAGCTTTGCTTCACCTGTACCTACCGATAACTTTGTTGTAGCTGGAGCAACTATTCCTTTTTCTCGGCTAAATGTTCTCGTCATTGTGGGGGCAGCCCTTGTAATGATTGCCTTTTCCATCATTTTCCAACGAACTAATCTTGGTTTAGCGCTCCGCGCCTCAGCGTTTCAACCAGAAATCGCACGTTTGGCAGGTATTCGCGTAGGGCCCATCCGCACTATCGGTTGGACATTTGCTGGAGGAGCTGGAGCAGTTGCAGGAGTACTGGTAACTCCTAATGACATACTCTCGCCAAATTCACTCGATACCTTGCTTGTATTTGGATTCGTTGCTGCAGTAATAGGCGGACTAGAAAGTTTGCCCGGAGCTGTTGTGGGTGGAATGGTCTTGGGAATAGGTATCGCTTTTATCCTGAATTACGTAAGCACTACCTTAATTTTCCCAGCCGTATTTGTCGTTCTATTGCTGTCATTAGTGATTAAACCCAACGGAATCTTCGGATCAAAGAAGGTCCGACATGCATAATTTATCGACGAAGAAAGTATTCGCACTCTTCGTTATTTTTGGCTGGATACTTTTAATTGTCGCTGACCGTGTGGATGAGTTACGGGTTTACCAAGGTGCCACTATTGCCATTACTACTCTGGCAATTGCATCAATTATCATCCTTACTGGATATTCCGGACAAGTTTCTTTGGGCCACGGTGCATTTCTTGCAATCGGCGCATATGCTGCAGCGCTATCACAAACATATTGGCAATCACCATTTTGGTTTACATTATTAATGTCTGTCATCGTCACATCACTAATTGGTTTTATCTTAGGTTTTGCTGCTGGACGACTATCTGGTCCATATCTTGCGGGAACAACTCTTGCTCTTGCGGTCGGACTTCCGACACTTGCAAATCAATTTACCTTTCTTGGTGGCGAAACGGGACTTGTTTATGATGCTGGAAATCCACCTGCGCGATTCGGTGAAGATTTCACTCTATATAAATGGTTCTTCTGGATTTCAGCCTTCGTTGTTCTGATTGCCATGTTCTTGATTCGCAATCTTCTGCACAGCAGGTATGGGCGCACCTGGAAGGCGCTTCGCGCTAACCCAACCGCCGCCCAGCTATGCGGCATTAACGTCGCTCAATCCAAGATTCTCGCCTTCACCATCAGCGCTGGAGCCGCAGGGCTCTCAGGAGCCCTCTTGGGCATGATCAGCATCGTCGCCCCGAGCGCATTCCCGCTCAGCCTCTCCTTCACCCTTATCACGGGTGCGGTGTTGGCTGGCGTAACTAGCCTCGCAGGTAGCATGCTAGGCGCTGTAATTCTCGTGGTGATCCCTGAGATCGCCGAGGTAATCTCGACCAGCCTCGGTGAATCTGAAAAGGTCATCTCGAACTTGCCAGGTTTCATTGTGAGCGTGCTGCTGATTCTCACAGTGCTCTTCTCACCGAACGGCCCCGCCGAGTCGATCAGAAAGCGCCGAGAGCATCATCAGAAAGCGAAGCACTGAAAAAGAAAAAACCCTCGATGGAAGGAAATAAATGATCAGCTTACGACGCAACAAGAAATCAGTCTTGTTCGCATCTGTCGTGACATCTGTAGCGCTTGCCGCTTCAGTCGTACCGGCTAATGCAGAGACTGGCGTTTCTTCAAGCGAAATCAAGCTCGGTATCACAGTACCTATGACTGGTATTGCTGCTCCGGGTTACAACAAGGTAGCGCAAGCTAGGAAGGCATACTTTGATTATCTCAACGCAAACGGCGGCATTTACGGCCGCAAAGTCAACCTTATTATTAAGGATGATCGCTACATCCCACAGGAAGCGATCAATAAGACAAACGAATTAATTTTGAAAGACAAGGTCTTCGCTCTTGTCGGACAGCTCGGTACTGCGAACAATCTCGCAATTGCCAGCAAAGTCCGCCTAGGTTCGCGCAAGATTCCTTCCATCGGCGTACTCACTGGATTTAGTGGTTTTGCTGATAAGAGGAAGTATCCAACGACATTTATGTCTTTCCCAAGCTACGCAGCTGAAGGTCGCATCATTGGTACCTATATCAATGAAAATCTCGCAAGCAAGACAGTATGTCTTGTCAGCCAGAACGACGACTTTGGTTCAGATGCAGCGAAAGGATTTACCGCTGCTGGCGTGAAGTTCGCGGAACATGTGAAGTATGTTTCAGGAACTCAAAGCTCAGCAACTGCTCAAGTCTGGATCGGCAAGCTCGTTGCCGCAAAGTGCGAAGTTGTGGTCCTCATGACTGTTTCTTCAGCTACTGCTCCAGTTCTTGCCGTTGCAAATGCAGCAGGCTACAAGCCACAGTGGATTCTTGGATCCGTTGGTTCTGACACCACCACATTGAAGTTGAGGCTTGCGCCAGCAGGAATTCCTGCTGCACAAGCTGCAGCTCTCTTGAATGGCGCGATTGGTCTCTCCTTCGCTCCAGATCCCTCGGATACCGCTGACGAATACGTCAAGCTCTTCCGCGAAGTAAATACGAATTACAACAAGGGCGTCGAGTTCGACAATAACGTTGCAATCGGAATGAACTACGCACTCGTTGTTGCTCAAGCTCTCCGCGCGGCAGGTACAAGTCCACCTCGCGCGAAGTTAATCAAGGCGATGGAGACAAAGGGTTCAACCTTTGCCAGCATCGGCTATAGCCCAATGGGATGGACCGCCACAAGCCACGCTGGCCACAGCGCATTCTGGCTTGGTAAGTTCAATCTCGCTGGTGAGTTAAAGCCACTTGA
>CAZVPL010000175.1:0-2859 GCA_964629075.1 uncultured Bifidobacterium sp. | reverse complement strand
GCGGGTCGGAGAAGTCGTCGATGATCACCTTCAACACCGCGGTGGTGTCGAGTTCGTCGGGGCCCACCTTGCGAGCAAGGTCGGCGATGTCGGCTTCGATGCGTGCCAGGAACTGCGCTTCGCGTACCGCATCGATGAGGTCATCGCGGTCGTCGAAGTAGTGATACAACAAACCGACGGCGACACCGGCCCGTTCGGCAACGTCGGATACGCGCAGGCTGTTTGGTCCGTTCTCCTCGACAATGTCGCGAGCTGCGGTGAGGATCGCCTGCCCGGCTTCCGGCATTTCGTCGAGAGGCTGGGCGCGGTTCGGCATGACACCACTTTAGGTGTCACGCAGCGACTCAGGTAAGGGCTCTGAGGCGGAGCGTTCTAGTCTTGCCTCATGTCGCGGGTCGTCATCGTTGGTGCATCGCTGGCCGGTCTACGCGCCGCAGAGAGTCTGCGCACTCATGGTTTTGACGATGAGATTGCTGTTGTTGGCAAAGAAACACGTCATCTCTATGACCGACCACCGCTGTCGAAGAAGTTCCTTGCCGGCGAGTGGGACGCTGATCGCATCAGACTGCGGAAACCTGAAGAAATTGTCGCCCTTCGCGTCGACTGGCATCACGGTACAACGGCGACACATCTCGACATCAAGAACAAAACGTTGTCGACTGACAACGGTGACTTCACGTACGACGCCTGCATCATCGCGACGGGAGGTGCAGTGCGACGACTTCCGAACCAACCCAAGCACACGGGTGTTCATGTGTTGCGCACGATCGATGACGCCGAAGCACTGCGCGATGATCTCGCCCCGAACAAACATCTCGTCGTCATTGGCGCGGGCTTCATTGGCTTGGAAGCTGCGGCGACTGCGCGAGCAAAAGGTTGCCGCGTCACCGTGCTGGAAGGCCTGCCCGCCCCTTTGATTCGCGGACTCGGTGAGTCGATGGGTCGCACCGTTGCACGGGTGCACCACGACAACGACGTTGATATTCGCTGCAACGTGCGCGTTGAAGAAATCCTGGGCGGTCCGGCCGTTACCGGCGTGCGCATCGTGAACGAACACGGAGCGCCTGAAGTTGTCGATGCGGACATCGTTCTCGTGGGTATCGGGGTTGCACCTGCAACCGACTGGTTGGTCGACAGCGGCCTCACCATCAACGACGGCATCGTGTGCGACGCGAACTTGCAATGCGCCCCGGGTGTGTTCGCGGCGGGCGATGTTGCACGATGGCCGAACGCATTGTTTGCCGACATCGAACCAACGATGCGCGTCGAGCACTGGACAACAGCATCTGAACAAGGCGCCCATGCCGCCACCAACGTGGTTGCTCATCTGAATGCCCAGCCGCTCACGCCGTACTCGGCGGTTCCTTTCTTCTGGAGTGACCAGTTCACTTCGCGCATTCAGTTCCTTGGCCGTGGCACCAACGCCGACGATGTGCGCGTTGTGGCCGGTAATCCCGACGAAGGGAAGTTCGCCGCCGCCTACTTCGCCGACGACAGCTTGACGGCGGTGCTCGGGGTGTCGCTGCCCAAGGCCGTCATGCCGGCACGCAAACTGCTGCAGGACCGAGCAACGAAGGCGCAGGCGCTCGCCCACTTTGCGGAGGCCGCAACATGACGAACACCGCAACAACAGCAATGCAGATCTTCGGTGAATTGCGCCAACTGGCTTGGGTCGTGCCGAAGGGAACGTTCGACAAGCATCTCGACCACTGGATCAATTCCCTTGGCGTCGGCCCGTGGATCGTCGTCGAGCGGCCACCTGTCATCAACGTGGTGCATCGCGGGCAGCCAAGTGCGCTGAACTTCTCGTTCGCGATCGCCCACATGGGAGCCATCCAGGTTGAGATCATCGAACAGCACGACGACGCCCCGACCACCTACAGCGAGTTCATGTCGGCAACGAACGGCCAAGGCGGCTTGCATCACATCGCCTTTTGGCCCGACGACATCGACGCGGCCCACGAACGCGTGACGAGCGAACTTGGTTGGAGTCTCATCACCAAGGCACAGATCGGTGACAACGCGAAGTTCCGTTACTACGACACACCCGCACCGCTTGTCGGCATGCCGAGTGCGCCGGTGATGGAGCTTGCCCAAGTGGCCGGCGCAACCCGCGACTACTTCCTCTCCGACATGGCCGCGCTCAGCCGTACATTCGACCCCCGCACGAGCGATGGAATTCTGCGTCGCGGCATGAGCCGTGGGTAAGGGAATCCTCGCCATGCAGCCCATCGAGTACGCGCACGCCACGGGTTATTGGCACGACGGCTGGGCCGGCACCACTGTCGAGTTCGAGTGCAAGCCGCCCGCAGGCACGAAACACATTCGCGTCATTTTCGAAAAGACCCCGCACATCGACAATCTGCTGGTGTTCGTCACGGTCAACGGGTTCACCATCCGCCGTCAGGTGATGGCCAGTGAAGTGTTTTTTGTCGACGTCCCGTTGACGGGCGACCCCGCCACCGCGACGGTGACGGTGGTCTCCGAGGGCTCGTTCGTCCCGAAAGAACAAGGGATCAACGACGACACCCGAGTCCTCAGTTACCTGCTGCGGGGCGTCGAGGCCAGATTCGCCGGCGAGTAGAGCCCCACGAAAGGCCGGGGGTAGGCTCAAGTCCCTACCACCAAGTAACTACTACTTCTCCCCTGGGGGTTCACCGTGACCACGGCAGTAATCGTTGATGCCATCCGCACGCCGCTCGGCAAGCGCAACGGCAAGTTGAAGGATTGGCATCCCGTCGATCTCGCATCCGAAGTTTTGAAGGCTCTCGTCGATCGCACCGGCATCGACCCCGCCATCGTCGAAGACGTGGTGATGGGTTGCGTCATGCAAGTAGGCGAGCAGGGCGTGAACATCGC
>CAZVPL010000174.1:0-2869 GCA_964629075.1 uncultured Bifidobacterium sp. | reverse complement strand
AGTGTTGCGACATCGATACCGATTAGTTCAACAACAACACAAAGTGGTTCAACAACGACATTGCCGGTCGGCACAAAAGACACTGACGGGTCAAAGGACAACATCGTCGTGAAGGTGGCGCGGAAAGACCTTCGGGTTTCTTCTGCTCCCGTTGTTGTGGTGATGCGCCTCAGTACCGGCACCGAAGAGAGTGTTGTGCGTCTGACGGTAGATGTTGCGACGATGGAAGTCGCAAAGGTTCAGGCACAAAGTGTTGCAGCAGTCGACGTGGAGCCCGCGGTCCTGAAGTCGGACGCGGTCACCACCCGTATCGTCACAACGAAAAAGTCGACAAAGCCGGTGCTGCCGGCAACGGGGTCCGACACGGGTTCGATGTTGCCGTGGGTGCTGCTGCTCCTCAGTCTTGGCGTTGTCGTCCGCTTCCTTCGACGCTGGGTGGCCCATCGTTAGACTCTGAGCCATGAAGGCAGCGATCCTCGTCGAAAGTCTCACCGGCAACACCTGGAAGGCAGCCGACAAGATCGGCGCGAGCCTCCAACAAGAGGGTTGGTCGATCGTGGGTCTCGACCCGGTTCGCAAGCCGAACCATGGTGCGATCCAAGAAGCCGACATCGTGCTGGTCGGTACATGGGTCCACGGGTTGTTCGTGGTTGGTCAGGCCCCGTGGGGAATCGGTGGCATCGCGAAGTTGCCGACGATGCGCGACAAGAAGGTTGCGGCGTTTTGCACCTTTGCGTTGAATCCGGGCAAGACCCTCGACGTGATGACGCGCACGTTGCAGACCCGGGGTGCCGAGGTGGTCGGAGGACTCGCTTTGCACCGGGCCAAGCTCGACGAGCACACCGAGACCTTCGTCGACCGTCTGCTTGGCGCGGTCAGCGCCTAGCGATCCCGCTGTTACTTGTCGTCGTTGACGCGCAGGTCGATGTAAAGGGTCTTGCGGTTTTCGACGAGCGGCCGCACGTCGGTCGGGCGGGCGAGGTCTTCGATGTCGATTGTTCGCCCTTCGCAGTCGGTGAAGGTGCTCGTTTCTTCGATCTGCTTCGCGATGCAGGAGGCATCGCGATCGGCGGGCCAGGCGTAAAAGACGCGCCACCCGACCGCGGGCTGGTTTCCCTGATGGTCGAGAACGATGCTGCGCGTTCCGTCGGGGTCGCGCAGGTCGGGATAGAGGATCGGCCCGCTTTCCTTCACCGACTCCGATACCCGTTGGACCGAACCGACCTCGAAGATCCGGGCACCGAGGTTCGTGATGCGTTCAGGATTCCGAGAGATGAGGGATGCCGCACCCCACAGCGAGAGGAAGAGAAGGGCGAAAAAGCCGAGCCCCGCCACGACCGGTACGACGGCGCGGGCAAGGGGGCTACGGAGCCTGAAGCGGGGGCTGGGGGGTGCCACACCTCCAGTGTGGCGGGTTGGGGACTTTCCTGCATCACGGCGTAGGGTTTCTTTCTTGTGAAACGCCCCTACCGAGTAGTCGTCGCCAAACCCGGCCTCGACGGTCACGACCGCGGTGCCAAGACCATCACTCGCGCCCTGCGCGACCACGGTTTCGAGGTCATCTACACCGGTCTCCACCAAACACCCGAACAGATCGCCGAAACCGCGTTGCAGGAAGATGTCGACGCCGTCGGCCTATCACTTTTGTCCGGCGCGCACCTCACGCTCTTCCCGCGCGTGATGGAAGAACTGCGCAACCGCGACCTGGGCGACGTTCTCATTTTTGGTGGCGGAGTCATTCCCGATGCCGATGCCCGTGCGTTGAAGGAACAGGGTGTGGGCGAAGTGTTCGGACCCGGTTCGTCGTTGAAGGCGATCTGCCAGTGGCTGGAAGACGAACTCGACAAGAACGTCAGCGTCTGATTCTCAATTCGTAACGAAACTCTCAATTCGAAAAGCAACAAGGAGCAAGAGTGGACCTCTTCGAATATCAAGGCAAGCAGTACTTTGCCAAGTTCGGAATTCCGGTGTCTGCGGGTGGAGCCGCCGACACCGTCGACGAAGCGGTGAAAGTCGCTGACGCGGCGAAATACCCCGTTGTCGTGAAGGCACAGGTGCAGGTGGGAGGTCGCGGAAAGGCCGGTGGCATCAAGTTGGCGAACAACGCTGACGAGGTGCGACTGCACGCCGGGAACATTCTCGGTATGGACATCAAGGGTCACGTCGTGAAGCGACTGTGGGTCGAGCACGCATCCGATATCGCCGAGGAGTACTACGCATCGTTCACGCTCGACCGTGCGGCGAAGAAGCACTTGCTCATGCTGTCGGCACAGGGTGGTGTCGACATCGAAGAGGTCGCCGCGAAGGACCCCGATGCCATCGTCAAGTTGCACATCAATCCCGTCGAGGGTCTCAGCGAGGCAGTGGCCAAGAAGGCCGCAACCGATGCGAAGATTCCGGCGAAGGCGCTCGATGGTGTGGCGAAGATTCTCGTGTCGCTGTACCGCTGCTTCACCGAGGGTGACTGTGACCTTGCTGAAATCAACCCGTTGATCCTGAAGCCGACGGGTGAGGTCCACGCGCTCGACGCCAAGGTCTCGCTCGACAACAACGCGTCGTACCGTCACCCGGAGTGGGACGAGTACCGCGCCACCGAGGAACTCGACGAACGCGAGCAGTTGGCCCGTGAATCCGACCTTCAGTACATCGGCCTGTCGGGTACGGTTGGCATCATCGCCAACGGCGCTGGTCTCGCGATGAGCACTCTCGACGTCGTCAACCAGGTTGGTGGTTCGGCTGCCAACTTCCTCGACATCGGCGGCGGAGCGAACGCCGATCAGATGGCCGCTGCACTCGGAGTCATCAACTTCGACCAGAACGTGAAGAGCATCTTCATCAACATCTTCGGTGGCATCACCCGCGGTGAAGA
>CAZVPL010000173.1:0-2895 GCA_964629075.1 uncultured Bifidobacterium sp. | reverse complement strand
CGCGTCTTGCGCGCGTCGACGATGCCGACTTCCGCATGGGGGGCATCGAGCGTGTGGGAGCAGACGAACGTTTCGGATTGCTGTGCGCCTTCGAGGTTCTGGAACACATCGACGACGACGTTGCTGCGCTGCGGCGTTGGCTCGACCACCTCGAGCCCGACGGCCACGTTCTCGTCAGCATGCCCGCGCACCGAAGGCGGTTCGGACCTTCCGACGAAGCCGTCGGACACTTTCGTCGTTACGACGCGGTCGACGTCGAGCGCCTCTTCGCCGAAGTCGGGTGCGAGGTCGTGATGCGCCGCGCCTACGGTGCCGTCGGCGGGCACCTGCTCGAGGCGGTGCGCAACGTGATCATCTCGCGTCGCGGCGGAAACGTCGATGGCTCTGCCGCGGCGGAAGCGAAGTCGGCCGGAAGCGGCAGGTTGTTCCAGCCGACGTCGCGCGTTGCAGGCCTGGTGACGGCGGTTGCGGCGGCGCCGATGCGCTTGCTGCAACGACCGTTTGCGGCGGGTCAGTTGGGTGTGGGCTGGGTGGTGTTGGCGCGACGCAAACGCGGCACGGTGTAGGCGTATCCGGCGACACCAAGAACGACCGCCGAGGCCAGCATGACGCCTCGGTCGGTGGTGGCGGCCAGCAGCCCGTCGTCAAGCGTCGATCCCATGCCGATGGCCGCGGTCGTGACGAACAATTCGCGAAAGCCGAGCGCGCCGGGAGTGAAAGCGATGATTCCAGCGATTGCGGCCGCGGGTGCGACGACGAGAAAAAACCAGAACGACTCGTCGACACCCAGAAGACCAAAGGCGAGTTGGAATCGCCATGCCGTCAACAGGTATTTCACGACGTCGATGACGACGACCTGAAGCGACGTGCGCGGCGTGCGCTGAATTTCGTGCCAGCCTTCGTTGAACGCGACTGCGGCACGAGCAGGCTTGCCGCGCAGCAGCGGCCAGTCGGGTAGTGGGAAGCGCAACAGGGTCAAACACGCGGCGCCAAGGGCCACGAACACCACGAATACGATCCAGGCAAAGTCGCCACCGCCCGCTGCGTACGCCGTGACGCCGACGAGTCCGACGATCGACGACGACCCAAGGCTGATGACGAGATTGGCACCGTAGTTGCTACCGCTCTTCGCGTAGGGCACGCCGTGCACCGCGTTCATGTATCGGAACTTGTAGATGGTGCCCACCTGTCCCGGAAGCAGGTTGCCGAGAAGTCCCGCCGTGAACACCATCCAGTTTTCGAAGAAGCCCACCCTCACACCGGTTGCGCGGTACACAACCCAGAACTCCGACGAGTTGAGGAAGTGTCCGACGACGATGAGTGCCCCGATGAGAGCGAGATCCCACGACGGCTCTTCCCACAGGGGCCGCAGGTCGTCGCGGCGTTGCCACACGAGTATCACCAACACCGCGACGACGGCGATGGTGGCGCCCCAGCGCAGCACCTTTCTCATTCGACCGGCCTGTTGAACGCTGCGTACGAGGCGAGGAGGCCGATGACCTGCATCGTGTGATGGCTGAGCGACACCTTGTTGCGGTACCACGACTCGGCGACTTTCGGCGCAAGTAGCCCTTCGACGTATCGGCGGTTCCATGCGAAAGGGAGATCTGCCAGCTGCTCGAGGATCTGGGCCCGCAGGTCGTGCATGTACCAGCCGTCGACGGGCGAATCGCTGGGCGATTGTTTCGGCTGGTCGATGATGAGGTCGGGGAGAAGACCGTGCCGACGCACCGTGTCGACGAGTATCTCCTTGCCCGCCGACGATGCCGACGAACCCGACGAGCGAAGGAACTCGAACGGAATTCCCGAGACAAAGGTTCGCAAGCGCGAGTGCATGAAGGGGCTGGCCTGCGCGACACCGGTTGCCGCCACTGCACCGTCGACTTTCACCTTGCTCTGGCCGTTCAGGCCGTTGCCGTTGAACGCGAGTTGCGTGCGGTTGAGATGATCGAGGCCTGCCGCGAGGCGCGTACGAATCGCCAGCACGTCTTCGGCCTGTGTCGGCGCGGTGTCGGTGCGCAATCGGGACAATGCCGCGGCGTCGAACACCTGGGTCGGCAAGTGGGCGCCGACCGTGTCGTTGAGAAGACGGTTGCGCAGCGTGCCCCGCGCCATGCGGGCGACGTGGCCGAGACGGCGCTCGACCGGTCGGCTGGACAATGTGCCGATGGCGAGACGCGTGAGCGACGACGGCATGCGCTTGGTGGCCGCCGAGATTGCCGCACGGCGACTGACGGTGGGATAGCCGAGAAAGATCGCGTCGCAACCGTCGCCGGTGAAGATGTGGGCGTGACCGTCGGCAGCGATCTGACGCGCCGCATGCAGCGTGTGGATTTGGTAGTGAGGCTGTGAGCCGGGCTGCGTGAAGGTGCCGGCGAAACCACGCAGGTTTGACGCGATGACGGACGAATCGAAGTCGACCCAGTGATGTTTGATCCCGAGATGTCGTACCAGAGCGTCGACGTTTCGCTGCACGTAGGTGGGGTCGGTGAAACGGAAGGTGTAGGTCTCGACCTCGTGGCCGAGTCCAACGAGAATGGCGGCGACGAGGGCGGAGTCGAAACCCCCGAGCAGGACGGCGTGACGCCGATGCGACCCGGCCTGTTCCGCCACCGTGTCGACGAGTGATGCGTGGAGCGCGGCGATGATGTCGTCGCGGTTGGTCGAGGTGTTGGCGGGATACGTGACCGCCGAAACGGTCTCGGTGTCGCCGGTCGCGGCAAGACGGGCACCGGCCTTCAACACCGTGACTTCCCGGTACATCGAATGCGGGTCGGGCACGAATCCGAAACCAAGGAGAAAGTCCTCGTAACTGCGGTCGAGTACGAGACCGGGTACGACACGCCGCAACAAGTGAAGCGAGGTCGAGACCCACGTGTCACCACCCGCGGTGCG
>CAZVPL010000172.1:0-2901 GCA_964629075.1 uncultured Bifidobacterium sp. | reverse complement strand
ACCCACCATCGCCATGCGTCTCCTCGGCTACAGAAAGTTCTTTCACAAGCGGTTCGCTTGCTCCGCGCGCAACGGGAACATGGGTGATTCCAGCTAGCTCGACCAATTGCAGAGCATTTCTTAAACACTTATCTTGAGAAGTATTGCCGTGTGTAACCGTAATAGCGAGAAGTTCTACTTCTGGCGAAGCTGCCAAAAGCAGGAGCGCCAACGCATCATCGATTCCTGGATCTGTGTCAAAGATGATTTTCTCTGCCATGTCTTATTCTTTCACTCCTACTTGGTCAATTGTAAGTGCACCGTCTTGGTGATTCATTCTTCGTCCAGAGTTAATTCCAATTGCTGAGAGAAGTGTCGCTAGTAGCGTCGCTGCTGTCATGAAATAGAACCCATTCCAGCCGCCGAATCGATCCACTAGCGCTCCGCTGAGAGAGCTACCAAGGGTGATTCCAATCGAAATTGACGCCCCGAGAAGTGAGAAGGCTTCATTAAGTCGACTCAAAGGAACTAATTCTTTTAGTTGGGCATTAGCAGCGATGAGAGCAGGAGCGATAGCAATTCCCGAAAGAATTATGAAGTAAACAATCGTATCGATATCTTGAAAGAAGAGAATTGCACTAGTCGATAACGTCATAAATGCCAGAGCTAAAGTGTAACGAATTGAGTTTCGGGATTTCCAATGAATGAAACCATAAATCAAACCAGCAATGGTGCTACCAATCGGATACAAACCAACCCAGAGACCTCCTTCAGCAGCACGTCCATTTTCTTTTGCGACGGCAAGAATGACCACAAAGTTAGAGCCAAAGAGCAACCCGAGGGCAACAAGAGAAGCCAGAAGACTCTTAACATACTTTATTTTTAACAGGCCGCCATGTATTTGTTCACCATCATAGGTAACGCGGTGATCGAATGAAGTAATAGCAAGACCGATTCCACCGATAACAGTAAAAACAACTCCGGCGATCAGTGGTGAATTAGATCCGTAGAGGGAGAAGAGGAATCCAGCAAAAGCGGGTCCGATAACAAATGCAGTCTCGTCCGCGACTGATTCAAGTGACAGAGCGACTCCCAACTCTCTCTTATCTTTAATGGTGCGACTCCAGCGAGTTCGTGTATAACTTCCAAAACTTGGCATCGTTGCGCCAGCCAACGCAGAGAAAAAGAGCAATAAGGGGGTTGAGCGCGAGCTGGAATAGACCACCGCAACAATTGAAAAAGCATTAATGATCGTGATGGGGAGAAGAACCACGCGCGTTCCATGGCGATCTGCAAGTCTGCCAATTCGTGGTCCGACGATGGCGCCCGAGAAGGTGTAGATCGAAGAGGCAATTCCCGCCAACAAGAAAGAATCTCGTACTGTTGAAATGAGGAAGACGAGCGCAACGGTATTCATGGCCACTGGAATTCGACCAACCATTCCGAAGCCAAAAGTTGGGGCGGCATGGCCATGACGTAACACTTCGCGATAAGAACTAAGCAAAACGCCCCATTTCATTTAGTGAAATCGATTGCAGAAATCTATCTGTAAAGGCATACTCTCGTCTACAACGACGAGGGAGTTTTGCGCTATGCGAATTTATTTTGCTGGTCCACTTTTTACACCATATGAACGTTCATTTATTGATCAATGCGCCGCACAACTCCGAAGTGAAGGATTTGAGGTCTTCGTTCCTCATGAAATTCCATTACCTGACCCTGTAACCGCTGAATTTATCTTTGATGTTGATTCCAAGGAAGTATTAAAGGCTAATGCAGTCTTAGCACTCCTCGATGGGCCAATGGTCGATGATGGCACTGCCTCCGAGATCGGAATCTTTTGGGCCGCGATGCGCACTGATCCGAGCAAGAAAGGGATTGTAGGTCTTGTCACAGACACCCGAGTTATCAGGGATAGAAATATGATTGATGGAAAAGGTATTAATCTATTTGTCCGCGGTTGTGTCGAAGATGTCGGAGAAGTCGTGGATAAGTTTGAGAAAGCTCTACCACTACTTAGAAAATGGAGAGAAGAGCTAGCTTAGCTAAGCGACAATCTAGATATCTCAGTACATGATCGTATGGGTGAGATGATGCGGCCAATGCGTTGCGTGATACGTCTTCCAAAAGCGGAAATCAACTTGAGGCATTAAGAGCGGCACCATTCCTTGTCGCCGCTTGTTAATTTCTTCCGTAAGCCTTGCGATGCAATAAATAGAGCTCGCTCGTAATTCAATCTCCGCTTCACTATCACGCTTGACTTCAACCAGGCTATTTATCTGTGCCTCTAATTCTGGTGCGTACTCAAATATGCCCATTACCCGTAGCCCGACGGGGACGATGTAATCTGCAAATGCAGTGAGGTTCTCGGGATCTTCAAGCTTCCAGTGGCCCCGCGGAGCTAAGCAGAGGTGCATTCCCCAGATTCCTAATTGCGCCAGCTTAAAGATCTGTACTTGGTGACCCCGATACAGACTCACATCGTTAAAGCGCGGGAACTCTGTAACAAGACGCTCTAGCAGTCCATCTCCACCGGCATACAGTCGTGGAGCGCACGAGCGTACAAAATTGTGATATCCGCCTTGGTATTTCTCAACCAACACTCGTCCTACTTCGTTAAAGATCGCTACTCGCTCATCGAGCATAGGCATTTCAATTGTTCCAGAGAATATGGAGGATAACTGCTCGCGGGTTAAGTTCGCTAGATACTCACCCGAGAAAAATGGAATGCCAGAATTGATGGCGCGATGAATACATGCCAGCATCGCTTCACTGTCGCACCAGCGTCGACCCTGATAATCCGTTTCAAATTTAACTCCAGTTTTAAAATCCGTAAAAGCAAAATTCATCGTATTGACGACCATGGTGAAATCCATCAATACATCAGGATCATTTCCGAAATCAAAGAGTAGAGAGCCGTCT
>CAZVPL010000171.1:0-2953 GCA_964629075.1 uncultured Bifidobacterium sp. | reverse complement strand
AAAACCGCTTCAACTACCTCAAAAAATTTACGGCTGCAGACCTCCTAAACATTGGAGAACGGTATTTTTCCAGTGCCGATCGGGTGAAAGTTAGAGTTGGTTAAGAGTTTGGCTTTCGGAGGCCTATTTACCCAAACAACTCATCCAAAAAGCCCTCTATCTTCAACTTCTGGAAGATTTCCAAACACACAGAACATGAGAATTTTTCCTTTTCCACTGTTTTCTTCTATGTTTCCGAAAAAGTCAAACAGTTCTTTTTCTTTTGTTCCAAATATTGCTGATCAAAAAAGATTTTGGAGATTTCAAAACAAAAAAGAATACACTTCGAGAGGTCCAATGGCGGGACTCGATTTTTCTTTTTTTCAGAATTCTTTAAGAAACTCTGATCCGAGAAATGAACTTTACACAAGTGAAATTTTGTGGATTCCTCAAGAAACCTATTCTTTCCAAACGGTTCTTTCCTTCGAGGATTTTCAATCTTTTAGAAATCCTTCTTCTTTTTTTGTAGGAAAAAATGTCAACTTCTTTCAAAAAGTGAATAAACAGGGAAAAATTCGCACCTTCCGTTCTGGTTCAGAAGGTATTGCAAATTTTTCAATCAGGTTAAATGGACAGACTCAATTTCCTTTTTTCCTGGAACAAAAGATTTCAGTTCGAAAATCTTTTTCAAAGTGTTCCGATTTTTCGGAAGCGGAACTTTCATTTCAAAAAAATTCGAAAAAGACTTCTTCTAGAAAAACATCCTTTCAGTATTTAAAATTTCACTCTTTTTTTGCTTTTTCGAAGAAAAGAAAGTCCATTCAGAAGCCATTGTCTAAAAAGGTTGGTTCTTCTTTTTCTGGATTTCCAAAAAAAAAGCAACCGAAGAAAAATTTTTCCTTTCTGTTTGAAAAACGAAAAACACTCCACCAAGAAAAAATCCAACATCTTTTTGTCACAAACTCTTCTTCTTTTGCCCCAGATGTTTTCCAAAAATTTCCTTTGGTTCTTCCCACAAAAATTGGAAAAAAAATGCAATCGAAATGTTTTACTTGCGTTCCTATTTTGAAAAACAACCAAACTTTTCAAACGAATCAAACGGAAAAAATTCAGAAAAAACCAAATGTGAAAAAAACCTCTGTTTCCGTGAAAGTACACCCTGGTTGGGTTTGTTTTTTTCCAAAAGCGGTTTCTATTTTTGATTGGCATCAAACTCTTCACCAAAAAGGTCATTTTGAAAAAAATCATTTTTGTTTTGAACATACAAATGTTTTTTCGGAAGCTTGTGTTTTTGATGTTCTTGGTACAAACCCTGGGTGTTTCTTTCCAGAACCAAAACAAGAAAAAAAAGACCAACAAGTTGAACTTGGGAAAAAGAAAACTTTTTCTCCACAACTGGTGGTAAGAAAAAATTCTTCACCATTTCTTTCTTTTTCGGAAGCGAAGGATTTCGAAGATTTTCAGGACCTTTTAAAAAATATTTCTGTTTTTGAAGACCTTCAGGGCTCTTCTTTTTCGAAAAAAAGTGATTCTTTTTCTTTTTTTCCAGAAGTTCTTAGAAAATCGGAAGCCAACAAAACAAAAAATGCTGGAATTCTTCTTCGACCAATATACTTGAAAGCACTTGAAAATTCAAAAGCTTTAAAAAAATTCGACGAAACTTTTCAAGCAGTTTCTTTTTCAGAATCTTCTTCATTGAATCTTTTCAAAAAATATCGTTCTTCTGACTTAAATATTCAAAATCCAAAGAAAAATGCTTTTTCAAAAGCCGACTCTGCTGGTTCGTCTGATTTTGTTCTTTATTCTGGTTTTCCTCCAATGTATCACACCAAGTTGAAAAAACTGGTTTCAAATTCAGTTGGAGCGAAGAAGAAAGCAACCTTTGTTTTTCCAAAAAATCACTCTGATCACAATTTCCAACAGCTGTTGTCTCGTCGCCACTTTCCTCCGAAGTCTGGAAAAAATATGGAATTTCTTTCTCAGAAAGGTTTGCAGAAAAAGCACAGAAAAAAGAATGCGTTTCCTGCATTTTTCTCGAAACATACTCATGAATACTCTTTCTTTTCATTCTATCCACTTCAACTTCTTCCTCTTTTTTCACAAAAAAACTTTGAAAGTGGAAAAAAAGAAACATATTCACACGATTTCCTTTCTTTGGCATGGGATCCTTTTCAATCAAAAGCAACATTTTCTGAAGTTTGGTCGAAGTCTGCTTTTTTTGAGCAAAGATTTTTCTGGAAAAAGAAAAAGAATGTTTCAAATTCCTTTTCATCTTTTTGGTTATATAAAACTGAAAGAAATTTTCTTCTGCAAAGTAGTCCCGTAAACAAAGAGTCTCCAACTAGAATCACCGCAAAAACAAAAAAAACCAGCTTTTTAAAAAATTCGCTTTATCTAAAAAATGCGACCTATTTTGGAAATACAAAAATTTATACGCCTTTTGATGGGGAAGTTCTTTCGATGTATACCAATGAAACAAATTGGTGGAAAAAAGCGGCTGAAATTTCAACTTTGCAAAAATTTTCCAGTTTTTTTAGTGTAGTGACGAAAAAAGATCTTTTTTGTATTTCCTTTTTGGATGAAAAAGATCAAAATCTTTCAACATTTTTTCCCAAAAAACAATTTTTCTCTGAAACAGTCTTGCCTGAAAAACAAAAGAATCTTGACTTCTTATACTCATTTTTACTGGAGCAATCTCAAAGTTGTCGCGAAAAATTCAATCTTTTGGAGCAATCGAAAACTTCTTTTGAACCCACTCAGCATTCTATTTCTTCTCTGTTTAAATATCAAAAGAAAATTTATACTTTTAAAAATTTAAAAATTGGATTTCCATTTCTGAAAAAAGATCCAGAATTAGGGAAATTTTATGTGTATGGTGATTGTTTCTTTCAGAGGGTCATGACAAAACCAGGTCAGTGTATTCATGTGAGTTGTTTTTCTGGAACTTTTCGAAAAGGTCAACCTTTTTTAGTTT
>CAZVPL010000170.1:0-3003 GCA_964629075.1 uncultured Bifidobacterium sp. | reverse complement strand
GAAATTAAAGGAATTTTGAAGTTCGTCAGCGCGCACATAACGTGCAATTCGTGAAGCTGGGCTTACCCATGCTTCTGCTACCGCCATGCGATTACCTTCGTATGAATCTAATATTTTGCGCCAGCTGCGATAAATGTCATGAACACCTTCCTGATCCCAGAAAGGTTTATGTTCAGGGCTAAGCATTCGTGTGAAATTGTTCCTACCAAGAATCTTCGATATCCAACTCTCTCGAATATCAGGTAGACCCTTTTCTTTAAACATTCCGTGCGCAACATCGATACGGAAACCATCAACGCCACGATCGAGCCAGAACTTCAATACATCTTCGAAGTGGCCACGGACTTCTGGATTCTCCCAATTGAGATCTGGTTGTTCGACTGCAAAGAGATGGAGATACCACTGTCCCATCTTTCCGTCAGCCTCAACAACTCGATGCCATGCAGGACCACCAAAGACTGCTTGCCAATTATTTGGAGGCAGATCACCATTCGGACCTTTTCCTTCTCTGAAAATATATCGAGCGCGTTCTGGAGAACCAGGTTTTGATTTAAGTGCAGCTTGAAACCATTTATGTTGATCAGAAGTGTGATTGGGAACGATGTCGACAATTACCTTAATGCCGTGTTCATGCGCATCCTTGATTAAACGCTCTGCATCTTTCAGAGTTCCGTAATCTGGTTCGATGTTCATGTAATCAGATACGTCATAACCATGATCGTTCTGAGGAGATGGATACCAAGGTGTAATCCAAATAGCGTCAACACCAAGTTTTTGCAGGTAGCCAAGTTTTGAGCGAATACCTTCTACATCTCCGATGCCGTCGCCATTGGAATCTGCAAATGAGCGGATATAGATTTGATAGGTAACTGCATCGCGCCACCAAGGGCGAACGCCACGTGGCGCAAGCGTCGAACTCACTTTTTCTCCTCTAGATATTGCTGCAAGAAAGCCCTTTCCTCGTCATTGAGTGGGCGAGATTTTGCAACGGTTTCATCGACTGCAACTTGAATAGTTTTCACTCGGGCATAGGTCTTCTTCTCATCTTTGATCTCATAGACCATCGAGAAAGAAAAGGTTCCGAGAGATTTGACCCGGAGTTCCACATCAACAAAAATTCCACCATCAAAAATTGGAGCTAAAAAGTCAACTTCAGCTTTAGCTACTACCATCTGAAGAAATCCGGGTCGATTATTTCCTTCGGCGTTCTGGACAAAAGACCATTCGAAACGTGCCTCTTGCGCAAAAGTTAGATACTTAGCGTTGTTGACATGTCCCATCGCATCAAGATCGTCCCATCGAACAAATGCTTTATGGTGATACTTCATCGAGTTAACTTTCTATAGGTAACACGATGAGGACGAGCGGCTTCTGGACCAAGGCGCTCAACTTTGTTTTTCTCGTACGATTCAAAGTTTCCTTCAAACCAGAACCATTGAGAATCACCTTCATAAGCCAAGATGTGGGTTGCAACTCGATCTAAGAACCAGCGATCGTGCGAGATAACAACGGCGCATCCTGGAAATTCCAGAAGAGCATTTTCAAGAGAACCAAGTGTTTCAACATCAAGATCATTCGTGGGCTCATCAAGTAGAAGAAGATTTCCACCCATCTTGAGAGTCAGAGCAAGATTGAGACGATTTCGCTCTCCTCCAGATAGAACTCCCGCAGCTTTCTGTTGATCTGGTCCTTTGAATCCAAAAGCAGAAACATAAGCGCGGCTCGGCATTTCAACAGCACCAACCTTCATGAAATCTAAGCCATCAGAGACAACTTCCCAGAGTGATTTCTTGGGATCGATGCCACCGCGGGATTGGTCAACGTACGAAGTCTTGACAGTTTCGCCGACTTTGATGGTTCCGGAATCAGGTTTCTCTAAACCGAGAATCATCTTAAATAGCGTTGTTTTACCTGCTCCATTGGGGCCAATCACACCAACAATTCCATTTCGTGGAAGAGAGAATGACAAGTTATCGATCAATAATCTCTCGCCAAATCCCTTTGATAAATTCTCAACCTCAACCACAATATTTCCTAAGCGTGGCCCCATAGGAATCTGTATCTCTTCAAAATCAAGCTTCCGAGCTTTTTCAGCTTCAGCGGCCATTTCTTCATAGCGAGCAAGACGAGCCTTTGATTTCGCTTGGCGACCTTTAGCATTCTGGCGTACCCAATCTAATTCTTCCGCCAAACGTTTAGCACGCTTCGCATCTTTCTGACCTTCTACCTTCAAGCGAGCCGCTTTGGTTTCAAGGTAGGTGGAGTAATTTCCTTCATACGGATAGGCGCGACCACGATCGAGTTCGAGAATCCATTGCGCAACGTTGTCCAAGAAATAGCGATCGTGGGTAATTGCTACAACTGTTCCCTCATATTTTGAGAGGAACTGCTCAAGCCACAGAACTGACTCTGCATCAAGATGGTTGGTGGGCTCATCAAGCAATAACAAATCTGGTTTCTGTAAAAGCAATTTGCATAAAGCAACTCGACGACGCTCTCCTCCAGAGAGAACTTTCACATCAGCATCAGCAGGTGGACAACGAAGTGCATCCATCGCTTGTTCAAGTTGTGAATCTAAATCCCAGGCGTTGAGGTGATCAAGCTTCTCTTGAAGAGTTCCCATCTCCGCCAATAGCTTGTCGTAATCTGCGTCAGGGTTTGCCATCTCTTCTGAAACTTGATTAAAGCGTGCAAGCAGGGCCATGGTTTCAGCCACGCCTTCTTGGACATTTTCTAAAACATTTTTCTCTTCATTGAGTGGTGGCTCTTGCAAAAGAATGCCCACCGTATATCCCGGAGTTAAGTACGCCTCCCCATTGGAGGGCTGTTGTAGTCCCGCCATGATCTGTAGGACCGTTGATTTTCCCGCGCCATTTGGGCCGACAACACCAATCTTCGCGCCTGGCAAGAACATCAGCGTGACATCATCAAGAATGACTTTGTCACCGTGCGCTTTACGCGCCTTCTTCATTGTGTAAATGAACTCTGCCACGAGGCGAAACC
>CAZVPL010000169.1:0-3042 GCA_964629075.1 uncultured Bifidobacterium sp. | reverse complement strand
TTCTTCTGGAACGGCCACAACAACTTCTTCGAGGAAGTCGCCAAGTTCCGTGCCGCTCGGCGCATGTGGTACCGAATCATGACCGATCGTTTCGGTGCGCAGAAAGAGTCGAGCAAGCTCCTCCGCTTCCACACGCAAACGGGCGGCAGCACGCTCACCGCGCAGCAGCCGTTGAACAACGTCGTGCGCGTCGCCATCCAGTCGATGGCGGCGGTGCTGGGCGGCACGCAGAGTCTCCACACCAACGGGTACGACGAGGCAATCAGTCTTCCCACCGAAGAAGCTGCACGCATTGCGCTGCGCACCCAACAAATCATCGGCTACGAAAGCGGTGTCGCCGACACCCCCGACCCGCTCGCGGGTTCGTACTTCGTCGAGAAGTTGACCGACGAAGTCGAGGCGCTGGCGTGGCAGTACATCGAGCGCATCGACGAAATGGGCGGCGCGGTCTCGGCCATCGAGCAGGGCTTCCAGATGGATGAAATCGAGCAGGCCGCCTACGAGTACACGAAGTCGATCGACGACGACGAGCGCGTCATCGTCGGGGTCAACAAGTTCAAGGTCGACGTCGAGCCCGAGCCAAAAGCGTTCCCGATCGACCCGAAACTGCAGGTTGAGCAGGTCGCCAGTCTGAAGAAGTTCAAGGCCGAACGTGACGCTGCGTTGGTGACCGCGAAACTTGCCGACGTCACCGCTGCAGCGCGCGGCACCCAGAACCTGCTCTACCCGATGAAGGAAGCACTGCGCGCCAACGCCACGCTCGGCGAGGTCAGCGACGCCCTTCGCGAGGTCTTCGGCGTTTACCAGCCGTAGACAGTCCTACAGCCAGTTGACATCGGGCGCGGGTCGTCCCGGGTTCTCGACCATTCCCGATGGCCAACCGAGATAGACGAGTCCGAGGATCTCCGTGTCGGGTGCAAAACCACAGACGTCGTTGATGGCCGCGTTCGCACCGCGCATCGGTGAACCCCACAGGGCCGCCAGACCATTGGCATGGGCCGCCAGCAACATGTTCTGCACGCCGGCAGCAACCGCGTAACGGTTCTCGGCGGTGCGTTCGGGGCTGTCACCGGGTGCTGCACCGACTGCGATCACGACCGGCGAACGCAGGTACTTGGTCCGCGTTTTTTCCACCTTCGGCGCGTCGTCGCCCTGCGCGGCCATGACGTCGGCAATCGATTCACCGAGGGCGCGGCGCGTCTCGCCGGTCAGCACGGCAAGACGCCAGGGCCACGTGCGCTTGTGGTTCGGCGCCCACGTGAGAAGTTCGAGCAGCTGTTCGACGATGGCCCGCGGGACCTCACGCTGCGCGTCGATGAGGAGGCTGCTCCGTCGTGAGCGAATGAGATCCGAGAGTTCGTCGGGCGTCATGTCAGTTCTTGTGCAAGGCGGCGTTCAGCCCGCCCCAGGAGCCCTGTCGCTGCACCGCCTCGACCGCGCCGGTGGTGCTGTTGCGGCGGAACAGCAGGTTGTTCGCACCCGACAGTTCGCGGGCCTTCACGGTGCCGCCGTCGGGCAGTCGAACAAGGGTTCCGGCCGTCACGTAGAGACCCGCCTCGATCACGCAGTCGTCGCCGAGCGAGATCCCGAGACCCGAATTCGCACCGAGCAAGCAACGCTCGCCGACGGTGATCATTTCCTTGCCGCCTCCCGACAGGGTTCCCTGGATGCTGGCACCACCACCGATGTCGCTGCCGTCACCCACAACGACGCCGGCGGAGATGCGGCCCTCGACCATTGACGCCCCGAGTGTTCCGGCGTTGAAGTTGCAGAAGCCCTCGTGCATGACAGTGGTGCCGGCAGCAAGGTGTGCACCGAGGCGAACACGGCTGGCGTCGGCGATGCGAACTCCCGACGGCACGACGTAGTCGGTCATGCGTGGGAACTTGTCGACACCGTTGACGACGAGATATTCGCCGCGCTGTGCGAAGTTCCAAGTGATGCTTTCGAGTTGGTCGATGGCAACCGGACCACGGTTCGTCCAGGCGACGTTGGTCAGCAAACCGAATGCGCCGTCGAGGTTGAGTGTGCGGGGTCGCGCCAGACGATGCGACAACAGGTGCAGGCGCAGATACACGTCGCTCGCACTCTGCGGTGCTGCAGCGGTGTCGATGACGATCCGCACGGGTTCGAACGTCACGCCGCGCTCGGGGTCGCCGGGGGCGGCGCGTTCGATGCTGCCGTGCGGAGCATCGGCGGGTATCGATTCGCCCCAACCGAGCGCGCGGAATCGCGTGTCGAGTACCGCGCCGTCGGTGGCGATTGTTGCGAGGCCGACGCCCCAGGCTTTCTTGGTCATGTCGTGGCTCCAGTCGGGGTGATGAGCGGACGGTTCAGTCGAGAACCTCGGGTCGCAGGGTGGGGAAGAGGATGACGTCGCGAATGGTCGGGACGTTGGCGATGAGCATGGTCAGCCGGTCCATTCCGATGCCGAGACCCCCCGTGGGTGGCATGCCGAACTCAAGGGCGCGGAGGTAGTCCTCGTCGACCGTGCCGGCCTCGGCGTTGCCGGCTTCCTTCGCTTTCTGCTCGTCTTCGAACCGCATGCGTTGTTCGATTGGATCATTCAACTCGCTGTAGCCGTTGGCGAGTTCGCGACCGCCGACGAACAGTTCGAAGCGCTCGGTGAGGTGTGGGTCGTTGCGGTCGACGCGGGCGAGTGGACTGATCTCGACGGGGTGGCCGGTGACGAACGTGGGGGCGATGAGTTCGTGCTCGGCAAGTGCCTCGAAGAGTTCCTCGATGATCTTGCCCGAACCCCACTGCGACTCGGTGCGGACATCGTGTTTGGCTGCGAGTGCGCGAAGGTCGTCGACGGGTTGCGACGGATGCACCGCGACACCGGTCTTTTCCTGCACGAGGTCGATCATTCGCACTCGTCTGAACGGTTCGGCGAGGTCGACGGACAGGCCGTTCACATCGACAACCGTGGTGCCGATCGCGTCGCGCGCCGCGGCAGCGAACAGCTCTTCGGTGATGGCCATCACGTCGCTGTAGTCGCCGAATGCCTGGTAGAGCTCCATCATCGTGAACTCGGGGTTG
>CAZVPL010000168.1:0-3050 GCA_964629075.1 uncultured Bifidobacterium sp. | reverse complement strand
CTCGCCATGGACAAGAACGGCAGCCGCAACGAACTCAGCTTCATGCAGGTGGGTCCTGGTACCGGCTTCGACACATCCTTTGGCACCAATGCCGTTCGTCGCATCGTCATCGAAGGCGATGCCTTGGTTCAACCAATCCTTGGTCCCGACGGCCGCTTCGTTGTCCCTCGCCTCGCTTTCGAAGACACCGGGAACCAGCAGGTTGTCGGCTTGTCGCGATACGACCTGGCCACGGGCGAACTTGATCCGACGTTCGGCAGCGGGGGCAAGCTCGACATCGATCCCGTCTACGTGCAGGACCTGTCATCACTCAGCATTGACAACGCGGGCGGAGTGTTGGTTGTGGGAACCGAGTCGAACACCCGAGTCAAGTGGGATGCATGGCGATGGACCGCCCAAGGCCTCGACTCGTCGTTTGGCAAAGGTGGACGCCTCGACCTTGCTCCTCCGACCAACGTCGACCTTGCGAACGACGAGAACTTTTACTGCGTGCGCCCGTCCGTTGCGAGCAAGCCCGACGGTCAAATTCTCGCCCTCTATGGGTGCTTGAAATTTCGCAACATCCTCACCGACGCAGGCAGTCAACTGAGCGACTTTACGCAGATGATGGGCGTACGGGAATTCACCGCGAACGGTGAGCCCATTGGTGAGCCCCGACTCATCACCCTCGACACGCCGAACGAAACCGACGGTGGAGTCGCCTACCTGAACATCGTCGATGTCGACTTTGGGAGCGGACCGAACGCCTCGTCGACGTACGTCACGATCGAATCCAACTTCGGACAGGAGGTGTTGGCGTTCAACGACAACATGGGTCGATTCGACAGACCCCCAGGTCTTGGTGCGGCGCTGGGCACAATCTTGCCCCGTTACGCACGGAACACCCGGCGCGGCACCCCGTTGGGACTCTCGCGTTTCATCGCCGGCGACACGACGGTGTTCGTCGGCGTCGGAACGGAACTCGAGTCAGCGTCAACCGTGCTCGAAATCGGCGCCTTTCCTCTTGGCGGGAACCTGATCGGGCTCCCGAGGTTTTTCCCCAGCGACACGTCGGTCCCCATCGCCGGGTATCCGTCGATCCTGCATTCCTACGACCGCATTGATTACGTCGGCGACGACATCTTCATGAACCTGCCCGCAACGGGGTATTCCCTGTCTGAAGGGTACGCGTCTGCTGACGGTCTGGTCGCGGCGCAAAGTGGCTACTTGATGATCGATCGGTCAGGCGCGACTCGCCCACCGTTCGGCTCGGCCGATGGAATAGCCCTGTATCCCACGCGCGAGGGCGGCAACGATCCGAACGTTGTCCACGTACCGGGAATGTTTCCCGCCCGTGATGGATCGTTGTACACGCTGAGTTACGTGACCCTTCCATTTGAAGAAGGTGACGATGTGCCTCGGGTCAAGTACTTCATCGGTCACTACAAAGCGAACGGCGAGAGAATCGAAGTGATCGAGCTTGAGGCCGAGGGCTTCTCACCGTTGTTCTTGCGCACCTCCGTGCACGACTTCGATGGAGTCGACAACTTCTATTTGGGTGGCTTCACACCAGATGGATTTGGGGCCGTCAAGTTGTCGTTGAAGGCCGGTGGCTACGACAAGAACTACGGTGTGAACGGGTTCGTTGTCTTTCCGTCCCCCTTCCAGGATGTGTCCAGATCGTTAAACAGTCGGCTGAGAGTGCAGCCCGATGGTTCGCTCGACGTGTTCTACCTCCGTTGGGAGTTCACGTCGAATGAAGACGGAAGCTTCGGCTACCCGCTTCACATTTCGACCGTGCGCTACACGCCGGCCGGTGCGATCGACTCCACGAAACCCCAGGTGACGGTTGCTTTCCCCGACCTTGCGCTGTGCTCCTGTTCCCGGGACTCGCTGTCATTGGAGGCCGCCCGCAATGCCGTGGTCGACGCAGCCGGCCGACTCGTCGTGGTCGTGCCCGACCTTCGCTTCGTCGACGAAAATGGCAACCGTCTTTCTCTGGCGTCCACCCAGCGAAATCGCAACGGCGTGACGTTCGAGCAGGTGAACGGGACCGAAGGAACCCCCCGAACGTTGGGTGGTGGCTGGGTTCGCCGCTACACCCGCGACGGCCTGCCCGACCAAACCTTCGGCCTCGAGGGCAATAGTTACGTGTCTCTCTATGAACTCGGGGCGGAGGTCCCACTGGCGGTTCCGTCATTGGCCGTCAGCGCCGAGGGCAACATTGTCCTCGCCACGACGGGTCTCGAACTCGACATCCCCGAAGACACCAACAGCAAGCTCGACCTTGCCATCAAAGGTGAGTACTCCTACGCGGTTCTCTTGAACGACAGTGGGAAGTTGATCAACTTCACACCGCAAACTCCGGACCCCGCGGTGAGGCGCGTCGCCGACATCATCAACGACTCGCGCACCGAGTTTGGTGCCACAGCACCTGCAGTGCCGCCGGTTGCCATACCGGAAGCAACCGGCAACGCCCCCGCAGCGGCGGAGCAAGCACCCGTCGCGGCAGCGGTCACCGCACCGCCGGGACTCGGCGCCGACATCGTTGTCCCGACCCAAGTCGTTCAGGCGAACCCCACGAGACGGCCGATCATCACCGTTCTCGGTACACCAGCCGACCGAGCCGTCGATGTCCGTTGGTCGGTGCCCGAGTCGTTGGTCGGATCGTCCGCGTCGTACACGGTGACCGCAAGTCCCGGGGGCCAGAAGTGCACGACGTCGACCAACTCGTGTGTCTTCAAGAACCTCGAACCTTGGACGACCTACACGTTCTCCATCGCGACAGTCAGCGCATCAAGCAGCGGAGCCGACGTGGCGCCGCTGGTTGGCATCAAGCCGGTGCGTGTCCTCGCACGCGACACCCGAATCGACCCAACAAAGTTGATCACCCCTGCGTCGAGCGGCAAGCGCACGTGGCGGGCGACCGGCGGCTGCAAGGTCACGAAGGACGGCAAGCTCTTCACCACTCCGAAAGACGCCGGGCTGTGCACGCTGTCTCTCACCACTGCCAAGGCGGGCAAGGTTCAAAAGACCACCCGCACCATCACCGTTGTGGTGCGCGCCGTCGC
>CAZVPL010000167.1:0-3053 GCA_964629075.1 uncultured Bifidobacterium sp. | reverse complement strand
ACTGACGCAGGGCAGCGCGCAGGCTGGCCGAGCGGTCACCAGGAATACGGATGAGCGACGCCTTCTGATCGAGTGCGCGACCGATGGCCTGGCGGATCCAGAACGTGGCGTACGTCGAGAACTTGAAGCCACGACGCCAGTCGAACTTGTCGACTGCGTGCTCGAGACCAAGGTTGCCCTCTTGGATGAGGTCGAGGAGGTCCATGCCTTGGGGCAGGGGATAGCGGCGTGCGATCGAGACCACGAGGCGGAGGTTGGCGCGGATGAAGCGGTCTTTTGCCGCTGCCGCTGCCTTCATGTCCTTGCGGAGCTGGGCCGAACGCTCACCCGCGGCGAGACGTGCAGCAGCTTCGCGACCCTTTTCGATCGCCTTCGAGAGCGTGCGCTCGTCTTCGGCGGTGAGGAGGGCGACCTTGCCGATGTCGTTGAGGTAGAGACCAATTGCGTCGTTCATGTGTCAATCCGTGTTCGTGATGGGGGTTGTGTGAGTCGGTCGCTCAGTTGGGGGCCATCTGGTTCGAGAGCGTGCAAAGCCAGGCGGTTGAAGAGTGGGTGGGTGGGGGATTTCTGGGGGTCAGGTTGGAATTTGCAGCCCAACCTTGTAGGGGATTGGTCACAATAACAAATCGTTGCGACTCTGTCACGGGGTCAATGACAAAAAACTGTGAGCCTTGCACTGCAAGGGTTTCTCGGTCTTTCCGGGCCTTTCCACTCATAGACTTCGACTTCGTGCCCTTGCGAATCGGACTCTTTGGCGGAACATTCGACCCGCCCCACCTCGGGCACTTGGTGACCGCCATCAACGTCCGTCACGCGCTCTCCCTCGACCTCGTCATTCTCATGGTCGCGAACGACCCTTGGCAGAAGACCGGCGCACGCAGCGTGTCCCCGGCGGCCGATCGTCTCGCGATGGTGCAGGCCGCCGTCGAGGGCGTCGACGGGCTCGAGGCCGGCGCCGACGAAATTCAACGCGGTGGACCGAGCTTCACCGCCGACACGTTGAAGGCGCTCGGCGTGAAGCACCCCGGCGCGCGATTCTTCACCATTGTCGGTGACGATGCGGCAACCAACATCGTGACGTGGGACCGCGTCGCTGAAGTCGCGGCCATGTCGACGCTGGTTGTCGTTGATCGACCGGGTTCACCCGTCGACTTGCCTTCTCACTTCGACTGGCGACGTGTCGAAGTGCCACGTCTCGAAGTCTCGAGCACCGACCTGCGTTGTCGTGTCACCGACGGGCGACCGCTCGACTACCTGGTTCCCGATGCGGTTGTCGACATCATCCGCAAGCGCGGCCTCTACGGCCTGCGCGTCGGTGCCCAACTGTGACGGCGATCGAATCCCGTCGCCGACGTCGAACGACGTTGGCACTCGTCTGCGGTCTCGTCGGCGCGTTGGTGCTGCCATCGGGTCTCGTTCTCGCCGGAAACTCGCTTCTCAATTCCACCGACGGCGACAGTGTCGACACCTCGAATGTCATTCGCATTCCGTCGACTCCCGCGGCGCTTCTCGCGGTGTCCGATGCGGGTGGTCGCCTCGCGTCGCTCCAGATGCTCGCTCTCGCACCGGGCGGCCTCGGCGGCACCGTGGTCTCGATTCCCGTCAACTCGGCATCGGTCGTTGCGGCAGGTGAAGAACCACGACGGCTTTACGACTCCTTCGTTTCGGGCGGCATTGCGGCGCTCACCGCCGATGTCGAGGCTCTTCTCAACGTCACATTCACGACCACCGCCGCGGTCACGGCATCGGAACTCGCACCGCTTCTTTCGTCCATCCAGAGCGTCACGGTTGAATTCGACCGACCGGTCAAGGGGGTCCTCGGCGGAGTCGACACCGACGTTCTCCCCGCCGGACGTCAGTCGATCACGGCCGAACAGGTGGCCAAGGCACTTGCGGCCATCGAGCCGGGTGCACCCGAATCAGCGCGGTTGCCCCTGCTGAAGTCGCTGTGGGTCGGAGTCGGTGCAAGCCAGCGCAGTCCCGAGGTTGCATTGACAACCACCTCGTCCGAGCCCGACGCAGACACGACCACGGTGGTCGCCGCGCCTGCGATCGACATGAAGACGTTCATCGACAGGTTGATGGCGGGACAGGTGCAGGTCTGGCAGTTCGCCGGTTCGGCGCTACCCCAAGGCGAAGCCAACCCGAACGGTCTCGACTGGTACTCCCTCGACCGCGCAGAGATCATCCTGGTCACGGCAAGCGTGGTCCCGTCGTCCGTCTCGTCGCTGCTGCCGTCGATCAACGTGCAAATCGACAGTCCGTTCAACGACGCAGCGGTCACCCGCGAAGCGATTCTCCGCCTCGCTTCGCTCGGCGTCAACATCGTCCTCATTCGCGAGATCAGCGACGCACCCCAACAGGCAACCGTCGCTGCAATTGCCGACCGTGAACTTGAATCCGAAGTCGCCGGCTATGCCTCGATTCTCGGAGCATTGGAAATTCATGGCGACAAGGTTCCCGTCGAGGGCGTCGACATGCGCCTGACGCTCGGCCTCGATTTCGACACGTTCGTGCGCGACTATCCGACCGATGGTGTCATTGCCGGCACCACCACAACGACATCGCCCGAGGCCGACCAGTGATCGACATCGACTCACGCGACCTCGCCGTCGAAATTGCGCGCATCGCCGACGACAAGAAGGCCGATGACGTTCTCGTCATCGCCGTCGGCGACGTGCTGTCGATCACCGAGTACTTCGTTCTTGCAAGCGCCAGCAACCGCCGCCTCGTCGCCACTGTCGCCGACGAAGTCACCTCGCGGATCCGAGAAACGTACGGCCGGTCGCCACTGCGCACGGAAGGCATGAGCGAACAACTCTGGGTGCTTGTCGACTACGGCGACGTCGTCGTCCACGTGTTCGCGGAAGAAACCCGCCGCTACTACGAGATTGAGCGCCTCTACAAAGACGTCCCCAAAGTCGACTGGCGCCAGTAGGTGGACACCGACCGCGCCCGATAAAGTACGAGAACCCTTACGGGGCTATAGCTCAGTTGGCAGAGCGCTTCCATGGCATGGAAGAGGTCAGGGGTTCAATTCCCCTTAGCTCCAC
>CAZVPL010000166.1:0-3072 GCA_964629075.1 uncultured Bifidobacterium sp. | reverse complement strand
CGCGGCGGAGAAGCAAATAACGGCCATGTAACGCAGCGACATCGGCGGGCTTGGTGTCGAGCGCAACGGGTGAGCCGTTCAGGCGGACACCGCCTTGTTCGATCGTGCGGCGGGCCTCGGACTTCGACGCGCAGACCTTGGTATCGACCAAAAGTTGCGCCATCTCGTCGGGTAGGGACGCAAGAACGGACGACGGAACTTCATGGGCAATCGCGGCAAAACCGGCGGCGCTCGCCTGCGTCGGGTCGCCACCAAAAAGAATCGATGCAACCTCGTCGGCGGCACGGGCCGCATCGTCGCCGTGCACCATCGCAGTGATTTCGTGCGCCAGCAGGCGCTGTGCCTCGCGTAGCTCGGGCTTGGCAGCGTGCGACGCCAGAATCTCGCGGCACTCGGTGATGGGACGCAACGAGAACTGCGGAAAGTACCGAGCCACGTCGGCGTCGGCCTGCTGCACCCAGAACTGTCGAAATTGGTAGGGACTGGTGCGCGCAGGGTCGAGCCACACTGCTCCGTCGGCGGTCTTGCCGAACTTGGTGCCATCGCTCTTCGTGACGAGCGGCCAGGTGAGGCCGTGTGCGGCGCGGCCGAGCGTCTTGCGGATGAGATCGATGCCTGCAGTGATGTTGCCCCACTGGTCGCTTCCGCCCATCTGCAGTTCGACGTCGTGCGCGGCGGCGAGATGACGGAAGTCGTTCGCCTGCAACAACATGTAGCTGAACTCGGTGTACGACAACCCGTTCTCGGAATTGAGACGTGATTTCACCGAATCTTTCGCGAGCATCTGGTTGATGGTGATGTGTTTGCCGACGTCACGCAGGAACTCGAGTGCGGAAATGCTCGTCGTCCAATCGGCGTTGTTCACCAATGTCGCCTGGAACTTGCCGGGCGAGAAATCGAGAAGGCGCTGCAACTGAGACTCGATACGTGACACGTTGTAGGCCAGGGTCTCGGCATCGAGCAGGTTGCGTTCTTCGCTGCGTCCCGATGGATCACCCACCATGCCCGTTGCTCCGCCTGCCAGTGGGAACGGGCGATGACCAGCCAATTGCATGCGGCGCAGCATCAACTGACCGAGGAGGTGACCGACGTGCAGCGAATCAGCCGTCGGATCGAACCCGACGTACACACCCACCGAATGGTCTGCGAGACGAGCGCCGAGCTGGTCGGCCGCCGTCGTGTCGTGGACGAGGCCGCGCTCGTGCAGTTCGGGGAGAATGTTCACGCCTCAATGTTGGCACGACGCGCCACCTGAAATGCCGACCATTTGCACTACGTTGCCACCGGGGGAAACGACGATGGCCAAGCCCGAACCCAGCCTGTTCGAAGCGCTGCAGATTCAGGCGCGCGCATGTGCGGCCCTCGGCTCGCAGATTCACGAAACGATTCTCCTCGCACTGGCCGACGACCTTGCGGCGCACGGCATCGTGCACGAGTTGACAAAGGATCTTGATCTACGTGCCGGTCGTGACGCGGTTTCCTTGCGCATTGTCGGCGCGGCACACCGCGAGGTCCTCGCGGGTCATGCGCCGAACCTCGCGCGCCACTATCCGAGCGTCGGCGGCACACCCGGGCCGTCACTTGTCGAGGACTTCCTCGCAACGCTCGAGTCGAACCGCGACGCGATCGTCGACGGGCTGAACCGCACGGTGCAAACGAACGAAGTCGGACGCACGACGATGCTCGTCACGGGTCTCGCCCACTTCGGCCGAACGCATGGGGTCGACTCTTTTCACTTCCGTGAGGTTGGCTCGTCGAGCGGACTCAATCTGCTGTTCGACCGGTTCTTCTTCGACAATGCAGACGGCAACTACGGCGCCTCCGACTCGCGGGTTCGCTTCGAGGCAGATGCGTGGGGAGAACCAGCCGTCGACATTTCTCGCTGTCCACGAGTCGCCTCACGCGCCGGGTGCGACATTGCACCCCTCGACATTCGCGACCCCGAACGGCGCCTCACGCTTCTCTCCTTCGTGTGGCCCGACCAACAACAACGTTTTGATCGACTGCACGCCGCACTCGACATCGCTTCCACCAGTCCCCTCTACAACCCACCCACCAAGGCCGACGCCGCAGATTGGATCGACGGGCAACTCGGCGAGCTCGCAGACGAACCGACCGTCGTCTTTCACTCCATCGTTTGGCAGTACTTCAGCCAGGACACCAAGGACCGCTTCCGAGCGGCGCTGCGCCGCCACGGTGAGCGTCGTCGCAGTCCGCTCGCTTGGCTGCGCATGGAGCCCGCCGGCGCCGAACCTGATCTGAAGATCACGGTGTGGCACGCCGGACGCATCGTTGAAGACGACCACGCCCTTGCCACCAGCAGTTACCACGGCATCGGCACACGCCGAATCTGAGCACGGAACACGCCGAATCTGAGCACGGCACACGCCGAATATGAGCACGGCACACGCCGAATCTGAAGACACCCGTTTCCTAGACTGGTCACGTGACCATCCAGGAACCGACCGCCGATCGACCACCACGTGGACGCATCGCGCGCGTCGCTCAAGTCGTCACGTTCCAGGAATCCGAGGACAGCCTCCTCCGCTTTTGGCGAACCCAATCGCCTTCTTCACGGATGGCCGACGTGACGTACTTACGCCGGCGGATTTTTGGGAGGCCGGATGGACCTGGAAGAGGACTTCAAAGAGTTTCTCGCATTACTTATCGCCAATGACGTTCGTTTCTTGATCGTCGGCGGGTTCGCTCTTGCGGCACATGGTCTGCCGAGAGCCACTGACGACCTTGACGTGTGGGTGTGGATGGACCAACACAATGCCCTCGCCCTCAAGCAAGCCCTCGATGATTTTGGGTTTTCATCACTTGAGATCGAACAGGCCGATTTCCTTCGACCCGACCTCACTCTTCAGTTGGGCTACTCACCCGATCGCATCGACGTGATGACTTCGATCACCGGTGTCGAATTCGACGACGCCTGGGAACGCCGCATCATCGCGACGTTGGATGACGTCGAGTTTCCCGTCATCGGGAAAAGCGATCTCGTCGCGAACAAGTGGGCGCTCGGCCGGCCACAGGACTTGGTCGACTTGATGAAACTGGTGCGTCAGGCTC
>CAZVPL010000165.1:0-3093 GCA_964629075.1 uncultured Bifidobacterium sp. | reverse complement strand
TGATGGTGAGCCCAAGGTTACGGGACGTTACATAGCCGCGCAACTGGTGCTTGCATTCCACAACCTTAAGAATTCACAGTAATTGCACCGAGATGGTCAGGGTCTGGGCGGGAAACGCCCCCGATTTGGCGACCGAAACGCGCAACTTGCAGACCTTGCCGGTGGCCGGGGCTGTGACGATCCCCCGCGTGATGCGACAACCACCCGACAACGAACGCCAGGTGACCTTGCCCTTGGAATTGGTGGTGGCCAACTTGGACACGAGCGCGCTCGTCTTCTTTCGCATCGCGTTGGCGAGCTGACGGACTCCCCCGACGATGACGTCACCCGATGCAGCCACCTGCGACGAGTCGGCGATCGATGTCGCTTCGACCGAATACGACACCTTCGCGGCGTTCTTCAGATTCTTCACGCTGCACTTCAACTCGGTCGTGGTGCACACCACTGCACCCGTCGCATCCTTCACGACATAACCGGTGAAATATCCCGCAGGTGCATTACCGAGCACACGCGCCTCGGTCCACTGCAGGTCGACTTTCTTGTTTCCCGGAACCACCGCAGCAAACACCGGCACGTACTCCCACGGCAGCGCCGGTGCGACCGATGCCGAGGCCGCGGACACCGTTGAACCCGCTTCGTTCGTGGCCGCAACGGTGAACGTGTACTTCGTGCCGATCGTCAGCCCCGATACGACACAGGACAACTCGGCACCGACCGGTGAACAGGACTTTGCATCAGGATTCGACGTGACGGTGTACTTCGAGACCGCGATGCCTCCGTTGTCGGCAGGCGCGGTCCACGTCGCTTTCACTTCGCCGTTTCCGGCCACGACAGTGGGCGTTCCCGGCGTCGACGGTGCAACACCTGCCGTCATCGTTCTTGCGGCCGATGACGCCCCGCCGCCCGCACTGTTCGAGCCCGAGACGGTGATGGAGTACGCCGTTCCGGGAACCAACGACGAGAGCCTGCATGTTGTCGTCGACGATGAACACGAAACGGTCGAAGCCCCGACCGCGGTTGCGGTTGCGGTATAGCCGGTGACCACGGAACCACCATTCGACTCAGGGACCTCCCATGTCACGTCGATCTCGGTACGCGAGGCGCGAGTCACCACAACATTTCGGGGCGCGCTCGGGACGCAATTTGATGCACACGTGTACAACAAGACGTTCGGCGAGGCCGTACCTCCACCCACTCGCGGCAGGATCGAGAGCGCGTTGCGGGTTGCATTGGCGAGAATGCGCGACGTCACTTCCGCAGGGCTCGCCGCCGGTGTCTCCTGCAGCAACATCGCAATTGCCCCCGTTACGAACGGGGCCGCCATCGATGTTCCACTCTTGTTGTAGGTGCCCGAGTCGGAGTAGTTGCCGGGGAACAAGTCCGGATCGTCGAGATCGTTGGACGGCAATCCGGCGACCGGCCACGCCGACTTGATGTTCGTGCCCGGGGCGAAAATGTCGACACACGGCCCGTGGTTCGAATACGGCGCCTCGTCGTCTTCGCGTGTGAACACATTGCCGCTGACACCCCCCGTCGCGCCGACGGTCAAGATGCCGGCGGTCGCCGGCGAACGCTTTGACGTGCACGCCGGACTGAGTGAAGTTTGTGTCGTTGCAGCATCGATGTAACCCGCGGCATTCGTGAGAGTGCCTTCATTGCCCGCGGCTGCCACGACAGATATGCCGTCGGCGACGACAGCCCTGACCTGTGCATCGAGCGAGTCCGACTGAATCGCCGTGCCCAGACTGAGGTTCACGACGGCGGGCTCGCCTGCGGCGTGATCGTTGATGACCCATTGCATTCCCGCGAGAAACGCCGAGACCACTGTGCCGGCGTTGCAGATTGCCTCGGAACCACCGGGGAAGATCTTGACCGGCACGAGCGTCGCGCGTTTGGCCACGCCGTAGGTGGTGCCCGCCGAAATTCCGGCGACGTGGGTGCCGTGTCCGCAATCGTCGTCGGTCGATGTCAATGTGTGCGTGGGACCACCCGAACCCATGTTCACGGTCGGCACGTAGTACCCGGTGTCGACCCGACCGGCGAATTCCGCGTGACTACGACGGATGCCGGTGTCGAGCACGTAGATGTTCACTCCCGAACCGTCGGCCGCATAGCGAAATTTACGGTCGAGTGTGGATGAAGTTTGGTCGATTCTGTCGAGACCCCAATTGTCGGCTGTTTGGGAAATTGCAATCGACTGTTCGGTAGCGAAAGTCACCGTTGCGTCGGGCTCCACCCAACGAACACCCGGTCGGTTGCGAATGTCGTCAAGCTGGGTGGCGTCGAGATTCACCGCGACGAAGTCGACGGCACCCTTCAGTTCCGAATTGATCTCGACACTCATTGAATCGAAGTGACCGGCGACGACTTCGACCGCACGGTCCCCGTTCACCACAACGATGTACGGCTCGGCGGGCGCAGATGCGGACACCGGTCGTGGAATTTCCCCCACGAACATCGAAACAGTCACCGCGAGCGCAACGGCGTGAAGCCTTCGACGCCGATTTCTCTCCACAGGTCGATACTACGGCGCCTACTTCGCGCGTGAGGCGCGCACGGTGACGCGCTTGGAACCGATGCCCTTGGACTTCAGCAACAGAACGCGCTTCTTCGTCTTCAGAATTATTTTCCCGTTGACGAGAACCTCGACGAGTCCACGGGCATTGCTGATTTTCACCAGCACTTTGTCGGCACTTGTGCGAAGAATCGTCGCTTCGGGTTGCGGCGCGTCACCAAAGTCCGGCGCAGCGACCGAACGAACGCCGATCGACTGTTGAGCAACGGTCGTCGTCGTTGCGACGGTTGTGGTTGAAGCGTCGGCGGGCGCCGGCGCAGATGTTGTCGTTGTCTCCGGCGCCGAGGCCGGCGTTGGCGTGGCCACGGTGGTTGTCGTGGCCGGCGACGTGGTGGGCGGCGTGGGCTGATCGGTTCCGATGTACAACAGCAGATTCGGCGAACCGTCGCCGCGATCGGTGACGACGCCCTGCGTGGCGGCATAACCGAGGACGCGCGCAACCTCGTCGGGTGTCGATGACGGCGCGGCATCGAGAATCAGTGCTGCAGCACCGGCGACATGGGGCGAGGCCATCGAGG
>CAZVPL010000164.1:0-3128 GCA_964629075.1 uncultured Bifidobacterium sp. | reverse complement strand
CTCTCATACTTGATGCCCAAGATAAAGAGATTGCAATAGGTTTTCACGCCGGTGGCGAGCACGCCGAAGTAATCGCAATAAAAATCGCCCAGTTATCCGGACATACTGATTTCTCTCAATGCACGCTGGTTGTCACGTTAGAGCCATGTAACCATCATGGAAAAACTGGCCCATGCTCTAACGCCATTATTGAGGCGAAATTTAAGAGCGTTGTATTTGCAGTGAGTGACCCTAACCCGATTGCAGAAGGTGGCGCTAAGAAATTACGGAGTGCGGGTATTGAAGTGATAGAGGGAATAGAAACAGAGACAGTCGCTTTTACAAATCGTGCCTGGTTGAAGAAGATCGTTACAGGCAAACCATGGATTCTCTCGAAAATTGCTGCCACAGTTGATGGAAAGATTGCAGCAGCAGATGGAACGTCGAAATGGATTACATCTGAAGAGTCGAGGCGCGACGTTGCGTTGCTGCGCAATCAGGCTGATGCCATTGTCACTACGACCGCCACGGTGTTGGCCGATAATCCTGATCTAACTCCGCGATTTGGGGATGAAGTCAACCCTTCGGGACGAAAAAAGAACCCCATCCGTGTCGTCATGGGGGAGCGTTCCATTCCTGCGCAATTCAATATAAATAACGCTAAAGCTGAAACACGATACATACGGTCACGGGATTTCAACCAAATAATTTCTATGGCGCAAGAGTTCGGGTGGAATCAACTACTGATTGAAGCGGGTTCAAGCTTTAATAGCGCACTAATTCGAGCTGGATTGATAGATGAGATTCTTCTTTATCAGGCACCTTCACTACTTGGCGCTGGAACATCGTTCGTCTCAGATCTCGGCGTAAGTTCTCTGGAGAATCGAATCTCATTTACTTATGGGGAAATAGCAAGAACCGGCGAAGATATAAAGATTCAGTTGCTTGCTTCCTCATCGCCGAAACTCACTTCTTTAACGGAAGGGCGATAAATGTTTACTGGACTAGTGCAGGATAAAGCGATCATTCGCGGGATAGAGAAGCGAAATGAATCATCAGTTCTTACTTTTGAAACAAACTTAGCCCATCAACTTAGCATCGGAGATTCAATCTCCATTAATGGCGTATGCCTTACGGCAATCGCTATCGAAAATACACTTGTAAAGGCTGATGTGATGGTGCAAACCTTAAAACTTAGCAATTTGGGGGATCTGGCAGTCGGAGAGAGAGTCAACGCCGAATTAGCAACACGAGTCGATGCGCGTCTCGGGGGACATATTGTTCAAGGACACGTCGATGGCATAGGAATAGTCGTAACTAATGCGATGGGAGAGAAGTGGCAAAAATTTGTTGTTGAGATTCCAGCGCATCTCGCAAAGTATGTTGTAAATCAAGGTTCGCTATGTGTAGATGGTGTTTCACTCACGGTCGGAGAAATTGTGGACAGTACAAGAACGGTCACTCTGTGGCTGATTCCGGAGACTGTTGAGAAAACGACTCTTGGAGATAAGAAGCCTGGAGAGCGAGTAAATATTGAAGTTGATGTTCTTGCTAAGTATGTGGAGCGACTGCTTGGCGCACAGAACGGGGGGGTTGAGTCATGAATAACTCCCAGATACAGAGCGCTCTCGACGCCTTTAAAAAAGGCGGCTTTGTCATAGTTACTGATGATGAAATACGCGAGAACGAAGGAGATCTATTTCTTCTTGCGAGCGCTGCAACGAAAGAAAAACTCGCCTTCATGATTCGATATACCTCTGGAGTAATTTGCGTTGCAATGACCGAAGCTCGATCACGAGAACTCCATCTTCCATTAATGGTGAAGAACAACCAAGATACTAAGCGAACTGCGTTTACAGTTACCGTTGATGCAAAGGCTGGAATCACTACGGGTATCAGCGCCGAAGAGCGCGCAAACACGATTCGCACCCTTGCCGATTTGAAAGCCACTGCAGAAGACTTTGTCAGACCAGGTCACATCTTTCCTCTGATTGCTCATGAAAATGGATTACTGGGACGCCAAGGTCATACTGAGGCTGTTGTAGAAATGTGTCGCATGGTCGGAGACGTTGAAGTTGGAGTCATCAGTGAACTTGTTAACGAAGATGGTTCGATGATGCGTGGCAGTGCACTCCAACAGTTTTCAGTCCAACATCAGATACCTGTAGTGACTATCGCAACACTTGTCCAACTTTTGCGAGATGAGAGTAAAGACAATCCAAGAACGTCAGATCGAAAGGCAAGCCCGCTACATTGGGCGGATCTACCGCGCCGCAACGTGATTTCAGATCAGAACCAGAATTGGCAGATCACAACTTTTAGTGGACGGGGCGGCGTGGATCACGCAGTCCTAAAATTTGGCGCTTTACCAAAGAATGAGAGAGCTCTTTTAAGAATCCACTCCGAATGTTTGACGGGTGATGTTCTGGGTTCACTTCGCTGCGATTGTGGCTCCCAACTTGAACGAGCGATGAGCCTTATCGAATCTCATGGTTCTGGTCTAGTTATTTATCTGCGCGATCAAGAGGGGCGAGGAATTGGACTCTCCGAGAAAATTCGAGCATATGAACTACAAGACCAAGGCCTTGATACCGTTGAAGCAAATCTTGCTTTAGGACATGACGTTGATGAAAGAGATTTTGCTGATGCTGTAGAGATTCTTCATCAACTCGGCCTTTTGCAGGTAACTTTGCTGACAAATAACCCGCAAAAACTACAGACGCTTCTCGAGGCAGGAATTTCTGCAACTGCAGAGGATCTTCACGGCGACTTAAATGAATTCAACCAAAAGTACATCCAGACAAAGCGCGAAAGGTTAGGACATAAATAATGTCAGGTGCAGTTCCAAAAATTAGCCTTGGGGATATGAGTAGATTTAAGGTAGCGGTTATCTCAGCTAGCTGGCATAAAGAAGTATGCGATGCGCTTATTGCTGGTGCCAAGCGCGCGCTTTTAGAATCAAAGGTGACAATCAGTCCTGTCATTTTTGTTCCAGGATCATTTGAATTGCCCCTCGCAGCACAATATGCGCTGGATTCAGGCGCCGATGCAGCAGTTGTACTTGGCGTCGTAGTTCGCGGAGAAACTCCTCACTTTGACTATGTCTGCCAGGGCGTTACGGATGGCGTAATGCAGGTTTCACTCTCGCG
>CAZVPL010000163.1:0-3137 GCA_964629075.1 uncultured Bifidobacterium sp. | reverse complement strand
TCGACTCGCGCTATTCGTTCAGCGACGTAGCCAAGGCCCACGAACACATGGCCGCCAACGCGAACGCCGGAAAGATCGTCGTCGAACTAGAGTGACGTTTGGGCGGTGCGGATGGTTCGGAGGCGATCGGTAATCACCAGTGCGGCTCTATTCCTTGGTGCGACTGTGAGTGGTATCGTCGTCTCGCCATCGGTCGAAGCGCAGCGTGAACGCGAGTCTTCATCTAGGCGCCTGCCAACAGATCGCATTTACCCGCTGGCGGTCGATGACACCGCAGGCGGGGTCATCGCGCAATGGTCACATTCCGCGATGCGTGTTCCCGAAGCGTGGGCTCAGGGAGTTGATGGTAGCGGGGTCACCGTTGCCGTGATTGACGAAGGATTGGTCGACAACGAAGGTGAGTTCGCGGGCCGTATTCGCGCGACAAAAGATTTCGTGGGCGGGCCAGGCGACACAGACCACGGCACAAACGCGATGGGAATCATCGCGGCAAGTAGAGCCGACGGTCAAGGAATCGCCGGTGTGGCACCCGGTGCAGATCTGCTTGTTGCGCGCGCGTTGACGGACTCTGGGTCCATCGATCCGGGTCGATCATTGACTAATGCGGTGAAATGGAGCGTGGAGAACGGCGCTGACGTCATCAGCATGTCGCTTGGTGTGGGCTCGGGGGATGGGACCGTGGCCGCGATCGACTGGGCTGTGACGCAGGGGGTTGTGGTGGTTATGTCGGCAGGCAACTCTGCGTGTCTCGACGCGTACAGCTACTCCAACGGGCAAACGATTCCGAACGTCACTTGCCGTCGAGCCAGCATGATCCATCGCTGGGCCAATGGTCTTGACGGCGTCATCACCGTCGCTGCGATCGAACAGAGCGGGGACAGAGCGTCGTACTCCTCGTACGGACCCGAGGTCGACATCGCGGCCCCGACTGACGTGATGACGACAGGTGTCTGGCGCTACGAAACGTTCAATGGCACAAGCGCGGCCGCGCCGAATGTCGCTGGGGTGGCGGCATTGGTCCTCCAAGCGCGTCCCAGCCTCACTCCTGCTCAAGTACAGGCGGTGATTCAGGCATCCGCACGGGCCCATACATCAATTTTCGAACAACCCACATGGGCATCGTGCGATCAGAACTATGTGTCCCCAACCTGCAGTGGGCTCAGAACCGATGCCTTGCCGCAGAGATGGTTGGGTGGCGCCGGTGCTGTCGACGCAGCTGCCGCGGTCACGGTTGCGCGTTCGGCGATCTTCGACGTCCCTGTGTCGATCTCGGCAGGCACTTTGTCATTCGATGCAGCATGGGCCGCGACGAATGCTGGTGCGACCGTCAAAGTTGATGGCCGTAGCGTCGGCAGCTTGATGCCGGGCGGTGTTCTCACGATCGATGACTTCGATGCTGCCTCGCAGTACGCGGTTTCGGTGGTTAACGACAGTATGCACCGGCTTGCGCTTGTTCAACCTTCGAGGTCCGCGATTCCTGCCCCGGTAGTTCAAAGTACGGCGAGACGTAGTTCCGACACAGTTAAGGTCGTTGTTGAGTCAGCCGCGGTGGGTGATTTGCTGTGGTTGTATGACACCTCCGGATCTCTCGTGGCTGGTTGCACTCAGGATTCGGACACGAGTACTGACTTTTCATGCTCGAACCAATATCTCCAAGCAGGGCAACAGTACGTTGCGCGTGTCGCGAATGCGCGGGGACATAAGAGTCCCATTTCTGCACCGTTCACGATCAGTGGGCTCGACTCGCTCACGCTTGCGACGCCCCAAATTACGTTTGGTGTTGAATTGAATCGTTTCGTTCTCCGGATCTCGAGGGTTGTCGGAGCTTCCTACTACCGGTTCTACGGAAGAGGTGGTTGGTCCATGGTCTCGGATACCGGACTGTTCGTCTCGGGTCTGTCCGGAATTGAATGTGTTGGTAGCCCGACGACGGTCACGTGCAGTTGGCCTGCGACCGATGGGGAGGAGAATCGTGCCTCGGTATACGCCGACGTGGATCAGAACGCAGCTGTGGTGAACTCCAAGCGCTCCGCAATAGTCCGTGCACTTGCCGAGCTTGCATCGATTCCGGTTGCTAGCTCGGTGCGCGCAGCGACGATCAGTTGTTCCAATCAACGAGTGATTGGTCGATGCACGGGAGACAATGCCACAAATTGGACAGGAACCCTCGAGGTTGAGACTGATATGACAACGGGGGTGGGCCAGTCGTTGACGGGCTACCGAATCGAGTCGTCCGTTGGCGACAACGGGCCAAGCATCGTCATCTCCGGTGACGGGCTCACCTTTGGCTCTGATTACGACAAAATCGGGGTATCGGTAATTGGCTATTACACACGTCAGGATTTCCGATCGTACGGTGCTGAATACCGCACCGCTCTCAGGCTTCCCAGTGTTCTCGCGGCACCTACAGTGAACTGCAGTCGGGGCGCCTCCACAGTTAGTTGCCAAGGGCAGGCTGCGGGCGGTCGATTAGAAGTTCGTTTTGTTGGTTCGGGCGGAGTCGTTACTCACGCTGGTGGGTACACATCGGAGAACTTTTCTCTTGTGCCCACCGGGGAAATTCAGGTTCGTGCGCGTCCGACCGCGACGCACTGGGCACGTTCTGAATGGGTCGCAGCTGTCGTCGTTGAGGAGCCAACGGATACGACCGACCCAACCGCCACATCGGATGCTGTGCCGACGACGTCGACGCCGACCACGGTCGACACCGCCAACCACGCATCGACGCCATCGTTGCCCGAAATCGTGGCCACGACCAATCGCCTCGCCCCTACCTCACTCGCCCCTACCTCAACGGTGAGTCCACGTGTCGGATCGCTACAGCTTTCGGTGAGTGGTTCCACAGTGAGGTTGAGGCTGACTTGTCCTCGATCAGTAAAAGGCGCACGCATGACCGTGCGAGACAACGGGCGTGTCGTCGCTCGCGACACGAATGGTCGGACAACGTGGATGCTCAAGTCGATTCGACGGGGCTCTCACAAGTTCTCCGTGACGGCTGTTGTGCGTGGTCGAACTGTGTGCTCGTCTTCTGTCGTGCCTGTTGTCGTGCGCTGATCTTTGTCAGGCTGCGGCGATCAGTGCGTCGTCGTCGGTGAGGGTGTAGAGAATGCCCGAGCCCGAAGAGTCGGCGATGGCCA
>CAZVPL010000162.1:0-3169 GCA_964629075.1 uncultured Bifidobacterium sp. | reverse complement strand
CACGCCGCAACAAGTGAAGCGAGGTCGAGACCCACGTGTCACCACCCGCGGTGCGGTGCACGAACAGACGGTGGCTGCCGCGACCAGCCGCCGCAACCAGATGACCATCGGAACCGAAGCCCACCGCAACCACGTCGTCAGGATCACCATCGAGGAGTCGCTCGGCGGACGACGAGCAACGCGACGCGGCCGAACCGTAGAACGCCGCCACGCCGTTGGCGTTGCGATGGAGTGTCGCGACGGAGCCGGAACCGACGACCGCGATTGTGGTGCACTCGTTGCTCGATGTGACGCTGTCGATGCCGTGGCCCGACAGCGCTGCGATCGTGGCCCGCGCAGCCGAAGCTTCCGAACCGGAGTGGGCGATGAGGCCGTGCATCGTCTCCGCCGTCAGACGGGGTCGACGTCGAGCCGACGGCGCGTGGCGCGCACGACGAGGTCGGCGAGAAGACCGAGCGTCGTCACCTGCAGCGCCGCGAAGAAGATGAGAAGAGTGTTGGTGGACAGGCGGAAGTCACGGCTCGACCAGTCGAAACCGAGCTTCGCCACTGCAACGACGAACAGCAGTCCTCCGAGAGGGAGGAACACCTTGAGCGGGTTGTACGACAGCGTCATGCGGATGACCTGCAGGAGATAGCGCTTGGTGTCGCGCCACCAGTGGAACTTCGACCGCCCGGCGCGCGGGAAGTAGTCGATGGGTACGTAACCGACGCTGTAGCCGTTCGCGAGGAACGACATGGTGAGCGTCGTGACGCAAGAGAATCCGTTCGGCAAATGGTGTGTGTACTGCACCGCGACGTCGCGTCGGAAAGCTCGCAGACCCGAGTTCAGGTCCTTGATATCGGTTTCGGTGAGGTAGCTCGCGAGTTTTCTGATGAACCATTTCGCGGGCTTGCGGAAAAGCTTGAGGGTGCCCTCTTCAGTACGACGCGCACCAACGACGTGGTCGTAGCCGTCCATTTGGTCGACGAGCCAGGGAATCTCGTCGTTCGGATAGGTCATGTCGACGTCGGTCCACACCACCACGCGGCCGACTGCGGCGTTGGTGCCGGTGCGACGTGCGGCTCCGGAGCCACGGTTCGATGGGTGACGGATGAGGCGGATGTCGGAGATTGATTCGAGGTCGCGTTCCGAGCCGTCGTTCGAGCCGTCGTCGATGACGATGATTTCGTAGGAGTACTTCGACGCATCGAGAGCCTTCCTGATCCGGTCGATCTCTTCGCGCAGGTGGCCCCGTTCGTTGTAGATGGGGAGGACCACGCTGACGTCGCAGAGGTTCTCGGAAGGACTCATGTCAGCAAGAATCTACTCCCGAGCGCATCCAGAGAACGATGTTTCCGGTTTCCTGCTTGCCCCGAGATGAAGCTTTGTTCTCGGATGCGGCGACAATCCAGCCATTGTCTTCCGGTGGCCGGCCAACCGCACCAATGACACAACGCAAGGACTCTCTGTCGACCCAGTGCACGTCGGTGCGCTCGACCTGCACCGGATGCAGCAGGTATCGATAGTCGTAGTAAGTCTGGCCGCCGAGTCCACCCGAGTCGAACGTGATCGTTGTGTCGCGACGATCACCGACCACCAGATTGCGGATGGAGTTGTCGAGCGTGACGTGGTCGAAGTAGTCGCGGTAGGGAACAACGGTACGTACGGCCGTGAATGCGGTGAAGACGAAGGACAACGTCGCGAGAACGGCGAGGAAAAGGTGACCGTTTCGACGGGCGACAACGAAGAGAAAAACCGAAACGGCGACGAAGGCGATCGTGAGCGACAGGTAGCCGGCGGGTTTCGTCAACTTCAACGCCCAGTCGAGAGCGATCGAATTCGGTACGGCGAAGAATTTGTTCTCGCTCGTCATGGCTCGCAATTCGTCGCGACCGGCGGCGGCCGCGAGAACCATGGTGCAGGCGATCGTCCCCGCGATGCCGATGAGCCAGGAACGGCGGGCGAAACCCGAGCCCGAAACGACCGCGGCGAGACCGATCAAAACGAAGACCGGCGACACTGCCTCGAGGTAGCGGCCGTAGACCAGGTGGTCGGGACGGATGACGCGCAGCAGTTGCAGGGCCGAGGCAAGAGCGACACTGCCCGCCGTTGCGAAAACAAACGTCGGTGCGAGCCAGTCGAGATTGCGGGCGCGCCGCACACTCATGCCGATCGATCGAACGTTCATGGCGAGGCCGACCGCGGCGAGACCGAACGACGTGGCGAGCACGTACCACAGCTGACCGGTGGCGGATCTGCCGAGACTCGGCAGGTTCGACCCGGTGAGCAGTTTGTCGACCATGCGCCCCTCTTTACCGCCGGCGGCCGGATACAGCTCGCGACGAAGCCAGACGTTGATCCGCGTGAAGATGAAGTACGAGACGATCGCCGTAGCAACGCCGGCCAGCGTGATCACCATATGACGCCTTGGTGCGGGGCTTGCGCTCACGATGAGAAACGCGACGGCCAGCGCGGGCACGAGCGTGAAGCGCCCGTGTGCGATCACCATGAAAGACGACGCAACGGCGAGGGTCAGCGAAGTCGACCAACGTGGTCGCCGCACGTGTTCGTACGCCAGCAGGACGATGGCAACGAAGAGGAACCTGTTCAGGGTCTCCGACCAGGCGAACAGCGAGTTGGCTGCGACGGCGGGCGCGAGTGAAACGATGATGGCGAGGCTTCGCGCGGTGTGGCGCGCAACCGCCAGGTGGCGGAAGGCAAGTCGGGACAGCGCGGCGGCCGTTGCCACCACGAGACCGATGTTCACCAGGAGTGACAATCGGTACTGGGTGTTGATGTTGCGCCCGACCACCGCCGCAGCGGCGGTGACGAAGCCGAAACCGGCCGTGTAGAAAGACCGGAAGCCCTCGCCGAAGAGTGTCTCGGTGTGGCCGGTGAGCACCCAGCCGTTCAGTAGGAAGCCGAGCTCGTCGGGGCGCACCGAGGCCCCGCGTGAGGCGAAGGTGGCCCACACCAAGACGACGAGGCACGCGCAGCCGAGAACGGCCACAACGCGATGGAGGGTTCGTTGGGACATGGGGTGCGCGTGCGGCTACCAGCCGCGTTCAACCCACTCCGCGAGGTGTGGACGTTCCGTGCCGATGGTGGTGTCGAGTCCGTGGCCCGGAAGCACGATCGTGTCGGCGGGATACGTGAAGAGTTTGTTGTCGATCGAATCGATGATGGT
>CAZVPL010000161.1:0-3174 GCA_964629075.1 uncultured Bifidobacterium sp. | reverse complement strand
GAACCATGGCGTTCTGCACGTTCGTGTTCTTCCAGTTCTTCAACATCCTGAACGCGCGCAACGAAACGCATAGCGTCTTCAACCGCCGCACCATCTCCAACTGGAGGCTGTGGGCGGCCCTCGGCATGTCGGGCTTCTTCCAGGTGCTCCTCACCGTCGTCGGTCCACTGCAAGATCTCTTCAACGTCACCTCGATCTCGTTCGGACAGTGGCTCATTTGTGCCGCCGTCGCGAGCAGCGTGGTGTTCGTCGAAGAGCTCCGCAAGCTGGTCGTCCGCTCCGGTCGCTAACGACCGCGCTTGACCGCCAACCGTACGTACGTCACTCGTGGGCGGCCGAGGAACTCGGTCGTCAGGGTGACGAGGTACGTTCCCGACTTCTTGAACTGAAGGGTCGGCAGCGAGACCTGTCCGCTTGATGTCGCCTTCACGGTGCCGAGCGAAACCTTCTTGCCTCCGACCGTCACGACAACTCCAACGTTTGCCTTCGACGGCACGCCTGCCACCGTGGGACGAACCGCCGCACCCACCGAGACAGGCACAATCGGAGCCAGAGAAGTTGAAACTGATCCGCGCTGCGCGGGCAAAACAGTCGCCTTCGTCGTTGACGAAACCGAGCCACCTGCACGGAGAGCCGGCGACGAGTACGACACCTTGGTTTCGGGGATCGCCACCTGACGCGTCGGGTTGAGTGTCGGCACTTCCTTCGCTTCAGGCTCGACCGACGGCCACACGTAGCTCGGGTATCTCCATTCCCACTGTGGTGCAGCGGGCACGGAATCACTCTGTCCGCTCGTGCCACTTGGTGCTCGATCCGGCTGCGCTGCAGGCGGCTCGACAGGCGACGGGCTCGGCTGCGGACTCGGCGCAGGGCTCGGGGCCGGACTCGGCGCCGCCCCTCCGCTGGGCACACTCGGCGACGGCGATGGCTGCGGTGTCCCACCACCGGGTTGGCTTGGTGCGGGCGTACTTGGTTGGTCCGCAACCGGAGCAGTGAAGCCCGCAACTCGAGTGAACTTCCATGGCGACCACTGCCCCACGTTGTCCTTCACACGTACCGCAATCGTTCCGCGATCAGCGTTGACCGTGATGCGACGACTGAACGGAAGCTCTTGCCCCGGAATCGCAGGATCTGTTGTCACCTGCATCGACTGAATTCCCGACGCCGCATCCTCGGCATCAAGGCTCACGACGACTCGTCGAGTCGCCGTCATCGCGCGAACCACCGACGCCGTATTCACCGATGCACCCGTCGTCGCAGACACCGACGAAACCGCAGGCGGGGATAGATCCAAGACAATGTCGTCGGTGTAATTGGTCTCACTCTCGCCCCATGGGGACCAACCTTCGCCGTCGACATCCAACGCCTTAAATCGCACGTAAACGGTTGTCGGCAAGAGACCCGACCCCTCCGCTGGCAGACGCCAGCGAACCTGCTCGGCTACCGGCACCTCTTGTGCATCAGAGAACGAACCGTCGTTCGAAATGATTGCCGTAGTCGACCCCTCTGGCCACACCATGTTCAAAGTCACATCGGATGAGGACGTAAATCGCGCTGATGAATTGATGGAAACTCCGATACGGCCTGCTGGCTTCGCGGGACGCGCAATGACAGCGAAGCGAACGGTCTTCGTCCCGAATGGTGAAGTGAACTTCACCGATACGAATCGGCCGCGACCAGATTCCAGAACTCCACCAACTGCATCGCTGTTCAGCGTCACAGCAGCCTGTCGCCACGTTGAGTCAAACCCGTCATACTCCGACGTTCCATCGGTACTCGAGCGACGCGGCGTTGCCAAGTATGTACCGCTCGGGTCGACCACTGTCGCCGACGTCGAAGTGTCGAAGACTCCGTCATCATCAAGGTCCCACATCGCTGATAGATCACTCGTCGAGCCGCAAGCTGCCTTGAAATACGCGACAAGCTTTAAGCTCGCCGTCGGACGAACCGTTACGCTCGGAATATGACCCCAGAAGTTCCAATCGTCGCGCTCTCTACGCGAGGTGGCAGGAACAGACGGTGAGTCGAAGTTAAAGGCAAAGTTATCCTCCTGCCATGGAGGTCCGAACTGACCATTTGAACTCACTCGACGTCGTACGTGATTCCACGGGACATCATCATCTCGAAGAAGCGCACAGGTTCCGCTTGCCGGCCCTGCCCCGTTCTGCAACGACCAAACGTGCCCGTCAACATCCACTACAAACGCCCCTTGCGGACCTGCAAACCTCGAGACCGCCACTGAAAACGAATATCTCGACCACGAATCCGCGAACGATCCCCACCCTTTCCAAAATGACCACATCGTTCCATCGGTCGCGATAACCAGAGGTACGTAAGAGGAAGAATTCAAGACGTCACGTGCCAACCGACCGCTAGGCAGGGTGAGGCTGGTCTGGTTACCGTCACCGTCCACCTTGACGAGGTCGCCCGCATCAGTGATTTCGACTCGAATGAACGATGTAGCTGAGGGGAAGCCGGGCGTAGGACTCGTTAGGAAATTGGATTTTGGATTCGTCGTGTAGAAGACCGCAGGAGTACCAACAGTTGCGCAGGGGCCATTACAGCTCCATGACCTTCTGGGATTCCACGTGTACCAATCGTCACCCGTACTCAGAAAAGCAGGAGTTGAAGACGCGATGACGTCGAGATAGGAGACGCCGACAAGGCTCGAAATCACAGACGGAGTCGAACTACGGCCGAAACTACCTTGCCCACCCCAAGCAAGCACTGAGCCGTCAGTTGCGACGACGATTCCGATGAGGCCAACACCCCACGCGTCAGTCGGTACAATGTCGACGCGTGCTGCCATTTTCCCGCTCGGGAGGGTTAACTCGGCTGGTTCATTGACCGTGTTCCAGGTCGGTGAAGCCGATCCGCCGGGAACCGACGGCGGCGCAGTAGCCCCCCCAGACGGAATACTCGGCAAAGGTGCAGACCCCGTTGATCCAGATGGGGACGCGGTTGTCGAAGGCGTTGTCGATGGCCCTGACGCCGTCGTCGTGGTCGGGGCCTGCGTCGTCGTAGTCGGAGCCTGCGTCGTCGTAGTCGGAGCCTGCGTCGTCGTAGTCGTTGTAGTTGTTGTTGTCGTAGTTGTTGTGGTGACCGAAACAGTTGTTGTTGTGGTCGGGGCCTGCGTCGTCGTAGTCGGAGCCTGCGTCGTCGTAGTCGGAGCCT
>CAZVPL010000160.1:0-3337 GCA_964629075.1 uncultured Bifidobacterium sp. | reverse complement strand
GTCGCCGCAGCAGCAACCACCGTCGTTGCGTCGACCGGTGGCGAAGCCGAGTTCAACCGCTTCGTCGACAAGTTCAAAACAGCCGAGTCACCGCAAGACCAAATGCGCGCGCTTTACGCACTCGCCGACTTCCAGTCGGCCGACCTCATCGAGCGTGCCTGCCAGTTCGCCTTCTCGGGCGAAGTGAAAACGCAGAATGCGCCGTTCCTTCTCAATCGCTGCATCGCCAACCGCGAGTTCGGCTCGGTTGCCTGGCGCGTCGTGCGCCAACGCTGGACCGAGGCCAACGAGAAGTTCCCGGTCAACACCATCGTCCGCATGATCGACACCACGAAATTGCTCAACTCCCCCGAGCAGCTGGCCGACGTGCAGGCCTTCTTCGCCGAACACCCCATCCCCCAATCGGTGAAGACCTTGGAACAGGTCATGGAGCGCCAGCGCGTCAACGCCGCCCTGCGCGCCCGCGAGGGCCAAACCCTTGCTGCACACCTTCAATCCTGACCAGACAGCACGGCAAAACGGCTTTAGTCTGAATCCATGACAAAACGCGTCGTCACGCTCGCGCTTCTGGCCTCACTCGCTCTTGCCGCCTGCGGCGGTGACTCCACATCTGAACCCAAGGTCAAGAACGGCAAGCCAACTGCGGCTTCTCCGGCGCCACGCACGAAGAACGCGGCCCTCCCGACCACCACTGTCAGATCGGTCACCACACTTGCCCCGCGGTCCATACCCACCACGGTCCCGCGCGCGACGGCCACGACTCAACCCAAAACCGCCACGACGGCGCCTACACGAACCACACTGCCAGTCGCAACAACGAGACCGACCGCCGCACCCACAACGCTCGCACCAAGTGCCGCGCCAACCACGGCCATCCCGGTGGCACCCACCACCGTTGCACCAACAACTGTCGCAGCGACCGCACCGACAGTCGCAGCGAACTCCTGTACCGCGCAGGGCCCGTGCAAGGTCGGACAAACCGGCCCCGCCGGCGGCATCGTCTTCTACGCAGCTACCACACCTCAGCCATGGGGCCAGTACATGGAAGTTCGCCCCGAAGCGTTCGAACAGATCATTGCCGACACCTGCAACCTCAGCGCCTACGACAGCTACGCAACAGGAAAACTCGGCGACGGTCTCACCCAAACCAACGCCGTCATCGCCGCTTGCGCAAAAGACGGCAAGCCCGCCGCTGCCGGTTCGTACGCACGCGTCGACGCTTACAAGCAGAATGGCTTCGACGACTGGTTCATTCCGTCGAAGGACGAACTCCAGCAACTCGTCAACAGCAACGTCGTCACCTTCGCCACCGACAAAGACCTCACCAGTGGCACCTGGGCCATGAAACCCGCCGACGCCGCGAATCGTGGGTTCGATGTCGTCTGGGGCGTGAAGAAAGAAATGATCGCCGGCACATCCGCGAACTCACGCGGCGGCACCGTCCGAAACGTCGAAATCATGAGCGACGGCTCACAGTCATACGGAAACCCCAACAACCGCTGGGGCTGGATCTACATCGCCCGCGCTTTCGGCCCCAAGGCCTGACCAGCAATCAACCTCGAGAAAGATTTAGGCTGACCCCATGACAAAACGCCGCACGATCGTCGCTGCCGCATTCGCCCTTGCATCGATTGCAGGTGGAATCGTTGCATCCGGTTCGGCCGGAGCCGAAACGTACAACTCGCCCCGCCGGTCAACCACCACGAAGGCGCCCGACACGATCCCCATCTGTTACTCGGGCCCCAACTGCCAGCGCACGAAGAACGCTGCGCTCCCGACGACAACGAAGCCGAAGACCGTCACCACTCCGGTGCCCACCATCAAGCCGCGCACCAAGAACGCCGCGTTGCCGACGACCACAGCACCTCGGGGACGCACCGTCACCACCCCGCTGCCGCCGGTCAACACCATCAAGCGCTGACCGATATTTGCCCCCCAATCAACGTAGGGTGACTCACCGTTCAGATTGGAAAAGGGGCACACAATGAATCGCAAGCCACGAAAGTTGGCCATCCTTGCCGCGTGTGCACTCGCAGCCAGCCTCGCAGCGTGCGCCGAAAACGGAACCCGTGATACGGCCAAGACAAAGAACTCGGCCCTCGAGGCGAAGCTCGTCAACGCCGAGTTCGCCCCAACCGGTGGGGGCTGGACCGGCGACGGCTTCACCCTCGACAGCGGATGCGCCGCCAACAACCCCGTTGCGGCACGCCCCTCCCTCGGAACCTGGACGGCCGCATCGCTCACCTTCGGCCGCTCGGCTGCCACCGTGCGCCAAGAAGTCGTGATTCCCAAACCAACAGCTGTCACCTTTGCGATAACGGGAAACATCAACGCCAACGACCCGAACGGCTGGTTCAAGATCGACCTCAACGATGCCGACGAACAGAAGACCACCACCCGCCAAACTGGCGCGGCCAACATCGAGCCGAAAGCCTTCACCTTGTCGGTCACCACCACGTCACCAAACGAAAAGGTGCAGATCGTCTTGTCGGGCAGCGGCAGAAATTTCTGGATGGGCTGCTACGGACCGGTCCTCACCAAGCCGTTACTCACTGGACTTGGCATCACGCCCCCCACCACCACAACAACAACCGTTGCCGAAACCACCACCACGTCGAGCACCACAACGTCAACGACAACAAGTACCACGACTTCGACGACAACAACCCTGCCGCCCACAACCACCACAACAACAAAGGCACCCGGCTGCGCCGATCTCAAGTGGGATCGCAACGCAAACTGCCAGAACGCGAACTTGCGTGGATTCGACTTCCGAACAAAGCAGATCCTCTACGGGAACTTCAGAGGTGCCGATTTCTCGGGCGCAGACCTGCGTTGGACCGACCTCTATGGCTCCGACTTCAGCGGCGCCAACTTCACCGGCGCGTTGCTTACCGGCGCAAAAGGACGTGGTGGTAAGTACATCGGGGCCAACTTCACCGACGCCAAGTTCGAGGGTGCCGACTTCGGGATGTCCGACTTCACGGGCGCCAACATGACGAATAGCTACCTCTTCCGCGCCAAGTTCGATCTTGCGAACTTCACGCGGGCCAACCTCACCGCGGCCTACGTCTTTTGCACCCACTTCAGCAGCGTCAACCTGACGGGCGCCAACATCGATCGCGCCATTTTCGACGGGGTGTTGATGTTGGGAACCACCATGCCCGACGGTACTCGCACGAGCTCGAGCGGCACAGTTCCCTGGTGTCTCCAATAGGGCCGCACCGGCCCACCGTCCGGCCCTAGCGGCTGACCGCCGTCAAAGCGCCCTTCTCCACCAAGTCGCGTAGTTCGCGCTTCAAGAACTTGCCCGCCGCATTGCGCGGCAACGGCTCGT
>CAZVPL010000159.1:0-3355 GCA_964629075.1 uncultured Bifidobacterium sp. | reverse complement strand
AGGGTCGAAAGCGCACGGGCAGACACCCCATCGACATTGGGAACCTCGTTCAGTTTCATCATTCCTCCCAACCTGGATACGGCTTCGGCATTCGCCTATGTATCGAGTGCGGAATCCGGAACAGGAACATGGTCGATCGGTGGAGGCTCGACAACCAGCTTCACATTGACAGCCAATCAGGCAACAACATTGACACTTGGAACTGGTTCATCCGCACACTTGGCTTCCCCGGGGACGAGCGCCGACACGACGATCAGCGGAAAGATGATCAGAATCACCACTTCTGTTCCTGCGTCCGTTTATGCAGACAACAACAGTGCATTCACATCAGATGCAACCGTCATCATCCCTGATCCGTATCTTGGAACTGAGTACCGCGCATTGGCGATGAGAAATGAAAGTGGCTGGCACAGTCGCGTTTCGGTTCTTGCAATCGAAAACTCCACGACAATCTCAGTCACTCCGAAGACAGTTGCTGGGTCACGCAGTGCGGGAACGACGTTTACCGTTTCGTTGAATGCTGGTCAGACTTACACGATGTCTGCAACTGTCGCAGGGCAAGACGTCTCCGGCACCAAAATCACTTCATCCAAGCCAGTAGCAGTCTTCTCTTCAAACGACTGCTTCAACGGTAGCACCTACTTTCCGTTCGTGGCTAGACGGCAGTCTGGTGCATGCGATGTCCTGTACGAACAGGTACCTCCCGTGGACTCGTGGGGAAAGAACTTCATCACCAATGGATTTGCTGACAAGAACAACGGTGGAACCCCGGTCAAGATCCTGGCGAAAGAGGCGAACACCGTGGTGAGCGTGAACGGCTCGACGGTGGCAACGCTCGGCGATGGCGAGTACTACGAGTACAACTATTTTGAAAGCGCATCGGCTACGGGAACTGCAACCAATTCGGGACTACACATCACCTCAACTAAGGCCGTTCTAGTAGCAGTATCCATGAAAGGTGGGGGCAGGTACGGATCGACAAATCAAACTGGCGACCCTGCAATGGCCTATCTGGCGCCTTTCGAACAAAATCTCAACGAATACACGGTAGTAAGTGCTACGGGAAACAGCGCCCAACTACTGAACATCGCTATCCCCAAGAGTGCGCTCTCGTCACTGCGAATTGACGGCGTGGCGCCATCACAGAGCTCTCCGAACAGCTTCGTCGACTTCACCGTAAACGGAACCGTTTGGTCCCTCGGGCAAGTCATCACCACCACGGGCTCACACAATCTCGTCGCCAATCAGGCCTTCAGCGTGATGGTCTACGGAGCAAACAGCGCCAACAGTTACGCCTACACGGGTGGACAGAGCCTTGCACCTATTGCTCTCGTCGACTCCATCACCCTGCAGACGAACTCGAGCTATGCCGGTGACGTTGGGCAGGAGGTGTGCATCGACGTAAATGTCCTAGATGCAAATGGTGCGGCACTTCCAGGCGTGCGTGTCGACGGCAGCATTACCGGAGTGAACTCGTCGACCGCACTTGTGGCGACGTCAAACAACCAGGGAGTTGCCAGTCTTTGCTATGAATCAGCTAATGCGGGGACAGATACTGTCACGCTCTCATCGAATGCTCGAACAGCAACGACTCAGGTCGTTTGGACGGTCGTCGCACCGATTGTCGTATATGACCCGAATTCGCTCTCGGTGGTGAGCGGCGCATCGATGCCCACCATCGCGCCGTCGAACTCGGGGAGCCCCGTCACGTCATGGACAATCAGCCCGAGCCTGCCCACGGGATTGACGATCAATTCCTCAACCGGCGCAATCTCAGGGACACCAACGGGAACGATTTCCTCGACCAGCTTCACCATCACCGCAACCAATGCTGCGGGTTCGGATACGGCAGTCGTTTCATTGGAGGTGACTGCCGCGGCTGTGCTACCGACGATCGACTACGCGGCGAGTTATTCCCTGACGCTTGACCAGACAATCACCACCATCACGCCGACCACATCCGGCACGTACCCAACCTGGAGCCTCACGGGTACCCTCCCCACAGGACTGGCCTTCAATAGCCAGAACGGTCAGATTTCCGGAACCCCCACCAGACTCAGATCAACAACGAGCTACACCGTCACCGCGACCAACGCCCAAGGTTCAACGTCGGACACTTTCACCATCCAAGTTGTGGCGTCTCAACCTGACATTTCCTATTCACCGAGCTCGGCGAATTTCGTCACCGGCACTGCGATCACACCCATGCTGCCCTCCAACGGAGGTTCGCCTGCAACTTCATGGACAGTTTCCCCCAGCCTTCCCGCCGGTCTGTCCTTCAATTCCTCCACTGGCCAAATATCGGGAACACCAACTTCAACTTCAGCTCAGGCAACCTATACAGTCACGGCGAGCAACAGCGCTGGCAGCGACACCACGTCTGTCGTGCTCAGTGTTGCCTCCGCCCTTCTCGCGCCTGACATTTCATACGCAGCCTCCTCACTCAACCTCACAGTTGGTACGGCTATAAGTGCGCTTCTGCCGACGAACATTGGCGGCGCAGCAACTACGTGGTCTTTTTCACCGTCGTTGCCGAGTGGACTTTCATTCAACTCCGCAAGTGGCCGAATAAGTGGCACACCAACATCTGCATCAAGCCTCACGACATACATGGTGACCGCCACCAACTCTGCGGGTACGTCCACTTTCCAAATCTCCGTAGTGGTCACTGGGCCAGCTGGAACCACCACCAGCACCACCAGTCCCACCACCACAAGTCCCACCACTACCGTTACCGCGAATACCAGCCCCAGCTCAGGATCTACGGAGACGACAACGACGACATCCGTAGCCACTTCGATCACCACGATGCCCAAGACCAACACGACTGCAGTTAGAAGGAATACCACCACCACTGCCCCGCGAAGAACCACTTCGACAACTTCTGCCCCACGCATCTCGACCACGACAACGACTTCAACAATCGTGAAATCAGTCACAACAGTCAATCCAGTCGTCGTCACGACGACTTCGGTCACGCCGCCAGTCTCTACACCGACGACTTTCAAATCGACAGAAACATCTACCACGATTTCACAGCGTCAGATTGAAGAAAAGATCGCCAACTCCGAATTGAACGTGTACGACTTGTCCGTTCCGGTATTCATCAATGGCTCTTTGCCTCAACCATCGACGAATAACCCCATCGTCATTCAGACGGGCTCATCTGACCCGGTAGACGTCGCCATAATCAATGACCAGGCGCTCCAGTTATCAACGATCGCGGTTTCACTCCGAATAAATGTGCTCGACTTCCAAGGAAACCTTGTTCCGCTCAGTCCATCCGGAGCGATGACAATTTCACGCAACAACACAATCGTCGTCACAGGTTCAGGCTGGAAACCAGATACCAACA
>CAZVPL010000158.1:0-3363 GCA_964629075.1 uncultured Bifidobacterium sp. | reverse complement strand
CCCTCACCGTTATCGAACTGAAGGAACTGCTCGACGCGTTCGAAGAGCGCTTCGGCGTCACCGCTGCTGCCCCCGTGGCAGTCGCTGCCGTTGCGGGCGCGCCCGCCGGTGGTGGCGCGGCCGCTGAAGAGGAAAAGGACGAATTCGACGTCATCCTCGCCGACGGTGGCGCCCAGAAGATCCAGGTCATCAAGGTCGTGCGCGAGCTCACCAGCCTGGGCCTGAAGGAAGCCAAGGACCTCGTCGACGGCGCCCCGAAGCCCGTCCTCGAAAAGGTGTCGAAGGACGACGCCGCCAAGGCCAAGGCCAAGCTCGAAGAGGCTGGCGCCAAGGTCGACGTCAAGTAAGACGTTTTTCCGGCAATTCGCCGGGCGGAGTAAGACGGCAGGACCCCGGGGGAGACCCCGGGGTTTTGTCATTTCCGCCCCGATTGGGTGGGTTGGGTACTTGACACCGGGGGGTCGTGGGCTTACCTTTCACCCCAATTCGGCGGGCCCCGATCAGGGGGGTCTTCCTTTTTGCGCGCCGTTGTCCGTTTTCGGGGTCCAGCGGTAGCCTTGTCGGTTGCCGTGCGTTGCCCCCTTTGCCTCTCCATGAGTCTTTGGGGTCCCTGCACGCCCCTGCCCGTGCTCGCCTCCAGGAGTCAATTGTGACCTCACGCCCGCTGTCCCGCGACCGGTATTCCTTCGCCAATCTGAGCGAGCCCATTGAGTTGCCCGATCTCATCGCGATCCAACGCGAGAGCTTCGAGTGGTTCATGCGCCAAGGTCTGGCCGAAGCATTTTCCGACATCTCGCCGATCAAGGACTTCAGCGGCAACATGCAGCTCGAGCTCGAGTTCGACCCGAACGACGAAGACCTTTGTCCTCCGCCGAAGTTCTCGATGGAAGAGTGCCGCGAGCGCGACATGTCGTACTCGTCGTCGATCTTCGTGCGTGCACGTTTCCTGCGCGCCGATACTGGCGAAATCAAGGAGCAGGTCGTCTTCATGGGCGACTTCCCGAAGATGACCGACAAGGGAACGTTCATCATCAACGGCACCGAGCGAGTCGTGGTCTCGCAGCTGGTTCGTTCGCCTGGTGTCATCTTCGAACCGGGCGAACGGTTCCGTCTGCGCAACCTGTCGAAGCACCAGTTGGTCAAGGGCACCATCCATCCGTACCGCGGTGAGTGGCTGGAATTCGACGTCGAACAAAAGCCGGGCAAAGACGTCACGGCCGGAACGCGCGTCGCGCGCAAGCGTCGCCTCGGTGTCTTCACACTGCTTCGCGCACTCGGCTACGACGAAGAGAACTTCCCCGGTTTCCTCGATCGCTTCGTCGGCTACTTCGACTTCCTTGAGGGTCAGTGGGAAAAAGAGCGCCACATCGCGCCCACCCGTGACGAGGCACTGGTCGAGATCTACAAGCGTGCGCGCCCCGGTGAGCCGCCGACACTCGAGTCCGCGCGCGCGTACTTCGAGAACGCATTCTTCGAGTCCCGTCGTTACGACCTGTCGCGTGTCGGTCGCTACAAGCTGAACCGCAAGCTCGGCGCCGAACTGCAGAAGATCAAGACCATCTTCAATCTCTCCGACGACCAGCTCGATCTGCCTGCCGACGACCAGCCGGTGCTGTCGAAGTGCGAGGTGCTAGCAACCATCTCGTACATGCTCCACCTCGTCAAGCAAGAGCCGGGCTACCGCCTCGACGATCAAGACCACTTCGCAAACCGCCGTATCCGTTCGGTCGGCGAGCTCATCCAAAACCAGGTGCGCATCGGCTTGTCGCGTATGGAGCGCGTCGTGCGCGAGCGCATGACCACTCAGGACGCCGAAGCAATCACCCCCCAGACACTCATCAACATTCGTCCGGTCGTGGCCGCAATCAAGGAGTTCTTCGGAACCTCACAGTTGTCGCAGTTCATGGACCAGGTGAACCCGCTGTCGGGCCTCACGCACCGTCGTCGCCTTTCCGCGCTCGGACCCGGTGGTCTCAGCCGTGAACGCGCCGGCTTCGAAGTGCGCGACGTTCACTTCTCGCACTACGGCCGTATGTGCCCCATCGAAACGCCCGAAGGTCCGAACATCGGCCTCATTGGCGCGCTCAGCACGTTTGCTCGTGTCAACGAGTTCGGCTTCATTGAGAGCCCCTACCGCAAGGTCGTCAACGGTCGCGTGACCGACGAGATCGTGTACATGGCGGCCGACGAAGAAGAGAACTACGTCGTGGCACAGGCCAACACGCCGCTCAACGCCGACGGCACCTTCAAAGACGAGCGTGTTCTCGTGCGCCGTTCGCCCCAAGCAGCGAGCCTCGAAGACCTCCGAAAGATGCTCGAAGCCGAGTCGTTCTTCGGTGCCACCACCGACATCGGGTTCGTGCCCGGCGGCGAAGTCGATTACATGGACGTCTCGCCGAAGCAGATCGTCTCGGTCGCGACCGCACTCATTCCGTTCCTCGAACACGACGACGCCAACCGCGCACTCATGGGTGCGAACATGCAGCGTCAGGCCGTTCCACTGTTGCGCGCCGAAGCGCCGTACATCGGAACCGGTATCGAGGCGCGTGCCGCGCGTGACGGGGCCGACCTGTTGTTGGCACTCGACGACGGCACGGTCACCGAAGTGACCGGTCGCGGTCTCGTCGTTCAGTACGACAAGCTCGGCAAGAAGCGCTACAACCTCGCCAAGTTCCGCCGTTCGAACCAGGACACCTGCATCAACCAGGTCATTCGTGTGCGCGAAGGCGAGAAGGTGAAGAAGGGCGATCTCTTGGTCGACGGTCCGTCAACCGACCTCGGCGAGCTCGCGCTCGGCAAGAACCTTCTCGTGGCTCTGATGCCGTGGGAGGGTTACAACTTCGAAGACGCAATCATCCTCTCCGAGCGTTTGGTCAAGGACGACGTGCTCACGTCGATCCACATCCACGAACACGAAGTCGATGCACGTGACACCAAGCTGGGCGCCGAAGAAATCTCGCGCGACATTCCCAACCTGTCCGACGACATTCTCCGCGACCTCGACGATCGCGGCATCATCCGCGTCGGTGCCGAAGTCGGCCCCGGCGACGTGCTCGTCGGCAAGGTCACACCGAAGGGTGAAACCGAGCTCACTCCCGAAGAGCGCCTTCTGCGCGCCATCTTCGGTGAAAAGGCACGCGAAGTTCGTGACACCAGCCTCAAGGTTCCCCACGGTGAATCGGGCAAGGTCATCGACGTCAAGGTCTTCTCGCGAGAGAACGGTGACGAACTGCCGCCGGGCGTCAACCAGCTCGTGCGCGTGTACGTTGCGCAGAAGCGCAAGATCTCGGTGGTCGCCGTACCCTTAAAACGCCACGGCACCAAGGGTGTCATCTCGAAGATCCTTCCCCGCGGGAACATGCC
>CAZVPL010000157.1:0-3383 GCA_964629075.1 uncultured Bifidobacterium sp. | reverse complement strand
GCCGGTCGCCTGCTCGGAGCCATCACGGTTGACGACGTCCTCGACCGCACGTTGCCCGCCGACTGGCGCCAGCGTCGACGTCAGGCGGCTTCATAATGCGTCGCCGTGAAGACCTGACGATGCCGCGCCGCCGTCGGCGACTCGGCATTCACTACGACCCCGATGCCTTCGGCCAGTTCAGCGAATCAATCGCCCGCACATTGGGTACGGCCCGGTTCTTGTTGTTCCAGAGCTTCGTTTGTGTGTTCTGGCTGACATGGAACATCGCGCTTCCCGACAGCTGGCACTTCGACCCGAACCCGTTCGGCGTTCTCACCCTCGCGCTGTCACTACAGGCCGCCTATGCAGCGCCGCTCATCCTGCTTGCCCAGAACCGTCAGGAAGATCGCGACCGCCAGCAAAGCGAAGTCGATCGGTCAGTTGCCTCGCGCACACAGGCCGACACCGAGTTCCTGGCACGCGAGCTTGCCGCGGTGCGTCTGGCGCTCGCCGACATGGTGACGATGGACGAATTGCGCGACCAACTCGACAAGTTGGGCGATCAGGTGACGATGCTCAGCGAGCAGCTCGCCCAAGAACGCGACGCACAGCCTCGGCAGTAGCCGCCGAATACTCGGCTGGCTTGCCGAGCGTCACGAAGTGGTCGCCATCAATTTCAACGACATCGGCACCCATCGCCGCGGCCAATTCACGCTGCCGCGGGACGGTGACCAGTTGGTCTCGTGTGGTGAGCAGATACGCGGCGGGAACACCGAGTGTTCCGGCCCAGTCGCGCGCGTCGTACTTTGCGAGCGCACGGCCAGCACGACTGACGATCCAGCCGTCGTTGCGACGAATCTCGCCGATCAACCAGGGGATGTATTTCGCCACGTGGCTGTCGGGGTGCATCATGCGGTTCAGTGCCACGTTGAGAACGCGCGGCGTGGTGACGTTGCGGATCAATGGTGAGACGGCGCTTTGGAACAGCCATGTCAGACGGTCACGCCGCGTTGCGCGCCACTCCATTGCGGTGGCCTGCAGCACCATCCCGGAAACCAAATCGGGATGGCGGTGAGCAAAGTGCAAGGAAATCGGGCCGCCCATCGAGTAGCCAACGGTGACAACCTTCTTCACGTCGAGCGAGCGCACCACTGCCGCCGCATCGTCGGCGCACTCTTCCAGGCTGAACGATCGGTTCGGGCGCAGACCACGCCCGTGTCCGCGGTGGTCGATGCCGATGAACGAATAGTGCTTGGCCAGTTCTTCGTAAGCGGTGAAGAACTGTGTGTCGCTCGACGCCGTCCACCCATGCAGCAACAGCAGAGTGGGTGCGGTCGGGTCGGCGTGTTGATGGTGGCGAATGAAGATCTCACCGCGGTCGGGCAGTGCGATCAGCCGTGCCGCGGGCAGCCACGGGGTGGGTCCGGTGTTGCGCACCAACCACTTCGATGCTGTCGACTTCACTTGCATTTGGCGCATCTTCCCACGAGATCGAGGCGATGGTGATGCAAGGTGAAGCCGCTGCCTTCGGCCAATTTCGACAGAGCCTCGTCGAGTTGGCGCTCGATCGTCGGCGGAACGGTGACATCAACCATTGCGCCGCACTCCTCGCACATCAAGTGATGGTGGTGGCCGATCAGATCTTCGGCCAGTTCGAAACGACCGAATTCGTCGTTCCCAACGATGCGAGTCACCACGCCTGCTGCTTCCAGCACGGCAAGGTTTCGGTACACCGAACTCTGCGGAAGATCGTCGGTGAGCCGTTGGATTTCTTGAATCGACACCGGTCCGCCGGCCGAACGCAGGGCTGCAACAAGGGCCCGACGCGCCGGCGTGTAGCGCTGGTCAGATGCAACCAGACGCGACAACACGACATCGTCGAGTTCGCTCACCAATGCACCGTGCCAATTGGGTGCATTAGTGCACCCCGTAGAAGGCCTGAATACGAATGCCGGTCTGCATGATGTCGTCGAGAATCGCGTTGTTCGGAAGAGCCGCATCGCCCAGGGCCAAAACACCGGGTGTGATGGGCGTGTTGAAGTGCGCTTGGCGCCGCAGTTCGTGTGCGGCCGAAGCCGCGACCGACCCGGCGATCTGCGCCATCGGATGCGCCGTGCCGGCCACTTCGACCGCGCGCTCTCCCCCGCGAACACCGCGCACTTCCACGCGCAGTGCGCCCATGTCGCCACCCGCACGCGGCGGGGTGAGCATCGGTAGGCGTGCAGTCAACCTGTCGCGACGGGTTGCCGATGTGCGCGCGCTCACCCGACCGAGGTGAGGAAAGGCGTGTTTCACCAACAGCGGATCGGCGAGGTCGGCGCGGTAGCAGTCGCGCGAGCCGATGGGCTCGGGGAACCAACACAGCTCGCGACCACTTCCTGCGGGTCGGCGCAGCCAATCGTCTTCGTGCCAGCCGAGGGCAGTGCCCGACAAGACGTCGTGGTGTTGGCGCGCGCATTCGGGCCCACCCGTCCCGTGCACCGCGACGTGGGCCTCGTCGAATTGGTCGAACTTCGCGCCGAGGAAGGAAATCAACAAACCCGACAGGCCCGGCGAGCAGGCCGCTCCGACGACCAAGCTTCGCCCCGCAGCCAAGGCCTCGGCATTCAGATCAAGCAATGCGAGAACGTCTTTCGTGTCGTCGCTGACCGACACCACGTGACAACCGGCTTCCAGAAAACGTCGAGCGGTGCGCACGTGGTCGCCTGCGTGCGCGAGAAGCACCACCTCGGTCGCCGCGGGGTCGACTTCGTTCACCGTGTTGTGCGAGACCGAACGCACCTCGTGGCCGCGACGACGCAGCTGATCTGCGGCGTGCGTACCCACCAGGCCGGTGCCTGCAACGACGATCATCGCTGCCTACTTGGGCGAAGCAATGTCACGCCAGCCACCCTGCTGGGGCGGCACGCCACCCTTGCCCTTCACGCGCAGCGCAGCGGCGATGGCCCCCGCGACACTCAGCGCCAAGAGAGCCCGACGGATGAACTTCATAGAGCCCAAAGCCTAACGGTGGGCCCGACGACACCTCACCGTGAAGATCTTTAGACTGAATTTCGGTTCAAGGGTTGCTCCGCTGCCCTGGGAGGGTCTCATGTCTGTTCATCGTTCGCTGCGTCAATCGATTGGTTTTGTTGCAGCTTGTGTGGCCGGGGCCCTGGTGATCACTGCCTGCGGGGCAAGCGAGTCGTCGACCGGTGACCGCGACCGCAATGTGGGGGGCGGGGTGTTATTCGCATCGGCAATCGATGGTGTTGCCCGCAACCGCATCGGCGATGCATCGCTCGTCACGCCGACGGAACTCGTTGACCGGATGCAAGGTGACGGGCGGACAATCGTCGGTCTCGTCACCCTCGCCATGGACAAGAACGGCAGCCGCAACGAACTCAGCTTCATGCAGGTGGGTC
>CAZVPL010000156.1:0-3429 GCA_964629075.1 uncultured Bifidobacterium sp. | reverse complement strand
AAAGACGATGGTCGACGCATCAGCCTTCGCTGCGATACGTGACAACGCAAGCGAGTCGCCCACGTGGTGAGCAACGTCCTGGATCTCGGGCACCTGATAGTTGTGTGCCAGAATCACCGCATCACGTTCGGCAGCCAAGGCTCGCACCTCGTCGGCCCACGCCGCGACATCGAACGTCGTCGATTCGGTCGTCACACCTTCAGGCTACGGGCTAGTCGGCTGTCCAATACCCGGCGATGGCCTCGGCGAGGGGTCCGCGGGCCTCGCCCGCATCGAGAATCGGCACATCGGCGTCGTCCTCGAACCGCAGCACCGACGCCACACCCGCATCGCCCACCACAACCACCAAACGCACGCGGTGGCGCTGCGGGTGCGCACTCGGGGCACCCTCCGGCTCGCCTGCCCCATCGGCAATCGGAGCCGCCCATCCACATGTCACCAACGCCGCGGCGTCGAACATGCGCGCACATGCCGACTCGGGCACTTCGAGCAACCGGTAAATGTCGCCGTTTTCCAGCACGAACGAGAGCTGAAGATCGTCTCCCCGGAAATTCACGCCGTACAGCCGTGCGTGTTCCAAGTTGAACGACCGGGTTCCCTCTCCCAGAGATTCGTGGATGCGGGATTCAACCATTGCGGCCAGATCGGCGGGCGTAACCGGATGTGTTGTCTGTTCGTTTGTCATGCCCCCATGTGTGCGAGGACACGAAGAATTTCGTCAGTCGAAAATCAAGGCAAACAGCGCTTCGAGATACAGCGCTTTGAACGAAGCCATGTCGAACGATTCTCCACCCAATTCAAAGAGCGAGTACCCGTGCACCATCGACATGTGGAACGCTGAAACCACCATCGGGTCGAGATCAGCCTTCATCAAACCTCGAGTCTGCGCATCAGCCACAATGCCGCTCAGCTGCTTCAGCGCTTCGTCGCGCTCGAACGCGATTTTCGCGGCAAGCTCGGGTCGCGCCACCGCCTCCCCCACGTCGCTGTTTCGTTCGAGCCGCAACTTTGTTCGCTCGGGCACGAAGAGGCCGTCAAGAACGCGTGTAATTTCCAAGCGAAACTCGCCCGGGGTGGCGCACCCCTTCACCGCATCGGCGAAGTCGACCAACAGATCGCCGAATCGATCGCCGAACCGCCGAGCCAATGCCTCGTCGACCAAACCCTGACGGTCGCCGAAGTAATACCGAATCATCCCCTGCGACACACCCGCATCGTGCGCCACCGCCACCACTCTCAGGGATGCGGTTCCACCCTCATCGATGGCCCGCTGGGCAGCAGCGATGACCCGCTCACGCACCGGATCTTCATTTCTCGCCATTGACAAAAGTCTGCCCAACTCTCATGAGTTTTTATAAAACCATAAGTTTACTTGCTTATCAGACTTATGGTACTTTATTGAGATGTACACCAACAAGACCAGCCGTCGGCTCGGCATCGCCACCGCACTCCTCTTTGGGTCTGTCGTGGCAAGCGCCCCAACTTTCGTTAGTCCCGCCAAGGCAGCGCCAGGTCGCCCGACCGCGATCTCGGTTCTGAAGGAAAACGTCGAGTCCGGTCGCGTTCGACAGAGTGGCTATTTCGCAATCTTGGACGGAAAGACGTTCTTTTCAGGAAAGACGACTGCCAACGGCGATGAACTTTGGGTGACCGATGGGACCTCGAGCGGCACCCAACTGCTCAAAGACATCAACAGCGGAAGCTCCTCAAGCAACCCTCACTATTTCCACAAGGTTGGTTCCAAGATCATTTTCGTCGCCGACGATGGCACGAATGGCTACGAACTGTGGGTCACCGACGGAACAGCCAACGGCACGCAACTGCTGAAGAACATCAACTCCGGTTCTGCCTCAAGCCACCCGGGAGCCAGGGAAGCGATCACAACCGGCAGTGGATATGCAGGCGAGGGCATGGCCGTGATCGACGACAAGCTCTACTTCTCTGCCACGACCGCAGCGACAGGGCGCGAACCGTGGGTCAGTGACGGCACCGACGCCGGCACTGTGATGTTGGCCGACGTCTTGACCGGCCCTACCGGCTCAATGGACACGACCTACGGCGGTTTCTTCAAGGTCGGTACGAAAGTTGTCTTCCCGGCAAACAACGGCACCAATGGCTTGGAACCGATGGTCTACGACGGAACTTCGGTGAGCCTCTTGAAGAACATCAATCCGGGAACATCCGTGATTGACATTGGCATCAGCAATAGCGTGTATGCCTCACTTGGAAACACCGCTTATTTTTCTGCATCCAATGGCAACTACTACTCAGTCTGGAAAACGGACGGCACGACAGCGGGAACCGTCAGCGCGATCGACATCTATCCATTTTCGATGTCCGCGTTCGGGAACCGGCTACTGATCTTCGGCTCAGAAATCACCTCCACAGGCAGCTCCCCCTCCTTCGCGGATCCGGCGCGGCTTTGGATCTCGGACGGGACCCAAGTTGGCGTCGGCACGTCGTTGGTGAGCCGCGTGAATCCGTCGTCGTTCCCCGAGATCACGTTGATCAAGCAACTGGGCCCCCGCTTTCTCTTTGCGGCCGACAACGGAACGAACGGAAGCGAGCTCTGGACGACCGACGGCACTCCTTCGGGAACATCCCTCTTGGTCGATGCTTTTCCGGGGTCGACTGGAACCTTTGGGTTTGCCTCCGCCATCCCCGCCGATCGTCTCTACGTCGACCAGGCAGGGGCGTTCGGGTTCATTTATCTCAATACGGCGAGCGGAATGTCCAACGCATTCAAGGGATTCGTCACCGACGGCACGCCCTCAGGAACATCATCTCTGCAAGGTGATTCGCTGAAAAATGCTGGCGTTGTCATGCCGGCGGGAAGTCATCTGGCCACGTTTGCGACATACGGTCAGATGGACACCAAGGGCTTGATCGTCAGTGCTCCGGGCACCAACTCGAAACTGACCGGCCTAGGGATTACCGGTCGGAAGGTGCCGATGACTTTCCCCATGGCGATGCCGGCCCAGGCGACGCCAACGTTCAACGCAAACACAACCAGCTATTCGATCAACCTGACGGGTGGCTTGAACACCGTTGATGTGAGTCCGCAGCTCCCCACCGGCCCCGGGGCTCCAACGTGCACCGTCGATGGTGCAGCGTGCCCGAGCCCCGGAAACTCCGCGTCGTTCACAATCACTGCACCGCGTTTCATCGACGTCGTAGTGACTGCAGGTGACGGATCGAAAACCACCTACACAATTTCGGTGTCCCTCAACGGCGCCGCACCAACAACGACAACAACAGCGCCAGCGACCACCGCGGCACCGGCAACCACCGCTGCACCAGCCACCACCGCTGCCGCAACAGCCACCACGGCAGCAAGTGCGACAACTGCCGCTGCTCCAACGACCACGGCATCAACCACGACGACAACCACCGTGGCGAACGTGTTCGCTGCCGCCAAGCCCGGCATCA
>CAZVPL010000155.1:0-3435 GCA_964629075.1 uncultured Bifidobacterium sp. | reverse complement strand
GCACTCGGCGTAGCGAATGCGCAGACGGTGTTCATAGAGCACGCAGGTCCTCCTGCTCGCGACGCGCGACACCGATGGCTGCGATCAGCTGCTCGCGCTGGATCGCAGCGGGTTTCGGACCGGCCCCGCCGGGCGATGTACGCATCGACACACCGACACCCGGTGCGACGAGCAAGGCAGCCTCGGGACCGAAGTCGGTGCTGGTTGCAGCAAGTTCGGCGAGCGGTGTGCCGGTGGAAATGCACTGCTGGACAAGTGCACCCACCAAAGCATGCGCCTTGCGGAATGGGACTCCCTTTCGCACCAGCCATTCGGCGAGATCGGTGGCCGAGGCGAGTTGGTCATCGGCTGCCGCCTGCATGCGTGGTTGGTTGAACTTTGCAGTGGCGACCATTCCAGACAGCGCACCGAGCGCCAGGATGACCTGGTTCACCGAATCGAACAGCGGCTCTTTGTCCTCTTGCAGATCCCGGTTGTAGGCAAGCGGCAAGCCCTTCAGGGTCGCAAGAAGACCCGTGAGATTGCCGATGAGGCGGCCCGACTTGCCTCGCGCGAGTTCGGCGATGTCGGCGTTCTTTTTTTGGGGCAGCATCGACGAACCCGTCGAATACGCATCATCGAGACGCGCAAAGCCGAACTCTTCCGTGGTCCACAGAACCCACTCTTCGCCAATGCGCGAGAGGTGTACGCCGAGCAGTGCGATGTCGAACAACGCCTCGGCAACGAAGTCGCGGTCGGATACCGCGTCGAGCGAATTGGCGAAGGCTGTGCGGAATCCCATCTCCTTTGCAGTTGGACCAGGATCGATGGGCAGCGACGTCCCGGCCAGTGCGCCCGCACCCAGTGGCGAAACGTTCATGCGTTCGATGCTGGCGTGGAGACGGTCGGTGTCGCGCAACAACGACCAGGCGTGCGCAGCCAGATGGTGAGCCAACTGCACGGGTTGGGCCCGCTGAAGGTGCGTGTAGCCGGGAAGGTAGACGCCACCCTCTCCCCAGCCTGCGGCATCGGCCGAGGCGACGAGGGTGTCGACGAGCACGAGGACACGATCCGACACCTCGAGAAGATTGCGGCGGGTCCACAGACGCAGCGCAGTTGCGACCTGGTCGTTGCGGCTGCGGGAAGTGTGCAGCTTCGCACCGGCATCACCCGCAATCTCGGTGACGCGACGCTCGATGGCCGTGTGGATGTCTTCATCAGAATCGACGAAGCCGAACGAACCTGCAGAGAACTCGCCGTGAACGACGTCGAGCGCCCGACGCACCGCTTCGGCCTCGTCGGGAGCGAGAAGACCTGCCCTTTCGAGGCCGTTCACGTGCGCACGCGAACCCGTGATGTCGTCGTGCCAGAGGTGGCGGTCGAAAGGCAGGCTCGCAGTGAAGGCCATCAACTCGTCGGCCGGTCCACTGGAGAAACGGCCGTGCCAAAGGTGTCCGGAGTTGTCGCTCATCACTTCCCCACTTTCAGGCCGGCCAACGACCGCAGTTCTGTCGCGAGCTTCTTGCCACCGACACCTTCAGTCGCGACACAGATGATGGTGTCGTCGCCGGCAACCGTACCGAGCAGACCATTTGGTGCGGCACGGTCGAGAGCCGACGCCACGACGTGGGCGCATCCCGGCGGCGTGCGCAGCACAACCATTTGGCCGCTGTGCGAGACCTCGGCAACCCACTCGGACATGACACGACGGAGTTGATCGTTTGTCGCGCGACGCGCCGGTTCAAAACTCGCGATGGCGTACACGGTGTCACCCGAGGATGACCGCACCTTGATCGCGCCGACTTCCTCCAAGTCACGCGAGACGGTGACCTGCGTTGCCTTGATGCCTTCTTTTGCGAGCAACTTCTGCAGTTGCGTTTGGCTCGACACTTCGGCGTTTTCGATGATTCGAATCAACGCCTGTTGACGTTGTGCCTTGGTACTCATCACTTCACCCCCATGAGGAACGCCAACGCACCGCGTGCGCTGTGGAGACGGTTGTGGGCCTGTGGAACGACACGACTCGACGACCCGTCGATGACCTCGGCGTCGACTTCGTACCCACGGTGTGCAGGAAGACAATGGAAGAACTGCGCACCCGGTGCGGCTTTGGCCATGAGTCGCGACGTCACCTTGTAGTCGGCGAACGCCTTTTCCTTCGCAGCAGTCTCGGCCTCTTGGCCCATCGACACCCATACGTCGGTGTGCACCGCATCCGCTCCGGCGACGGCCGCTTCGGGGTCGGTGCCGGCGACGAATTCACCCGCACCAAGTGAGTTGATTCGCGTCACCTCGGATGCCACTGGCGCGTAGTCGGCGGGAGTCGCAACGCTGAACCGAGCACCGAGCAAGACGCAGATTTCGGCAAGCGAACGCGCAACGTTGTTCCAGTCACCCGACCAGGCGACGCTGCGACCCGCGAGATCGCCGATGGTCTTTTGCATCGTCAGTGCGTCGGCCAACGCCTGCAACGGGTGCGAGTGGTCGCTGAGCATGTTGACCACGGGCACGGGTGAGACCTTGGCCATGCGAACGACAACGTCGTGCTTGAACACCCGCGCAGCCAGCAAACCGTGATAGCCCGCCATCACCGCGGCGATGTCTTCCGCGGTTTCGCGCACGTCGATTCCCACCTCTTCGCCGCGTGTGTAGACGGGATGACCGCCCAGCTGCACGACGGCGATCTCCATCGAGTGGCGCGTCCGGTTCGACGGTTTTTCGAAGATGAGCGCCGCACCGACGCCGGCCAACGGACGACCGAGTGAGTCGATGGGGCGTTGTGCAAGATCGAGAATCAGACGCACCTCATCGGCCGACAGTCCGGCGATGTCGAGAAAGTGGCGGGAGGTCATTGTGTGGACTCCTTCTGCACGCGGGCGAGCGCACCCGCGAAAATGGCAACGGCTTCGTCGACATGGGCACGCGAGACGTTGAGGGGTGGCGCCATTCGAATCGTCGTGGCGTTCACCGCGTTGACGACCAACCCGTCGGCGAGACACGCCTTGTAGACGGCACCGGAGTCGACGCCCGTGGCGAGTTCTGCCCCGAGCAGAAGCCCCTCGCCGCGAACGGAGACCACACCGGGCAGCGCCGCAAGTTTCCCGCGCAGATACGCACCGGTATCGGTTGCCAACTTCGGCGCATCGATCTTCCTCATTTCGGCGATCACCGCACGAACGACCGACGCGACCAAGGCAGTTCCGCTGTAGGTGCTGCCGTGGTCACCCGGCGCGAACACGGCGCCAACCTCGCGCTTGGCCCAAATGGCTCCGACTGGCACCCCGTTGCCGAGAGCCTTGGCCATCAGTACCGCATCGGGAGTGATGCCGTGATGCTGGAATCCGAACCACTTCCCCGTGCGAGCCATGCCGGTTTGCACTTCGTCCATGATCAACAGCACACCCCGCTCGCGACACATCCGCTCGACGGCGGCGAGGTATCCATCGGGGGCGGGAA
>CAZVPL010000154.1:2443-3439 GCA_964629075.1 uncultured Bifidobacterium sp. | reverse complement strand
GTTGTGTCACGGCGCTTTGATTCGTGACTTGAATAGTTGTTGTTGCAGTGTCCCAACGCAGAGTCCATGAACCATGTGGAGTTATGGGAGCAAATTTCGTTGTGGGCGATGACAGCGTTGGAACGACGCTTCCTGCAAAATTAGTAAAGAGCGCAGTTGTATCGCCTTTATATACTCCGAAAGGCTCAGGGCTCTCAGTAATGGGGATATCTCCCCGGAAAAGTCTTATCTCGCCAACATTTCCAACTGCTTTAATAGAGATTGAGGGGATGAGATTTGCGATATTGACGCGGATTAATTCACTATCAGGATATGGCGTGACTGACGTTCCCGGATAGTAGTAATTGAGAATTTCTATCGCTGTCTTGCCTTCTAAAGCTTGACCGCGCGCACCAATTTGGCTCATTCCAACGCCATGCCCATAACCCGAGCCAAAGAATCGGAAATTTGCTGGCGCAGTCGGAGTAGTGGTCTCAGCTGAAACTGGGGTAATAAGTCCAGTAACAAGGCTCATTACTCCGCAGACTGCCAAGAGAAGACCTGATTTCCTCATATTTCTTAGGGTACCTCAGGGGAAGTGATTTAACGGCGCAATCATGATTTTGGCGATGAAATGAAACCAAATCCCCAGGAAAAATGCATAACAATCAAACCTATTGGTAGCAGAAGCTTTTCTTTTACTTTTTTGCCAACTCGCATTGATGCGAGCGTAATTACCAACAAATAGCTTGCACTTGGAATGAGAAAAAGCGGATTGAGGAGAGTTCCTAAAAGCACTGAAGCGAGGTTGATAAGAAGATTTAATGGCGGTGCAAGATAACGGAAATTAATGGTTCCTTTATGGCGACGAGAGACAGCTCTTCGCCACCGGCCATATTCAATATATTGTCGAGCCAATGCCTTAATTGTGTTTCGCGGACGGTAAATTACTTTTAACTCAGGGTTGAACCAGATCACTCCTCCATTCATTCGAAGTCGGTGATTCATCTCCCAATC
>CAZVPL010000154.1:0-2433 GCA_964629075.1 uncultured Bifidobacterium sp. | reverse complement strand
CTGCGCGCGAATGAAACTCTCGTCATATCCTCCGATAGCTTCCAACGCACTGCGGCGAAAAACTCCTAGGTAGACAGTGTCTGTAGGGCCAGCGCTACCTCCGATATGAAATCGAGCAGAGCCAACACCGATGGGCGAGCTCATGGCGCGCGCAACTGTAGTTTGAAAGAGAGTTTTACCTTCTGCCGCCATCAATCCGCCCACATTTACTGCGCCCGTTGCGTCGAGAGTTTCGACCGCTTTTCTTATGTAATCTTTCTGAATTTCCGAGTGGCCATCGATTCGAACGATAATGTCATGACGAGTATTTCGAAGCGCTGCATTTAAGCCATGAGGTGTGTTTCCAGTAGGGTTTTCCACTACAACAATCCTGCTATCAGAACGGGCTAGTTCATCCGCTATTTCACGTGTTCGATCTTGTGATGGACCGACAGCAATCACAATCTCAAGTTCTCCTTGATAATCAGAAGCAAGAGCGGAGTTGACCGATGAGCGCAAGTGCAGCTCTTCATTTTTTGCGGTGAGAATGACAGAGACAGGCGGCGTAAGACCACCGTGGGATGTATCACCGGACTGAAATTGGCTCGTCATAGCGTTCAAACCGTATCGTCCAATTACTCTTGCTCCTGTGAAATCACCACGGGCAATTCGTTTCTTCACAATTCTCTCTATCTCAATCGTGGCGATTTCCGCTATCTCCTGGGCTGGCTTGGGCCGAATTACGGCTGCTATTCCAAAAATCGATGCGTTCGACGGACTTGATAACCGCCCCAAGAAAGAGTCTTCTGCCGTCAATTATCTCATTGTCGGTTCTGACACACGCGAAGGATTGTCGCGAGCAGAAATTAAGCGACTAAAGGTGGGTGGAACAGAGGTTGCAGCGGGGAAAAGATCTGACACGATGTTGTTGATACACATCTCGAAGAAACGCGATAAAGCTGCCATTATTTCAATTCCACGTGATACATATGCGCTAATTCCAGAACACACGACCTCACAAGGCAAAATAATTCCCGCCACGCATTCAAAAATTAATTCCGCATTTAATTGGGGTGGAGCTCCGTTGCTCATTCAGACATTTGAAGAGATGTCTGGGTTGAGAATTGATCATTATATAGAAGTTAACTTCGTTGGTTTTGTAAGAATGGTTGATGCGCTAGGCGGAGTCGAGATCTGTACCAAGAAAGATATCAACGACCCTAAGAGTCACTTAGTGTTACCAGCGGGTCGTCATGTACTCGATGGTGTTGACTCACTCAAGTATGTGCGGACTCGACAGTTTGATGGTTTGGGAGATTTAGGGAGAATGAAGCGCCAACAAGAGTTTGCTGGCGCAATGTTGCGCAAAGCAACGAGTGCAGGCGTTCTGCTCAATCCAATTACAATGGTGGATTTCGTTAATTCAGCGCTCGATAGTGTTGTTACCGACAAGAATCTTAATCAAAATGATTTACTCACATTGGGTAAGCAGTTGCGAAATCTCTCAGCTTCGAACGTTCGCACTTTGACAATTCCTTTGAAGTATTACAACTACTCCAAGAATGGTGTTACTGCGGCAGTCTTATGGGATCCTGTTCTAGCACCAGAACTCTTTGAGAAGATAAAGAATGATGATGCCCTTATCGAGAAAGTGAAGGCAGATCCTTCGGCTTCTCCAACTCTTGTGGATAAATTCAATACTGGCAGCGCAGCTGAAAACCCTTGTAAGGGTTAGGATTCGGGGGCTATGGTGAAACTATCCGTTGTTGGAACTGGTTATTTGGGCGCAACTCACGCAGCTGCAATGTCATCTTTGGGATTCACTGTCGTTGGCGTTGACGTTGATCAATCCAAGATTGACTTATTGCGCCAAGGCAAAGTTCCTTTTTTCGAGCCCGGACTTGAAGAATTACTTAAAACTGAAGTTGATTCAGGCCGCCTTACGTTCACAACTGACTTTTCTGAACTTGCTGATTGCGATGTCCACTTTATTTGCGTCGGAACTCCGCAAAAGAAAGACAGCCTTGCCGCTGATCTGACATACGTTGATGCATCTGTAGCCGCTGTTGCACCGCACGCAAAAGCAGGATCACTCATCGTCGGTAAATCTACGGTGCCTGTTGGAACAGCTAATCGCCTGGCAACCATGCTCCAGGAATTGAATCCTTCAGTTGAACTAGCCTGGAATCCAGAGTTTCTCAGAGAGGGATTTGCTGTCGAAGATACTCTCCGTCCTAATCGTCTTGTCGTAGGCGTTACCTCCGAGCGCGCTGAAGAAATTCTCAAGGAAGTGTATGCACCTCTATTAGCTAACCAAGTTCCTTGGATTAAGGCAGATCTACCAACTGCAGAATTGGTAAAAGTCGCTGCAAATTCATTTCTCGCGACGAAGATTTCTTTCATTAACGCTATGGCTGAAATTTGTGAAGCAGCGGGAGGAGATGTCACTGTCCT
>CAZVPL010000153.1:0-3503 GCA_964629075.1 uncultured Bifidobacterium sp. | reverse complement strand
GGCTTTCTCAAGGCCTCCATGGCCCGGGATTGAATTTCATCGGCGGAGATTCGCGAATCTGAGGAGATTTCTACAAAAGCAATGCTTTCAGCCCCTGTTGCAGCGCGCTGTTCTCGAGTGATGCGATAACCAGACATAAAAAATATAACTGCGCGGGTATCGGATTCGAGAGTCGAAATAGCATCCATGAGCGATTCTTGAGAATAGCAACGTTTCTTGAGCGTAAATCCTTGTGGAGTAAGGCACGAGATAATCACATCTTCTAGCTCCGCGTTATTGAGCGCTGTAATTAACGAAATGCTCAAATGCGCTTCACCACTATAAAGTCAAAATCCGTCATGGATGAGATGAATCCGGCGACAAGTTCCTGGGGAACCAGAATCGTTATTCCAATATCTCCACCCATTTTGCTCGCTTCGATATCGATAGCATCGACCGAAATGTTGATGAGCAGAGCTCGAGATTTCAATCCTTTATGAAGATTGAAGTTTGAGTTCAATTGATCTCTAGGCAAGCCGTAGATATCTATCTGACTTCCGCTCCCGATGCCAGTTGGTACTCGTGATCGGGGTATCGAAATTGGAATTCTTCTCAGTTGTGCTCCACTCTCGGTCGAGAGTGCATAGGCAGGGATTAATTCTGAAGCTCCAAGGGCTCTTACGACATAACTTCCAACAATGGAGTTGGACCCGTCAAGATACGAAGATGCGTTATTGGGAAGTAATACTTGTGACTCGATCACATCACCCGCTTCGATAATCTCTCCAGGAGCTAAGTCTGTGGTGGCGCTCCATACAGTCGTCATACGGTTGTTTGTATCGGAAATAATGTATGCAGAAATAAATGAGGTGGCAATCAATGTGCCACCCAGAATAATCCGGGAATTTATATGAAATCGAATCAATCTATTTTTCTGCCGAGCCTCTCGTAGGTTCTTCTTCTCTTCATTCATGGGAGATGAATATCTCTATTGTGAGTGATGTTGAGTTTTATCCACAGTACCTCTACATGGCTTACAAGCTGTGGGCAATGTCGCTCTCAATCTCATACTTTCGTATGAGATCAATACTTTGATATTTGGGAAATCTTCGCCTATGGAATTTGTCAGATTAACAGCGCATCCCATGCTCGATCTCTTCAATCGACCCAACCTGGATGAAACGTCAAGTAGCGTGAGTGCAGGTAAAAAACTTTACTTAATACCAAGCACGCATGGTGATTCGTTTGATCCTGATTTTGCTCCTAATCCATCACCACTATCAGAACTGCCCAATATTGAAAGATGGACATTGATGTACATAGTTAGCGCTTTAGAAATTCTTGCCGGGTGACGCTCCCCACAGCAGGTTGCAAGATCTACTCATCGATTCACTTACAACACGATTCTCCAGAAAGTTGGAACTCTTACCGAGCTCCCAAAAATAAAGAAGATTCACCGGCATCAACCCATAGAGGGAGTCATTGAAGTAACCGTGACACTCACTTTCAAAGATCGAGTGCGCGCTCTTGTCGCCCGTTTTGAGGGCGTCGATCGCAAATGGCTCTGTACTGAGCTTGATTTGTTATGAAGCTCCGTGACAACGTTTAAATTTCTTTCCTGAGCCGCAAGGACAAGGTGCATTGCGAGAGACTCCATCACTCCTTGAAGTTGCGACTGAACCAGATTCACTTGGCGCCGAGTATTGAAGCTGCTGCGTTGGGGCTGCAGGAGTTACGCCCTTGGCTTCTACATGGTTGTCTTCTACCTTGACTTCAACGTTGAATAAGAATCCAACCATCTCCTCTTTAATTGCATCCATCATCGCAGAGAAAAGGTCATAACCTTCTTTTTGATATTCGACAAGCGGATCACGTTGTGCCATCGCACGCAAGCCAATGCCTTCTTGTAGATAGTCCATTTCATAGAGGTGTTCTCGCCATTTGCGGTCAAGAACTGAGAGCAAAATCTTTCGTTCCAATTCCCGGGTTACTTCAGCGCCTAATTCACTTTCACGCTTCTCGTAAGCAGAAAAGATGTCATCGATGACGCGTTGAGCCAAGAAGTCGTTATCAAGCCCAGTGCGGCCTCCCACTTCTTTCTCTAGATCTTCAATCTTTAGAGAGATTGGGTAAGTCGACTTCAACACGGTCCAAAGTTGATCAAGATCCCACTCTTCTGGGAAACCCTCACTCGTTGCCGATGCGACATATCCGCGGATAGTGTCTTCAATAAATGTGCTGACTTGATCTTTAATATCTACGCCTTCAAGAACTTCACGACGTTCGCGATAAATGACTTCACGCTGACGGTTCATGACATCGTCATACTTCAAGACATTTTTGCGCATTTCAAAGTTCTGAGATTCAACTTGAGTCTGAGCAGACTTGATGGCATTCGAAACCATCTTTGATTCGATGGGTGTGTCCTCAGGAATTCCAGCGGCAGTAAGGAAGCGTTCGACAAGCGCTGAGTTAAAGCGGCGCATCAACTCATCTTGAAGTGAGAGATAGAAACGCGATTCTCCTGGATCACCTTGGCGACCAGAACGACCTCGCAACTGATTGTCGATGCGACGTGATTCATGGCGCTCTGTTCCGAGAACATATAAGCCACCTAATGCGACAACTTCATCATGGCCCTTCACGACTGCATCTTTCTGTCGAGCAAGTTCTGCCGGCCACTTTGCTTCGTATTCCTCGGCATTATCAACAGGGGAAATTCCTTGACGTTGTAATTCGTAATCAGCCATGAATTCTGGGTTTCCGCCAAGCATAATGTCTGTACCACGGCCTGCCATATTTGTTGAGACAGTTACTGCGCCAATAGTTCCAGCACGGGCAATAATCGCTGCTTCGCGCTCATGTTGTTTTGCATTGAGGACTTCGTGTGGAATGCCTTTACGTCGTAATGCTTGTGAGAGAACTTCTGATTTTTCAACACTTACTGTTCCTACAAGGACTGGTTGTCCCTTGCGATGGCGCTCCATGATGTCCTGAGCAACAGCTTCAAATTTCGCTTCCTCGGTCTTATATACAAGATCCGATTGATCGATACGTTGCATGGTTTTGTTCGTGGGAATTGGGATAACACCCAACTTATAAATCTGCATAAATTCAGAAGCTTCGGTCATCGCAGTACCAGTCATTCCCGCCAACTTTTCGTAGAGGCGGAAGTAATTCTGAAGCGTGATAGTGGCGAGAGTTTGATTCTCATCCTTAATTTCTACTCGCTCTTTTGCTTCCAGCGCCTGGTGTAGGCCCTCGCTATAACGGCGACCTGATAGCACGCGCCCTGTGTGCTCATCAACTATTAGTAGCTCTCCATTCATGATCACATAATCGCGATCGCGTTTAAATAGCTCCTTAGCTTTCAGGGCATTATTGAGGTAGCCGATCATTGGAGTATAGACTGCCTCATAGAGATTATCTATCTTCAACATCTCTTCGAGGCAGTCAATACTCCAATGATTGGCTACCTCAATAATGCCCTGAAAGCTAAGGAGCTATTTAAACGCGATCGCGAT
>CAZVPL010000152.1:1413-3515 GCA_964629075.1 uncultured Bifidobacterium sp. | reverse complement strand
TCGCGGACTACGTCCCGGCCCGGGAGGTGCGCCGATCGATCTTCTGGGGTCGCGTTCACGTCACCATCTGGCTGTCGACGATCGCGGCGTCCGTCGTGTCGACCAGCCTCCTGCCTCTGGTCCTGATCGGCCTACCTTCGCTCTACGGACGGTGGCTCTTGGTGGTGTTCGGCGCCACGCAACACGCCGGCCTCGCCGAGGACGTGCTCGATCACCGGCTGAACACGCGTTCCGTGCTCATGAACCCCGTCTCGAGGTTCCTGTACCTCAACATGAACTACCACCTCGAACATCACATGTTCCCGTCGGTTCCCTACCGCAACCTGCCGAAACTGCACGAACTCGTGCGCGACGATCTACCTCCCGCTCATCGGGGCATCATCGCCGCGTACCGAGAGATCCTGCCGGCGCTCTGGAAACAACGCCGCGACCTCGATCACGACATCCGTCCGACCCTGCCGTCAACGTCCGCGTGACTCGCCTGCCCACTTCCCGATCAGTCGACCGGAAAGCCAGCCGAAGAACAGGAACACGCTGACACCGAGCGCACTCGACAGGATCACCGATGCGAAGAGTTGCTCACCCTCCAGTCGATTCGCGTAACGCTTGAGCAACTGACCGATGCCGACCTCGCCTTGACCGAAGAAGAAGTCTCCGACGATTGCACCGATGACCGAGAGTCCGGCCGAGATGCGCAACCCGGCGAAGACCGCCGGCAACGCCGCCGGGAACATGAGCTTGCGCAAGCGCGTGATTCGATTCGTGTTGTGCAGGGTGAAGAGATCGTGCATGCCTTGCTCGGCCGACAGGAGACCGAAGAGCGTGTTCACGACGATGGGAAACAGAGCGATGATCACGCACACCAAAACGCGCGAGGAGAAGCCGTATCCGAACCAGAATCCGATGAGAGGAACGATCGCCAGGATCGGGATCGCCTGCAGCACGACGGCGTACGGGAAGATCGCCCGCTCGATCACCTTGGCTTGGCTCATGAGAATGGCCAACAGGAAACCGAGCAGAATCGCGATCAACAATCCCCAGAAAGCGACCTTCGTGCTGGACCACATGCCGTCGAGCATCGTCGAGAGGTTGTTCCAATCGGCGAAGCCCACCTTCCACACCTCGTGGGGAGGCTGGAGAAGGAAACGTCGTTTCGGATCGAGGACGACGAAGCTGACCAGATACCAAATTCCGACGATGATGGCGCCCACCGTGACCGGAGGCAAAACGGCGGCCACGGCGTTCGATCGACGCGAACGTCCGGGACCCCGGGCCGCGATGACGTCGACGGAACCCGAGTCCTCGTCGGCGATGATCGACGAATCGTCGGGACTCATGCGTGCGCTCCTCTCAAGGCTTGACTGACTTCTCCGCAGAGTTCGGCGAAACGGGCGTCGAATCGGATTTCGGGCTGGCGGGGGTAGTCGAACGGCACATCGAATGACGCCACCAGACGACCCGGACGTGCCGACATCACGTGCACCTTGGTGGACAGATACACCGCCTCACTGATCGAGTGCGTGATGAAGAGACCGGCGAAACGCTCCTGCTCGAACAGCCGAAGGGTCTCTTCGTTGAGACGTTCGCGGGTGATCTCGTCGACCGCTCCGAAGGGTTCGTCGAACAAGAAGACCGGCGGCTTCAGGGTGAGGGTTCTCGCGAGAGACGCACGCATCCGCATTCCGCCCGACAGTGAACGCGGGTAGTGATTCTCGAAGCCACGCAGCCCGACCAGGTCGATCGCGTCATCGGCGAGCTTTCCCCGCTGGTCCTTGTCGTAACCGTGGAGCTCGGCCAGCAGTTCGACGTTTCGACGCACCGTACGCCACGGAAGGAGCGTCGCGTCCTGAAAGACGTAGCCGATGCGGTCCCGGTCCACCGAAATCTCGCCCGACGTGGCCTCGAGCAACCCCGACGCGATCTTGAGCAAGGTGGACTTGCCGCAGCCGGAGGGTCCGACGATGGTCACGAACTCTCCCTTGGCCACGTCGAAGGAAACGTCGGACAGGGCCTTCGTTCCGTCGGGGAACGTCATCGACACGTTCCGGAAGGACAACGGGGACTGCGACATTCGAACTCCAGACTGGGACCTCGCGCCCCGC
>CAZVPL010000152.1:0-1313 GCA_964629075.1 uncultured Bifidobacterium sp. | reverse complement strand
CTCAGCGCCTGCGGAGGTGACGACGGTGGCTCGACGTCCGAATCGGGTGGAGAGGGTGTTCTCTCGGGCAAGTGCCCCGACACCCTGGTCATCCAGACCGACTGGTTCCCCGAGGCCGAGCACGGGGCCCTCTACCAGATGCTGGGCGAGGACTACTCGGTGGACGTCGCCAAGAAGATCGTGTCGGGAACGCTCATCGACTCCGCCGGCAACGACACCGGTGTGACGCTCGAGGTGCGCACCGGTGGACCCGCCATCGGCTTCCAGCCGGTCTCGGCGACCATGGCCGCCGACGAGTCGATCACCATCGGCTACGCGGCGACCGACGATCAGGCCTTCAGTTACGCAGAGAACCCGCTGCTCGCGGTCGTGGCTCCGCTCGAGATCAACCCGCAGATCATCATGTGGGATCCCGAGACCTACCCCGACGTGGAGACCATCGCCGATCTCGGTGAACAGGGCATCACGATGAACGTGTTCGCCGGTGGCACGTACCTGGAGGTCTTCAAGGCCGAGGGCGTGGTCAGCGAGGACCAGATCGACCCCTCGTACGACGGTGGCCCGTCGCGCTTCATCTCCGAGGGCGGCAAGATCGCCCAGCAAGGCTTCGCCTCGGCCGAGCCGTGGCAGTACGAGAACGAGTTCACCGAGTGGGGCAAGCCGGTCAAGTACCAACTGATCCACGACGCGGGCTTCGAGATCTACGCGGCCACATTGGCCATCCGTCAGGCCGACAAGGAAGCCCTCTCGGATTGCCTCAAGGTCTTCGTGCCGATCGTTCAGCAGGCCGCCATCGACTTCGTGAACGACCCGGCCCGCGCCAACGCCATCATCATCGATGCCGTCGAGCAGTACGCCGACTTCTGGGTGTACGGCGAGGGTGTCGCGGCATACTCGGTGGAGACCCAGAAGGAACTGGGCCTGGTCGGCAACGGACCCGACGAGACCCTGGGCAACTTCGACATGGACCGCGCCAACAAGGCGCTTCAGCAGATGAAGGACGCCGGTCTCGACATTCCGGCCGACCTCACCGCCGAGGACATGTACACCAACGAGTTCATCGACACGAGCATCGGTCTCTGATCTCGGAGGGAGCGAACTGGTGAAGGGGGCCGGGAAACCGGCCCCCTTTTCCTTTTCTCAGGCTCGATGACGGAACGCGGCGATCTCGACCAACGCCGACACGAACGCGTCCACCGCACCGGAGAAGAGCCGAGCACCGTCGCTCGCCGAGGCCGTCGTCGGGTCACCGATGTGGCCGTGATCGCCGAAATCGTTGCTCAACCAACCGAACTGCACGGACCCACCGAAGC
>CAZVPL010000151.1:0-3537 GCA_964629075.1 uncultured Bifidobacterium sp. | reverse complement strand
CGCCCGACGACTTGATGAAGTTCGTGAAGGGCCCCGACTTCCCGACGGGCGGCACCATTCTCGGCCTCGCCGGTATCTACGACGCCTACCGCACCGGTCGCGGTTCGGTGAAGGTGCGCGCGAAGGCCAGCATCGAAGAGGGCCGTCGTGGCCAGATGCAGATCATCGTCACCGAGCTGCCCTACCAAACCAGCTGCTCGGCCATCGCCGCTCGCATTCAGGAATTGGTCGATGGCGGAGAACTCGACGGCATCGCCGACGTGAACGACAACTCGTCGGGTGGCAAGACCAACCTCATCATCACGTTGAAGCGCGATGCCAACGCAAACGTCGTTCTCAACAACCTCTTCAAACTGACGCAGTTGCAGTCGTCGTTCCCCATCAACATGGTGGCCCTCGTCGACGGAGTTCCCCGCACGCTGAACCTGAAGACGGCCATCGAGGGTTACGTCAACCACCAGGTCGACGTCATCACGCGCCGCTCCGAGTACCGCCTCGGCAAGGCCCGCGACCGCCAGCACATCCTCGAAGGCCGACTGAAGGCCCTCAACGTCATCGACGCGATCATCAAACTCATCCGCGCCAGTGACGACGCCCCGGCCGCCAAGGACAAGCTGATGAAGAAGCCCTACGGCTTCTCCGAGCGCCAGGCCATCGACATTCTCGACATGCAGTTGCGCCAGCTCACCAAGCTCTCGCGCATCGACATCGAAACCGAAATCGAAGCACTCAACGTGAAGATCAAGGAACTCGAAGAGATCCTTGGCAACCCCAAGGTCCTGCGGGCACTCATCTCGAAGGAACTCCTCGAGGTGAAAGAAGAGTTCGCCACGCCGCGCGCCTGCAAGATCGTCGCCGACTCGGGCGAAATGAGCATCGAAGATCTCATCGACGACAAGGAACTCGTCATCGTGATGACGCAGGCCCAGTACGTCAAGGCTGTCAGTGCCAGCTCGTTCCGCACCCAGGGTCGCGGTGGGCGTGGCGTCGCCGGCGCGAAGCTGAAGGCTGACGACATTGTCCGACACGTCATCTTCACCACTGCACACGCCTATCTGCTGTTCTTCTCGAACCGCGGGCGCGTCTACAAGTTGCGTGCCGCCGACATTCCCGAGCGCGAGCGCACAGCCAAGGGCATTCCCATTGTCAACCTGCTTCCGCTGCAACCCGGCGAAGTCGTCCAAGCCATCATCGACACGCGCGAATTCCCGGGCGAGCGCTACCTCTTCTTCGCAACCAAGCAGGGTCAAGTAAAGAAAACCGCGTTCGACGAATACGACTCGTCGCGTCGCGACGGCATCATCGCTCTCAACCTGCGCCCCGGCGACGAACTCAAGCGCGTCATCGAGACCAACGGCACCGACGACATCTTCATGGTTGCCCGTAGCGGTCAAACCATTCGCTTCACCGAGGAAGACGTGCGTCCCATGGGCCGCGCCGCCGCCGGCGTGAGGGGAATGAAGTTGAAGGCCAACGACGAAGTCGTCTCCTGCGACGTCGCCAAGGACGACTCGGCGATCCTCATCGTCACCGAGGCCGGCTACGGCAAGCGCACACAGATCGACAAGTTCAACCGCCAGGGCCGCGGCGGCCAGGGCGTCATCGGTATCAAGCTCACCGGCAAGAAGGGCCGCGTCGCCGCAGCCTTCATGGTGGGCATCGAAGACGAAATCGTCGCCATCTCCTCGGGCGGTGTCACCATCCGCATGCCCGTCAAAGAAATCAGCAGCCAAGGCCGCGACGCCACCGGCGTACGCGTCATGTCCCTCGACGAAGGACAAACCGTCGCCTCGGTTGCACCGATTCTCTCCAGCGACGAAGAGTAGGGAACCGCACACACTTCGGTGTGTTCGGATTCGTCTCGACAGCCACGTTGTGCATCTGTCTCTTGCAGGGACTCGCGGTCAACGCTCACAAACATGTGTCGCTGCAACGTGCCCAGATTGCCGCCGATGCAGCGGCCCTTGCCGCGGCATCGAATGGTGACGACGCGGCAGCGTATTTTGCGGAACGCAACGGGGCCGACCTCGTCTCGGTACGGCGCTTTGGTGATAACAGCGAGTTCGTAGAAATCGTCGTAATGGTGAACGGAATGCGTGCTCTCGCCGTCGCCACGGATTCTTGGTAGGGCCGTAAACTTACCGAGTGCCTGCGCAGACAGTGCTCGTTTGCCGGCTGACCGGAGAGGGTCAATGAACACTGAGTCGTCGTCTTACGCGGAGTACCTGACCGGAGCGGAAGGTCGACGTTGGAAGCGGGCGCTCGCGTCGGTCGACCCGTACCGATGGCACATTCGGAAGCTGGTCGGCGATCGCCGAGTCCTCGACATCGGCTGCGGAGCGGGTCGCAACCTGCGATTTCTCGGCAGAGACGATGCCGTAGGTATCGATCACAACGAGTTCGTCGTCAAGGCATGTCGGGAAGCGGGCTTCAACGTTCACACCACCGAGGACTTCCTTCGAGATCCCAAATTCGGAACCGGATCATTCGGGGTGTTGTTGATGTCCCATCTGCTCGAACACCTCACCTTCGATGCTGCGGCCGAATTGATTGAGCGATATCTGCCGTACCTTTCACCCGACGGCGACGTGATCATCATCTGTCCTCAGGTAAAAGGTCAGGCACACGACGCGACGCACGTGACGTTCTTCGACCGTGAGCGACTGCTTCAGCTCTGTCGCGCAACGAGCCTGAAACCCTCGATCACGCGGTCCTTCCCGTTGCCGACCATTGCTGGCCGGGTCCTTTATTTCAACGAGTCGGTGGTTGTGGCAAGACGGCAAACATCGGCGGGGTTCGACAAATAGACTTCACCTGTGCCCCGTAACGCGCCGAAGCCTCGCGTCCGACGCGTCACTCGCGTCGTGCGCGACGTCGATCCGTGGAGCGTGTTCAAGGTCATGATCATCTTCCACTTGGCGGTGTACGTCGTGGTTCTCATCGCGAGCGTCTTGTTGTGGAACGTGGCCCATGCCACCGGCACGATCGACAACGTCGAGCGATTCATGGAGTCGTTCGGCTGGGAGACCTTCACCTTCGATGGTGGCCAGCTGTTCCACAACCTCTGGGTCATCGGCCTCTTGCTCGTGTTCCTCTTGACCGGTCTCGCCGTGCTTGGTGCCACGGTGTTCAACCTCATCGCCGACCTTGTGGGTGGCGTTCGGGTGACCGTCCTCGAAGAGGAAGTTGTTCTGCGGGTCCAGGAACAAGGCCCGCCGCCTCCCGCCGACCCGGTTGAGGGTGGGGAAATCGACCGTTAGGCTTCGTCCCCTGCAGTCAACGCTGCGGGGCTATAGCTCAGTCGGTTAGAGCGCATCCCTGATAAGGATGAGGTCCCAAGTTCGATTCTTGGTAGCCCCACCATTTTGAGTCCCTACGTCGGGTAGGGGAAGATCGCCTCGATACGAGGATCGTCGCTTGACCAGAAGATCTTCATGTCGGGAAAGCCGTCAACCGGAGTGCGGAAGCGAATTCCCTCTCTCGTTCGAATTGCCGCCGAACGTCGCTTCGCTTCGCTCGGGTTGTCGAGAATCGATT
>CAZVPL010000150.1:0-3603 GCA_964629075.1 uncultured Bifidobacterium sp. | reverse complement strand
TGCGACACCGCCATGCGGCTGGCGCAGTTCCTCGAGCGTGCGCGCGCGCAGTTCGACGGCAAGCCGGTGGTGATCACATCGGGTTACAGGCCCGCAGCGATCAACCGGCAGGTGGGTGGCGCCTCCGGCTCTGAGCACCTCTACGACGGCCCCGGCGTTGGTGCGGTGGACTTCTTTATCGAGGGCGCCGACATCCACGCCGTGCAGGCTTGGTGTGACAAGACCTGGCCGTATTCGCTCGGCTACGGCGCACCGAAGGGCTTTGTCCACCTTGGCATCCGAAAAGGCGCGCCTAGGGTGCGGTGGGATTACTGAGCGCCTAGTGCCACTTCCTGATTACGAAATCCACGATCTCTGCAAACGGCACGCAATGGTGGTGCCGTTCGACCCTGATCTGGTGAACCCGGCCAGCCTCGATGTGCTGCTGGGCGATCGGTTGATGATTGAGGTGCCCGAGTCGCGCGATCTGCAGATCCACGGCATTGCCGGCCACACGGCGGAGGATCCCTACTGGCTTCAGCCGGGTGAGTTCTGCCTCGCGGAAACACGTGAGATCTTTAACCTGCCGGACTTCATCGCCGCGCAATTCGTGCTGAAGTCAAGCCGCGCGCGCGAGGGCCTTGAGCACCTTCTTGCCGGATTTTGTGATCCCGGATGGCATGGCAGCCGCTTGACGCTGGAGCTGAGCAACGCGCGCAAGATGCACCCGATCGCAATCTGGCCCGGCATGAAGATCGGCCAGATGGTGTTCCAGAAGATGCCGATCCCCAGCAAGACCTACGCAGTGACTGGCCGCTACTGCAACGACCTCGCCGTCACCGCCAGCAAGGGCTAGCCTGAACCCGGAGAACGATCCTGTGGGACATAGCCCCGGCTTAGCCAGTCGGGGCTTTTATTTGCGCATCGGATGCTTCAGCTCAGCCATCCGCATCCTGTGGATCCGATTGGGCGCTTCGCAGGGGTCATCGAGCGGGATCAGCGTGTAGTCATCACAGCCATGGCGCTCTGCCCAGACCTGTGCGCCGATGTGGTTGTCGAACGGCCCAACGTGCCACGGGCCGATGCGGAGGATGTAGGTCATGGTTGAAGAGTAGGCATAAAAAAGCCCCGCCGGAGCGAGGCTGGTGGATCAAGCGCCGAACATGTCGGTGAAGAGGTCGCCGTCGTAGGTGGTGCAGTAGAGGGCGGCGTTGGCGGCGTTGATGGCGTCGCGCTCCTCGCGGGTGACGGTGATGGTGGCGCGGTCGGCGGGTGCGAAGAGGGCGGGGTTGCCGGCGGCGTAGGTGTAGGTCATCGGAGGCGGTTGGCTGTCGATGTGTGAACTATACCCCGCGGACGGTGCACCCTGCGTATCAGTGCCAACCAGTTCACAATCCGTCACAAGCCCGATCCGGTTGCGCTCGCTACCGTTGGCCAAGCGGCGGCCAGCCCATGCGGGCGTTCTTTGTTGAGATCTCCGCCAAGCTCATCATCCGGTCAAACACCGAACCCGACGACCTGCCAGCGGACATCTACAGCCACCTGGCCGAGTTCATCCCATCCGATGAGGACATCATCGACATCGAGGTGAACTGCGTTCCCCTGCCGCCGGACCTTGGACCAGCACCACATTGATGAGACGCGCCTGGTCACGCGCCGCAGCGCACGCGATCAGATCCACCTGGCATGGAACTACCGCTGCGCCTACTGCAACGATCCGCTGGGCCGCTCGCCAACCCTCGATCACGTTGTGCCCAAGGTGCACGGCGGCCTGACAGTGCGCGAGAACCTGGTCAGCTGCTGCCTGATGTGCAACAGCCAGAAAGGCCACAAAGACTGGATCAGCTGGTATCGCGCCCAGCACTTCTGGACACCATTAGGCGAGTGGGCAATCGCGCGCTGGGTGGCAGGAGAGGGCTAAGGTTGCGGCCTAGTTTTTCAGGAAACTAGGCGGTAACGCTGCGCCCGGCAGCGTCGAGGCCGGCACCGCGTGAGGACCGGCCACCGGGCACCCTATTTCGCCAGCAGGTGGTCGAGATACAGCTCGGCCTGCCACAGGTCTGAGCTGTAGCGGCAGATCCCACCCACACAGCTGCGGTAGTACAGCTCACCGCCACCATCAGGCTCGAGCGTCTCGATCCATCCGCCACCGCGATCCGTGCGGCTAATTACCTTCGGCTGGTTCATAGATCTCGCACCTGGCCGCATAACGGCCGCCGCTCTGTTTCGATTCTGGCAACCCCATCTCACAGCGATGCCGGTGCGTGTCCCAGTGCAGACAGTCCCAACACATCCGCTGACCGCCATTGGGCCGCAGCTGCAGCAATGCCGCCTCATAGATTTTCTGCGCGCGCAAGAACGCTTCCTGCAGGTGCATGGTGCCGGTGTCAGCCTCCAGCTGGTGTTCGGGCTTAGGCCCCAAGATCACCCGTGCGTGCCAGTTGCAATCGGAGCGGCTGCACACCAGCAGCAATCGGCCGGCGTGCAATCTGATCATTCTTCCTCGCCGTAGGCCGGCTGATGGAAGATTCGCTCGAGCGTCATGCTCGCCGGCTCCTCCTCGCCGCTGGTGACATAGCAGGCCACATCGTCCGATGGATCGGCGGCCACAAACACGGTCGGCCAGAGCCTCTCCTTCACCACCACTAGCGTGGTGCGCGGACTGCGCACCAGCACCCACAGCGCCGCGCGCTCGATCAGGTTCAGGCCCGGCAGGTGCATCATCCCTCCAGTTTGGCGAGCAAGCGGCGGAGATACCACATGCTTTTGGCAGCATCCACGGCAGGGTTCTCCTTATGCCAGAGCCGCAGCAGGTATTTCAGCGCCTGCCCCTGCAGAAAGCCGCTCACCGGATCCGGTGCATCAGCGATGGCAGCTTCGATCACGTCGATCGCCTCCGCAGGTCCACGCTTGTAGTGATCTGGGTTGATCTGGTCGATCATTGCAGCCACCCCCATGCGATGCCCTTGCAGATGCGCCATGCGTGCTTCTTGTCGATCTCATACCGATCGGCCAGCTGTTGGTAGCTGAGCCCGGCAGCGCGAAGCTGGCGCAGCTCGCGCACCAGCTCCTCGCTCAGGATCACGGCGAAATTCTCCTCACCGCGCTTGAACGGCCGGCTCATCGCCACTTATCCCCGAGCAGCTGCTGGCGGCAGACCTCGATCGCCTGCTGCGCCTGCTTCTGCGTCATCACCGACTCGGTGGCATCCATGGCGCGCACCACACGGGCCAGCAGCTCAGGGTATGGCGTGTCGCGGAAGTTGGCCGCCAGGTCGCGGCAGAACTCCTCCCACAGCCCGGTGTAGAGCCCGTTGGTGCGGCCGCTGCGTTCATAGAGCGCGTCCATCATGTCGGCGCGCTGCTGATCCAGAAAAGTGGCTGATGTCATGGTTCGAGGTGTTGGCGGATGTAGAGCAGCTCAGCGCAAAGCTGCTGGGTGCGGGGGATGGCACGCAGCTGATCAATGCGAACGTCGATCAGCTGCTGCAGCCGCAGTCGTTCATCATGGCGACCCTGCTGGTAGGTGCCGCTATCGGTGAGCAGTTGGTTCAGCCTGGCGCGGAGGTCAGTCATTGCGCACCCTCCAGCTCGGCGGCGATGGCGAGGAGACTCAGCCTGATTT
>CAZVPL010000149.1:2544-3613 GCA_964629075.1 uncultured Bifidobacterium sp. | reverse complement strand
AACCTGAAGGAGGAAGTATGGAACAAGCAATCATCTCGGGTATCGCTCACGATAAAAGCGAAGCCAAAATCACCATTGTTGGCGTACCCGATCGCGCAGGTGTTGCAGCTCGCATCTTCCAAGCGATTGCAGATGCTGATATCAATATCGACATGATCGTTCAGAATGTTTCTGCAGCCGCTACAGGACTTACTGATATTTCCTTTACATTGCCTCGTGCCGAGGGATCACGTGCGACTGGAATTGTTCAGAAACTCCAAGGTGAGATTGGATTCCAGTCAATTCAATACGACGATCAGATCGGCAAATTGTCATTGATTGGCGCTGGAATGCGTTCACACCCAGGGGTTACCGCAACTTTCTTCGCTGCAATGGCTGATGCGGGCGTGAATATCGAGATGATCTCCACATCTGAAATTCGCATTTCTATTGTGTGTCGTCAGACCGATATCGAACGTGCGGTTCAAGCAGCACATACTGCATTTGATCTCGATGCCGACCAGATTGAAGCTGTGGTCTACGGCGGTAGTGGTCGATGAGCAAGAAGCCTTCACTCGCTGTTGTAGGTGCGACTGGTGCAGTCGGCACTGTCATGCTCGATATCTTGAGCAAACGCGAAGATGTATGGGGCGAGATTCGACTCATCGCATCCGCGCGAAGTGCAGGCAAAAAACTCAGCTGTCGCGGTGAGGAGTTAACCGTCGTTGCGCTATCCCCAGAAGCATTTGATGGCATCGATGTTGCGATGTTCGATGTTCCCGATGAGGTTTCTGCTGAATGGGCGCCAATAGCCGCATCACGTGGCGCGGTATGCGTTGATAATTCTGGTGCATTCCGCATGGACCCTGAAGTTCCACTGGTGGTTCCTGAAGTCAATCCCGATGATGTGAAGCGTCGCCCAAAAGGAATAATCTCTAATCCGAATTGCACAACTCTTTCCATGATTGTTGCAATGGGAGCACTTCACAAGAAATATGTTTTGAAAGAATTAGTTGTCTCGTCCTATCAAGCTGCATCAGGAGCTGGTCAATCAGGGCTGGATACGCTGCGTGCTCAGCTGCAAGAAGTT
>CAZVPL010000149.1:0-2534 GCA_964629075.1 uncultured Bifidobacterium sp. | reverse complement strand
CAAAGATAATGGACCATTTCCAGCGCCACTCGCACTTAACGTTGTGCCGTGGGCAGGATCATTGAAGAATGATGGATATTCATCAGAGGAGTTAAAAGTACGCAATGAATCTCGCAAGATTCTTGGGCTATCTGACTTAAAGGTCTCTGCGACCTGTGTTCGCGTGCCCGTTTTGACGACGCATTCACTATCGGTTCATGCCGTCTTCGACAAAGAAGTGTCACGTGAAGAAGCCCAGTCCGTTTTGGCCAACGCAGCTGGGGTCAAGCTCGTTGACGATCCTGAAAACTTCAAATTCCCAACTCCAGTTGATGTTGTGGGAACTGATCCCACTTGGGTCGGACGAGTACGTAAATCTCTCGATAATCCAAAAGCGCTAGAGCTCTTTGTTTGCGGCGACAACTTAAGAAAAGGCGCCGCACTTAATACGGCGCAGATTGCCGAATTAGTTGCCGCTGAATTCGTTAATTAAGCACTGTTACTCTTAAGCCATGACAGTAATTGTCGCAGGGCACACGGGTTTAGTGGGTTCGGCAATCTATGAACTTCTGACTTCACGTAACGAAAACGTTGTCGGAATCAATTCAAAAGTTGTTGATCTGCTTGATCGTAAGGCGACATTTGAGTTTATCAACGACCATAAACCCAGCGTCGTGATTGATGCTGCTGCAATTGTCGGTGGAATTGGGGCCAATAATTCTTTTCCTGTAGATTTTCTCTCTAAGAACCTTCAAATTCAGAATAACTTGATGGATGCTTCTCATGAAGCGAACGTTGAAAGATTCGTTTTCTTGGGTTCCAGCTGTATTTATCCTCGAGCTTGTCCACAACCAATTAAGGAAGAGTATTTACTGACCGGTCCTCTAGAAGCAACGAATTCTGCGTACGCAATTGCAAAAATAGCAGGAATTGAACTCATTAAGTCATATCGGAAGCAATTTAAGCGACGCTGGATCTCGTTGATGCCCACCAATATGTATGGCCCTCGAGACAATTTTGATTTGAATACCAGCCATGTACTACCTGCCCTCATCAATAGATTTGTGACTGCTAAACGAACAGGAGCAGCGAATGTAACTCTGTGGGGTACTGGAGCCCCAAAAAGAGAATTTCTTCACTCTCGAGACCTTGCCTCTGCTGTCCTACTGGCAACTGAAAAATATGATTCTGATCTGCACCTCAATATTGGTACTGGTGAGGATCTAACGATTATGGAGTTAGCCCAACTCATTGGTACATCTGCGGGATACCGTGGTCAAACATTGTGGGATTCCACAAAGCCAGATGGAACTCCACGGAAAGTAATGGATGTTTCGCGCCTGAAAGCGATGGGATGGAGCCCGACTATCTCGCTGGAGGATGGAATCAAAGAGACCATTCAATGGTTTGAGGCAAACTACAACTAGAGTAAGGCTATGTCGAAAAAAGTTGCGTTAATAACTGGAGTTACTGGTCAAGATGGTTCATATCTTGCGGAGTTGCTCTTAAGTAAAGGTTATGAGGTCCATGGACTCATTCGCCGAGCGAGCACCTTTAATACTTCTCGCATTGATCATATTTATCAAGATCCCCATGACCCAAATCCAAAATTAACTCTTCACTATGGCGATCTCACCGATGGCGTGGGATTGACGAACTTGGTTCGCGACATTCAACCAACTGAGATCTATAACTTGGCAGCACAATCCCATGTGATGGTTTCATTCACGATGCCTCAGTACACCGCCCAAGTAGATGCAGTCGGTACCGTGGCTATTCTTGAAGCAATTCGCGCCACAAAACTTGATATTCGTTTCTATCAAGCCAGCACTTCTGAACTTTACGGATCGACACCACCTCCACAAAATGAAGAAAGCAAGTTCCGGCCACGCTCTCCATATGCGGCAGCAAAATTGATGGCGTATTGGGCAACTGTGAATTACCGTGAAGCATTTGGAATCCATGCCACAAATGGAATTCTCTTTAATCATGAATCGCCTCGTCGAGGTGAAACTTTCGTTACCAGAAAGATCACTCGAGCTGTTGCGGCAATTAAGGCGGGAAAGCAGAAAAAGCTCTATCTTGGAAATCTGGACGCTGTTCGCGATTGGGGCTACGCAAAGGAATATGTTGAATCCATGTGGCTGATGTTGCAAAAACCTCAATCAAGCGATTACGTGGTTGCAACAGGTGTTGGCGCAACAGTTCGTGATTTTGCACGAGTTTCCTTTGCGCACGCGGGCCTTGATTGGGAGAAGTACGTAGAAATCGACGAAAAATATGAGCGGCCAACAGAAGTGGATGCACTTATTGGAGACCCTTCAAAAGCGAAACAAGAACTTGGTTGGAGTGCGACCACTCATTGGGAGGCGCTCGCTCAACTAATGGTTGATGCGGATTTAAAAGCGCACTAGTTTGCCGTGAGCGTCACCAGAGTCACTTCACTCGGACAAAAGATTCGAATTGGCGCAAAGGGGCTATAGCCCATCCCTGCTGAAACATGTAGCCAAGGTTCATTTTCTACTTGAGTCAATCCTCGCGATCTCCAATTTGGA
>CAZVPL010000148.1:2732-3622 GCA_964629075.1 uncultured Bifidobacterium sp. | reverse complement strand
CCGACCGTTACGCAAAGCTCGGCCGCGACCCCATGGAGTGGCGCAAAGGCATGGGTGGCGGCTGATTTAGTTAGTCGCCCGGGGGATTTGCAGCCACACGCACGCCGACAGAACGCCGTCCGGCAACCGCAAATTCGAGCGTCAGGTCAAATTTGTCGCCCGTCATCAGCGGCGCCGACAAATCCTCAAGCATGATGTGCGTCCCACCCGGAGCCATGACGAGAGGCACCCCCTTGGTGAGCCGCCCGTAGGACCCGACCATGTTCGCTGTCGGTCCGCCGTGACCGTGGCCTTCATGTCCCCCGCCGTTGTCGGACGAAGACGTGTGCAGACTGGCGTTGGCTGCAATCGGCGTTTCAACTCGGAGGATTTCGTCATCGACGGGCGACTCAACAGTCATATACACCGCGGCAACAGTCGACTCGCTGGGGGTTGGGCGCGCCCAGGCTCTGCTGATTGTCAGTTCTGAAACCCCTTCGTGATGACGTGAACCACACGACGTCGCCGCCACTCCGAGAACCACCAGACCGAAGACGGTCTTTCGGGCTCTTGTTGCGTGATGTCTCATCGCTGGCCAAAGGTCGATTTCAGCAGAGCATTCCGTTGGATCACGAACTTGTCGAATCCGAGAATGACGAGTGCGCTCACACCCCACAGCGGATAGATAATTCCGACGACGACCGAGATGACGACGAGGGCGGGTCCGAGATGGACCTTCGCGGGTCGACGCGGCAGACCGAGAGTTCCCCGGCGGCGGCGCTTCGCGTACATGACGACCGCAGAGACCACTGACCAGATGGTGAGAAGGCACAGCAACGTCATCAGGATTCGAGAGATGAGTCCCCACTGCGTCCCCATGTGAAGACTGACTGTCGTCGCGACCGCACGGG
>CAZVPL010000148.1:0-2722 GCA_964629075.1 uncultured Bifidobacterium sp. | reverse complement strand
ACCGTACCCATAGACACCTTGCTCGGCGAGGGTCGCCCCTGAGAACTGATCGATGAACACATCCCGCGCCTCGCCCGTCTTGCGTGGCCACGAGTTCGACAAGGTGAAACTGCCGTAGAGCGGATTCCCTACGTCGTCAGTCGCATTCGTTGGAAACGACACCTTGTAGTTCGGCTTCATCCCCACCTCGCGCGCAATCGCAGCGACGTTCTCAAGCGAGAGCGGAGTCGGCACAGACGCACCAGCTTCGGGTGCATACGACTTGGGAATGGGGATGTCTCCCGTGTTCCAGTTGATCTGGTTCCCCAGACGGTCGAGGTCGCCCTTCGTGCCGATCTCGCTCGCCGGCGCGTCGGTCCACGAATTCGGTGAGATCTCGTTTGCAAGCGCCGTGAAATTGGGTCCCCAATAGGTTGACCATGGCAGACCCGACACCGCGACGAAGAGAAGCAACGTGAACAACACGGCGCCCGGCACGGCATGCAGGTCACGCCACCGCGCTCGGCCCTTCTTCGTCATGCGCAGCGACCATATCCTTCGGCTATTGGTTGCAGACTTTGCTTCGCGCGTCTTTCGCGGCCAAAAGAGGTACAGGCCCGACATCGCCAGGATCACCAACCAAGTGCCGGCAAGTTCCAAGATGAGATCGCCGACCACGTACGAACGCATCACTTTGTCGCCGTCCCACAGCGCCGACACTGCGGGCAGCGACACTTTGAAGACGTCGTTGTTCAGGTGGCCATGGAGCGCGTTAGACCAGCGAACGATCGCGGTCTGCGGCTCGGATGTGCCCAGGAACTTCCCCGTATACGGATTGACGTAGGCGTTACGGCCACTTTCGAGACCAAACACCGTCGATGCGCCGGCATTGCGACTCGGGGTCATCGACACCAGACGATCGGCGGGTAACGCCGATTCGACGGCGGCTGCCTGGGCGTCGAGCGAGACAACCTCTCGACCAACTTCCACGCGCCGAAGATCACCCTGGACCGCATCCTCAAGCGGCTGGGTGTAAAGAATGACCAGCCCGGTCACGGCAAAGAGCACGAGAAACGGCGCAACGATGATTCCCGAATAGAAGTGAACACGCCAGAGATTTCGCCACCGCTTGCTCAAAGCAGCTTGTCGACTCTCGAGTTTTTCGGCTTCCGATTGGCCCATGAGAACTGAGTCGTCCGAACCCCTCTCAAAGTTCCAGAATCTTGATCGGCCGCGGCTAGAGAACGAAAATCGGCTTGATGGTGGCGCCGGATTCGCTGTCGTGCTGCGCCTCGTTGATCTGGTCGAGGCGGTAGGTCTTCACCAGTTTCTCGATCGGGAACAAACCGCGACGGTGCCACTCGATCAACTTCGGGATGAAGTCGGCCGGGTAAGCGTCGCCTTCGATGACGCCGCGTACCGACTTGCCGTCGAGGAATCCCGACGCAGAGAACGAGATGTCGCCCATCACGACGCCGACGACGACGAGACTGCCCGTCGGGCGCAGTGCATCGACCGCGCCACGGATCACCGCGGGGACGCCGGTGGTGTCGAGTCCGTACTGCGTCCCTCCGCCGGTGATGGCGCGTACCTCGGCGGTGACATCGGCGGTTGTTGTTGCGTTGATGACGTGCGTGGCACCCACTTCCTTGGCGAGCGCGAGTCGGTTGTCGTGCAGGTCGACGGCGACGATGGTCGAACAGCCGGCGATCTTCGCGGCCATCACACCGGCCAGACCGACTGCACCGGCTCCGTAGATGACGATTGACGTTCCGGGCCGCGCCGCGAGCGAATTGAGAACCGCACCGGCACCGGTTTGGAAACCGCAGCCGAGTGGCCCGAGGATTTCGAGCTTCACGTCGTCGGCGGTGACCTTCACGACGTTGCGTTCATTCGCCATGGCGTGCGACGCAAAGCTCGACTGGCCGAACCAGCAACAACCCATCTTTCCGCCGTCGGTTCCGCTGACGGGCGCTGATCCGTCGAGACGCGAACCCATGAAATTGAGTGCGCCGAACAGCTCGCAGTACTGCGGTAGACCCGTCTCACAGTTGTTGCAGCGACCGCAGCTGGCGTAGGACAAAACGACCTTGTCACCGGGGGCGACTTTCGTCACCCCGTCGCCGACTTTTTCCACGATCCCCGATCCTTCGTGACCGAGCACGACGGGCATCGGGAACGGCGCGCCGGGAATGCGCGCGAGAAGGTCGGTGTGGCACATCCCCGCACCGACGATGCGCACCAGAACTTCGCCGGGACGCGGGTCGGCGATTTCCAGTTCGCGAATCTCGAATGGTGCTTCGGGCGAGGGCAGAACTGCGGCGGTGATTTTCATGCGCGCATCCTTTCTTTTTTATGTAGTTGTTGGCAAGAAGTAGACGTCTGTCGTAGAATTTGGGTTCTGAAGGGGAGTATCCCTCGACTCCGGTGTCGTCATCACGGAGCCGCGCAAGCGGGTCCCGGCACCGAGGCCCCACGGGGCGGGAGAGACCTTCGACGTGAAAAGTCGTCCCCCCGGGGACCAGTCGAAGGGAATCCAAGATGTTCAAGAACACCGCAAAAACCGCCATTCTTCTTGCCGGCCTCGGTGGCCTCATCGTCACCATTGCCGGCGTCCTCGGAGGTGGAAGCAGTACCTCACTCACGTTCGGTCTGGTCATCGCATTCGCGATGGTCGGCGGCTCCTATTGGTTCAGCGACAAGCTCGCTTTGAAGGCAGCAAAGGCCCGCGTCATCACCAAAG
>CAZVPL010000147.1:0-3626 GCA_964629075.1 uncultured Bifidobacterium sp. | reverse complement strand
CGAAGGGGCGGCGGGTACATCATTGCTGCAATCATCGCCGTGCTTGCGCTGCTGGGTGGTGGCTTCGCCTTGTTCACGGTGCTCACCGACGACGAGGCCTCAACCGACTTCACGGTTCCGAACGTGGTGAATCTTTCGCTGTCCGATGCCAGCAAGGTGTTGCTCGACCGCGGCCTCACACCGGTGCCGCTGCCAGTCGCAAAAGACGGCGTTGGCGACGACGTCGTGTACTCACAAGACCCCCTGCCCGATGTGGTGTCGCGCAAGGGAGACGAAGTGAATCTCACCTACAACCCGAAGAAAGCGCCGGTCGTCGTACCGGCCATTCAGGGCTTGACGGTGAAAGATGCAACCGCGTTGTTGGTGTCGAAAGGTCTCACGCTGACCATTTCCGAAGTTCGTACAGACCCGGCAATTCCACTGAACCAAATCATCAGCCAAGACCCGGGCGGTAACGCCGAAGTTCCTGCCGGCTCTGCGGTGAAAGTTGTGGTGTCGGGTGGCGCAGGTCAGGTGACGGTGCCCAGCATCGACGGCCAGCTGCAAGAGGCCGCCGAGAAGCTGTTGAAGTCGGCGCCGTACAACTTCATCGTCACGGTGCAAAACGAGGTCAGCGACACGGTGGAAAAGGGTCGTGTTGTGCGCACCGACCCCGCCATCGGTGCACCAATCGATTCGGGCAACACCATTGTCATCTACATCTCGTCCGGACCGCAGCAAGTCGAGGTGCCCGACGTCGAAGGTCGCACCGAGGGAGAAGCGCGAGTCACCCTGAACACGCGTGGTCTGGCCGTCGAAGTGATTTACGTCGATGTGCCCGCCGGTTCGTTAAACGACGGCAAGGTGATCTCGCAGGGCGTGCCGTTCAAGACAATGGTCGACCCAACTACGTCGATCAAGCTGACCGTGGGCAAGGCAGTTGTCGCAACAACGCTTGCTCCCTCGCCGGCACCTGCACCAACGGTCGCGCCGACACCGACTGCGGCCCCAACTCCAACGCCAACCGTTGCGCCAACAACGTCAGGGGCGTAGTTGCCTATGCGCTAGATCCGCGACAAAAAATTGGCCAGCATCGCGTGGCCGTGGTTGGTCAAGATGCTTTCGGGGTGAAACTGCACGCCTTCGATGTCGAAGTCACGGTGCCGCATGCCCATGATCATGCCGTCGTCGGTCGTGGCAGTGACTTCCAGGCATTCGGGCAGAGTATGTGCTTCGACGACGAGTGAGTGGTAGCGCGTGGCCTGCACGGGTGATTCGAGACCTGCGAAGACACCGGTGTTGTGATGGTGCACCAGCGACGTCTTGCCGTGCAGTAGTTCGGGGGCGCGGATCACGTTGCCACCGAACACGTGGCCAATGGCCTGGTGGCCCAGGCAGACACCGAATACCGGCGCTTTGCCGGCGAATGCAGTGATGGCGTCGCAGAGAATTCCAGAGTCTTCGGGACGGCCGGGTCCGGGTGACAGCAGCACGGCATCGGGTTTGATGCCAAGCGCGTCGGCGACGCTGATCTCGTTGTTGCGCACCACCACCGGTTGTGCACCAAGTTCCCCGAGGTACTGCACGAGGTTGTAGACGAAGGAGTCGACGTTGTCGATGACGAGAACCTTCGGGCCCATGTGCACAGCCTGCCAGCGCGATGCGCGGTTTGCGCAGTGGTTATTCGGCGGGGCTCAGGCTCGACGCGTCGCGCTGGTGCGCGTGCCAACAACGACCCGGTATGTGGTCGGCTTGGTTTCGGCTCGTGCGCTGATGGTGTAGTTGCCGGTTGCTGAGACGGTGGCACTGGCGACAGCAACCCAGCTGGTGCCGCTTTGGCGTTGGAGGGTGACTCTGGCGGCAGGCGCCGCCTTGCCCGTGGCGGTGATCTTGCCAGCGGCCTTCTTCAGGGTCAGAGTGGGTGCAACGACGGCGATTGTGGTTGGTGTTGCGACCTTGGTGGTTGTCGTTGCTCCACCTGCGGAAGCCCCGGTGACAACAAGCTTTCCGTACTGACCGCCGAAGCGGTGGCTGCCGAGGCCGCACCAGAAGTAGTAGTTGCCGGCGGCGTCGAGCTTCAGTGTTCCACCGGCTTCGGGGATTGCGGTTGGTGCACCCATTGCACTGCTGCGGGCTCCACCCGGGTCGCTGGCAGATGTGATGGGGTCGCCGCACTTCCATCCGTTCACGGTGGAACCCTCGGCGCAGAAGACCATGTTGTGCATCCCGCTTGTGTTGCGCAATGTGATGGTGTCGCCCACCGCGGCGGTGATGGGGTTGATTGCACTCACCGCACCGTTGGCGATGGTGGCCGTGAGTTTGCCGTTGACGTAGAAGCACTTTGCGCCGCTGCCGAATGCGGCAGCACAGGCCTCGTCGCGACTGTCGGTACCGGTGACCGCAACGTCGGCGGCGCGAACAGGTGAAGCGACAAAGGCGATGGTTGACATCGCAGCAATGAAGATGGGGGTGAGGGTTTTCTTCATGTCCATTGACATTACGAACGCCTTCGTATGCTTGCGTCATGGAGCAACTGTTTGGTCTTCCGGCACACCCATTGTTGGTTCACCTACCCGTGGTGGTGGTCCCGGTTGTGACACTTGCACTTGTGTGGTGGGTGGTGATTCCCAAGCGCCCGAAGGGCTTGCCCTTGGTCACCGTGGTGTTGGCGTTGATCGGCGGAGCCGGATTGATGCTTGCTTCGTCGAGTGGCGAGGCCCTGGTCGAAGCCTTCACGTACTTGCGTGACGAGCCCTATGTGCGCGAGCACATTGAGGCAAGCGAGTCGGCCCGACTGTGGGGTGTGGTGACGATGGTGTTGGTGGTGGCGGGCTACTTCGCCAAGCGACTGGTGGGTCGGGTGCCCGTTTTGGCCACGGTGAGCAAGGTGCTGCTGGTGGCCGCGCTCGCCGCCAGCATTTCAGCCACCGGGTTCACCGCCCAAGCAGGCCACAACGGGGCCAAGGCGCGTTGGATCGACATTCAGTTCGAGCCGAACAAGTAAGTCGGTTTCGTTACCGCGGGGGTCTGCCGAACGCCTACACTCGTCGTTCGTGGCACCTCCAAAGCGCAAAACGGGTGGTCGCGTGACCCCAAAGGGCACAAAGCCTGGGGGCCTGCACAAGACCCATCCACTCGACCACACCGATGTTCATGCCATGCACGGCACGTCGTCGGTCGAGGCCAGTACGCGCTACACGCCGCCAACGCCCAAGGCGTACTACGAAAGCCCGCGCTGGGTGCCGATTCTGATGTTCGTGCTGCTGGGCCTGGGCTCGCTTGTGATCCTGCTCTATTACCTGGGTGCGGTGCCCGGGGGTCGTTCGAACTGGTACCTCTTCAGCGGTCTGGCCATCGTGCTTGGCGGGCTCTTCACCGCGACGAAATACCGCTAGGGGTTTCTTGTCACCCTTGTGGATTCGGCGCGCCGCGCTGGTCACTTTTTATTGCTAAAAACCACAGGCGCGTGACGGGCGTCATGTGGACATTGTGCGCAAAGCCTTGTGTATCAAGGACCTGAAGGTGAACTACAGATGTGTAGTTACCCACCGGGTTTTCCCCAGACTGTGGAAAACGTTCGGCCTAGCGGCCTCACTCCATGATCGGCGCGATCATGTCCATGTCTTCGAGGCAGTGCTTGGGGGGAG
>CAZVPL010000146.1:0-3695 GCA_964629075.1 uncultured Bifidobacterium sp. | reverse complement strand
GAGCGGCCCGGGTGCGAACCCGGGTCCGGCAACCGAGCCAGTCCGGCCACGGTGCGGGTCTCTCGCAACAGCGCGTTGCTGACTTCCGATTGATTGAAACACGGTTTACTCTGTGTTGATGGGTCGCAGCGTCGTTCATCGGTTCGGGTTGCTCCTGGTGGCGGGTCTCTTCGGCTCTCTGGTCGTGTCGTGCGGGGACGCGCAAGACGCTGACCGCGACCGCAACACGCAGTCGATCGCAGGAACGCAATGTGCCAAGGCCGGCGAATCGAAGTCGTTCGGCAAGGTTCTTCATGTCTGCGGTCTGAACGGTCAGGACCTCGTCTGGTTCGCTGCCACGTCGCAAAAGCCGCAGGGTGCGGCCTGTCGAAAACTCGGCGCAGTAAGAAAGACGAACGCGACGACACGAGTGTGCGGCATGGTCGGAAAGAAAAAACTGTGGGTGCCTGTGCAGTCGCTGCCGACCTCGATGATCTCTTCGGCGACCTCGCTGCCGACCGATGGTGCAGCAAGCAGTACAACCACCGCCGACTCGTCCCTTGCCGAAGCTTCGTCACAAACCACTGCGACACCGCCGACAACCCTTTCGCCGCCGACCACGATCGCAATTCCGAACAGCGAGGTGCAGAAAGCCGCGATCGAGTTGTCCGCACCCAGCAAGAGTGCGCTGGTGACCGACTTCAACGTCGCGGCCAGTGGTGCAATCGTTTCGCCTGCCCCCGCCATTCAGTTGGTTGACGAAGGGGGCAATCCTCGGGGTCGTGCCGGCGTCGTTGTCAAAGTTCTCGTCGACCGTGAAGACGTCGTTGTCGAGGGCGGCCAGGCGACGACCAACGACGAAGGGCTGGCCGTCTTTCGCAATCTCGTGTTGCGCGGTTTTGCCGGCCCGGTCCAGGTCACCTTCGAACCCGAAGGCCTGGCCTCCGTCACCACAACAATCGATTTGGTCCCGGGTGCGCCGGTGGCGCTCGATTTCTTCATTGCGGCCCAAACAGTGGTAGCGGGTACCGAATGGACTGCGGCCGTCTACTTCCTTGATTCATCCGGCAACTTCGCGGGCCCAGTCGGTGCCGAGGTCACGGCCCGGACAAGTGGCGGTGCAGTCCTTGGAAAAGCAACGACCGACGACCTCAGAGTCGCGCGGTTCTCATTGCCGGTGAGAAAGACCGCAGGCGATTGGGAGATCGAGTTCGTCGGGCCGCAGGGCATCGAACCCGCGAAGGCAACGCTGAGAGTCATCCCGTCGACGGCCGACCGCTTGGTTGTCGACACGGCGTTGCCCGCTACGGTCACCAACGCAATGCCCGTTTCCGGCGAAATCAAGGTTCATGTCGTCGACCAATACGGGAACATGGTCGAGTCGCAGGACCTGCAGATCAACGTCGCGGTGGCGCCTCACGAGTTGCCAGTCGCCACAAGTGGTGTGGCGGCTTACATGCCACAGGGGATCGTGAAGAACGACAGTGCGACCATCGATGAGTCGGGTTACGCAACATTCAGCAACCCGACGATCGTCGCTGAGGCAGGCGTGTGGAATCTCACCTTCTCCTCGAACGACAACGCCGACCTGCATGCGTCGCATGTCATCGAGGTTCTGGCAGGCGCAGCCGAGGAGTTGCGGTTCGTTCGGTATCCCGCAGGTGCGCGGAGCGGCGTTGCGATGGAGGTTCAGCCGTCGTTGATGCTTGTCGACGTGTCCGGAAATGTCATCACCGACGAGGGAACGGCGATCACCGCCAGTGCACCCGACGGTTACACCCTCGCCAACGCCACCGCTACGACGGGCCGGGATGGTGTCGCGACATTCACTGATCTGAAGGTGAGTGGTAAGGCGGGCAACATCACGATTTCGTTCGACAGCGCGCTGATGCCAACCCTTCAGAAGGAGATTTCGCTCGCGGCTGGGCCGATCGAGCTGCTGAATGTGCTTGTCCATGAGAAAAGCGCTGTGGCAGGGGCGGCGTTCACCTCCTCTTCCCACATCGGAGTGTCCGATGCGCAGGGCAATGCCGTCACCACGCCCGTCACGGTTCTCGGTAGGTGTGCCGGCTCTGATGCGTGGACGGGCGTTCAGACCAACGCCGATGGAGTCGCCATATTTTCGCGTCAGGTCGTCACCCGCGCGGGGATGGCTGAGTGTGAGTACAGGTACACCACCGGATCCAGAGAGTTGTCGACGAAAGCGACCGTCGCTGTCATTGCCGCATCTGCCACGACGGTCGAATTCGTGACCCAGCCTCCCACAACGGCGTCGATGGGAGCGGCACTGTCGAACGCCCCGGCGGTTCGCCTCGTCGATTCGTACGGCAACCGTGTCGAAAAGGCCGGTGTCACCGTGACGGCGCTGAACTCCGATCGGGCACTTGAGATCTCGAACAACTCGGTGACGACGGACGCGTCAGGCATCGCCACGTTCGGGCGGATGACGTTCGGTGGAACCATCGGTTCGTACCGACTCTCGTTTGCGCCAAGCGGCGGCGTCGCGCTGCAGGCTGCAGCGAACACGGTGATTTCAGCCGGCGCCGCCAGTCGGGTCGAGGTGCAGCGCCAACTCGATGGTCTCGCCAGCGGCTTGCCTGCCACGACCCAGCCGACACTGAGAATTGTCGATCGGTGGGGCAACGCGGTTGCCGAGTCGGGGTGGACCGCGAATGTCACCCTTCTACCGATATCTGGCAATTTGTCGGTGTTTGCGCTGTTGCAGGTCACTGGCAACACGGTCACATCGGGATCCAGTGGTCAAATCAATTTTGTCGACGTCGTCGTTGCCGGAATGTCTGGGGTCACGTACAGGCCGACGTATCGGGTGAGAAAGGGTCTTACGGAGCTCGGCTTCGTGCAGGGCGCCGTGGTGACGTTGGCTCCCGGCCAGGCAAGTCAATTCACGTACGAGATTGCTACCAAGGACGATTCGTTCGTCGCAGTTGAATCCGGTGCCATGATCGGCAGAATCCGCCAGTCCGATGCCAAGGGCAACCCCGTGAATGCGGCCGGTGCGCGCCAGGTGGTCGTGGCCTATCAGCGGGGCTCCTTCCCCAATTCGGGCATGAGTTGGGGTCGACAAGTCGAACCAGATGTCACCTCGGACGGTGTGACGACGCTTGGCTATCGGATCTACGGAGGCTCCGCGGCCACAGGGGTCTTGTCGGTGACTGTCGACGGTCAAGCTGTGAAGCAGTACAACGTCTCTCTCACCTCGGCTGCAGTGGTCGGCGACCCTGGGCCGAGCGGAGGCCTGCTCCTGAGTTCGTCGCCCTCGTCGCCGCGTTTCACTGAAACGGCGCCCGTTTCTGCCGCGACCAAATTGTTTCCGACGCAGATTTCAGAGTACGTAGCGAATCTGACGATCAACGGAGTTGCCAACTGGGCGTTGCCCACCGCCGACCACACCACTCAGATGATGAATTGGTCGAACGCGGGGCGACTGAATCTCCCGACGAGTTTCAATGGCTTCCCAATGGTGGATTCTTCCATGGTCGTACTCTTCCAGCGTTACCGTTTTTGGTTGGCCGGCATCTCAACGAAGAAGAGCCTTCCCTATGATGCCAACGGCTTGCACGGCGTGCTTCCGGTTCGGTCGTTCGGCTGACTCGATTGGTCAGATCTCGATCGAGGGCTCAGCGCAGGTAAGCGGCGCGCAGGACGATGTGGTGAGTGTCGGTTCGTCCACCGGGCGAGCTCGAGATTCGCAAACA
>CAZVPL010000145.1:0-3697 GCA_964629075.1 uncultured Bifidobacterium sp. | reverse complement strand
TTCGCTGCAGCAGGGTGGCGCTGCCGTCAACCTCGCGTCGATCGAACTCGTCGACCAGGCGAAGAAGCTCGCGGCGCGCTTGCTCGAGGCCAACGAAGCCGACATCGAACTCGACCGTGACCGCGGCGTGTTCCACGTGTCGGGTACGCCGGCGATCGCCAAGTCGTGGGCCGACCTCGCAACGGCGGCAAAGGGCGACGGCGGCCTCTCGCAAGAGTCGCGCTTCAACGCCGAAGGCGCGTCGTTCCCCTTCGGTGCGCACGTTGCAGTTGTCGAAGTCGACACCGAAACCGGCAAGGTCCGCCACCTGCGTCACGTCGCGCTCGACGATGCCGGTCGCGTGTTGAACCCGCTGCTTCTCGAGGGCCAGATTCACGGTGGCGTCGCGCAGGGCACCGCACAGGCGTTGCTCGAAGAAGTGCGCTACGACTCCGATGGCAACCCCATCACGTCGAACCTCGCCGACTACGCCTTCATCTCGGCGGCGGAACTGCCGAGCTTCGAAGTCGTGCACATGGAGACACCGACGTATCTGAACCCGCTCGGTGCCAAGGGCATCGGCGAGTCGGGCACCATCGGGTCCACCCCTGCGGTGCAGTCGGCGGTTGTCGACGCCGTGTCGCACCTCGGCGTGAAGCACATCGACATGCCCACGACGTCCGAGCGTGTGTGGTCGGCCATCATGGCCGCCAAGTCCTGACGCGACAGTCGTACCAAAAGTTTTCCAACGGGCGTAGGGTCTGACTTCGCTGTCCGACGTTTGTCGGTCGGCAGATAGGAAGTCCCCCCATGTCATCGCGTTCGCCCATCGTCGCATCGCAATTGGTGCGTCACTTCGGCTCGTCCGACAACCCCGTGCGTGCGGTCGACGGTGTCGACCTCGAAGTTCACGAAGGCGAGATCTTCGGCTTTCTCGGTCCGAACGGCGCCGGAAAGTCAACCACCGTGCGCATGCTCACGACTCTGCTGCGTCCCACGTCGGGCACCGCGAGCGTCGCGGGCTTCGACATCGTGCGCGAGGCCGACAAGGTGCGTCGCAACATCGGTGTCGCGCTGCAAGACGCGGCCATCGACCCGTTGATGACTGGCAACGAACTTCTCGAACTGCAGGCCGTTCTCTACGGCATCGCGCCGTCCAGCGTGAAGGCACGCGCAGGCGAACTGCTCGAGCGCGTGGGTCTCACCGCCGCGGCCGACCGTCGTGTCGGCACGTACTCGGGTGGAATGCGCCGACGTCTCGACCTCGCACTCTCGCTCATTCACGAACCGACGGTGCTGTTCCTCGACGAACCAACCACCGGTCTCGACCCCATGAGCCGCGTGACCCTGTGGGAAGAAGTACGTCGTCTGAACAAAGAGGGCACCACGGTGCTTCTCACCACGCAGTATCTCGAGGAAGCCGACCAGTTGGCCGACCGCATCGCCATCATCGACGGGGGCAAGATCGTTCGCGAAGGCGCCCCGCGCGACTTGAAGGCACAGGTTGGCGCACCGACCCTTCTCATCACCGTCGACCACGGCCTCGAGGCCACCGCCTCGCGGGTGCTGGGCGAGTTCGGGGACATGCGCCCAACCGCAGAGGGAACACTCGGTGTCGGCCTCGCCGCGGGCGCACGCGCCGTCACCGACGTGGTGCGCCGCCTCGACGAGGAAGGCATCGTCGTGCATCACCTGGAACTGAACGAACCCAGCCTCGATGACGTCTTCGCCGAGGCCACCGGCCACCGTCTCGAGGGAGAAAAATGACCGCCGCGGCTCCCGCAGTCGCACTGCGCCAAACCGCGGCGATGTCGAAACGATCGATCCTCGCACTCGTGCGCCAACCCGCCTTGGTGGTCCCGTCCATCGTCTTTCCACTCTTCTTCGCCGCCCTCGGGACGTCGTCGTTCGGCCGAGCAACGGGTCTGCCGGGATTCCCGAAGGTCGACTCGTTTCTCGACTTCAGCCTTGCGGGAACCATCGTGCAGGGCGTGCTCTTCGGTTCCGTGCAAAGCGGTTCGGCCCTCGCCACCGACATCGAAAACGGGTTCTTCTATCGCTTGCTCGCCTCGCCGACGTCGCGACTCGGCATTCTCGTCGGCCGACTCATGGGTGCGGCAGCGTACGGCGCGGCACAAACCGCCTTCTTCACCGCCTTGCTCATCCCCTTTGGCCTGCACGTGAAGGGCGGCGTCGCGGGCGCCGTGGTGATGTTGGTGTCGGGCGGTCTCACCGCAATCGCCGTCGCCGGGTTCATGGCTGCGATGGCACTGCGCACCGGTTCGTCCGAAGCGGTGCAAGGCATCTTTCCACTCGTCTTCATCGCGCTCTTTTTCTCGAGCGCGTTCTTTCCTCGGCAAACCATGAGCGGTGCGTATCGCCACATCGCGAACGCAAACCCGATCTCGTATCTCATCGAGGGTCTGCGAGATCTCTGCATCACGGGCTTCACCGCATCCGCCTGTGCAAAGGCGTTGCTGGTCCCCATCGGCATCATGGTGGTGTCGTTCTCGCTCGCACTTCGTTCGCTGGCAAAGAGGGTGGCGGCGCAATGAGCACCTCACAGTTCTCCCCCACCCATCTCTCGACGGTGCGGTCGTCGCGCGCGTTGTCTGCGCGTGGCATGCGCAACATGCGCCGCCTGCCGTCGACGTTCATCCCGACACTTGCGATGCCGATCTTCCAGGCCATCGCGTTCTCGGGCACGTTCTTCGCCATCACGAAACTGCCGGGCTTCCCCACCGACCGCAGCATCAACTGGTATCTGCCGCTTGCGGTCATCATGGGTTCGGCCTTCGCCGGAGTCGGACTGGGCTTCACCACCATCCGCGACATCGAAACCGGCTTCTTCGACCGTCTTCGCATGTCACCCACGCCACGGTCGGCACTCATCCTCGGGCCGCTCATCATGACGTGGGTCCGCACGATCATCGTCGTCACGATGGTTGTCATCGTCGGCTTCGGGTTCGGTGCTCGCCTCACGGGTGGTGTCGTCGGCCTGCTGTGTCTCTACGTCGCCTCCATTGGTTTGGCCACGGTGTCGGCCGGCTGGGGTCTCGGCATCGCCTACCGCTTCCGCGACATGCGCGGGGCAGCGATCATGCAGCTCACCCTCTTCCTCGTGATGTTTCTCTCGAGTGCCCAGACCCCCCTCTACGTCATGACGGGGTGGCTCCACGGCGTCGCCCGGGTGAACCCGGCCACCAACGTCTTGCGCCTGTCGCGGCAGGGTTTCCTTGGCGAGGTCACGTGGAACGGGGTCTGGGGTGGTCTTTTGGCCCTGGTCGGCGGCTCCATCCTCACCCTCACTTTTGCGTACCGCGGCCTGCGTGGCCTGGAACGCGACTAACGGCCTGCGTGGCCTGGAACGCGACTAACGGCCTGCGTGGCCTGGAACGCGATTAGTTCTCCGTCGGCTGGCGGGGAGTGGCCCGCTTTGGGGCAAGATAGGGGTCGCCTCGAGACGGGGGAACGTCTCGCAAGAAGGGGAATCATGAAGATCAGCGTCACCGTGAACGGCGAGAAGCGCGAAAGCGACATCGAACCGCGCACCCTCCTCGTTCAGTACATCCGCGAGAACCTCGAACTCACCGGCACCAACGTCGGTTGCGACACCTCCAGCTGTGGCGCCTGCTCGATGCACATGAACGGCGAAGCCGTGAAGAGCTGCACCGTTCTCGCTGTTCAGGCCGACGGCTGCGACATCACCACGATCGAG
>CAZVPL010000144.1:0-3701 GCA_964629075.1 uncultured Bifidobacterium sp. | reverse complement strand
CGTTGCGTAGCCCGTGGTACCCACGCCTTCGCCCCGTGCCGCCCTGGCAACAGGCTCACTGACCTCTCGTCCTTTCGGCCACCTTGGACTGCGAGTATCCGTTGGTTACTATAAGTATCCATTGGTTACTCAGTCTTCTCGGTGGAAGGGACCTCTATGCCTCGCATTATTCCGAATATCGGAAAAATCCTCCTTGGTGTTGCCATGCTCGCGGTCGGTCTCGGTTCGAGCCCGCTCCCGAAAGCTCGGGCAACCGGTGCCCACGTGTGGTGGGTCGCTTCTCAGGGAACCGCAGCAAACCCCGCCACGGGGGGCTCGAGTTGTGCCAACCCCAGCTTCGTCGGCGCCACCGGAGCACCCCTCCAGGCTGCCATCGACGCCGCAACCTCGGGCGATGAAATTCGCGTATGTAGCGGGACATTCTCCGTCGGCACCACAATCTCAGTCACCAAGGACCTGACGGTCACCGGTGATGGCGCGACACTCCCGATTCTCGATGGTGGCAACCAAGCCAGAATTTTGAGCATCGGAAGTGGGGGCTTGACAGTCACCATCGACGGGATGCTCTTCCAAAATGCCCGCATCACCGGGGGCACTGATGCGGGAGCAGCGATCAAAGTGCATCCCACCGCCACGGCAACGGTCACCGACTCACACTTCGCCCACAACAATTCGACGTCCCACCACGGCGGAGCAATCTCGATGTTGGGCGACGTCGGATCACCTTCGACTGGATCCTTGACTGTTTTGCGCAGCACGTTCTATAAGAATCGCGCCGTGGACGGTGGCGCCATTGTCATGGGCGGTGTCAGCGGTCAGTCAACGGTGCTGAACAGCACGTTCATTGACAACCATGCGACCCGGGCAGGCGGCGCAATTAGTGCCTCTTTCGCAAACATGACCGCGTCGCACTCGACGTTCATCGACAACACCAATGGCGACAACGGTTTTACTTCGGCGACATGGATTGTCACGATGATCGGAAACATCGTCGCCTATTCACCGTCCGTTACGCCATCGACCGGGGTCTGCAGTTTCAATGACGGAGACATACCGATACAGAACGTGTCGACGCACTCGTCGTGCCTTGCCAGCGGTCAACAGACCGTGTCGTACGCATCACTCGCCCTTGGATACCTCGCCCTCTGGGGATCTCGTGTTCCGACGATGAACATTGGCGGGTCGAGTTCGGCAATCGATGCCGTGTCGCAGGCAGGCCGGTGCACGGGAACCGATCAACGAGGCCAGACACGCAGTGCCTCAACCTGCGATGCGGGGGCATTCGAATACGTGGCTGGTTTGCCAAGCATCTCTGCCTCATCCGCAATCACTCTCATTGGTGGGCGGCAAGCCAATTCTTTCCCAACCTTGAGCTACACGGGGCTCACGGCACCGGTCACGTATCGAATTGCCAGCGAAGTCAGTGACCCGCTACCGAACGGCGTCACCCTCGCCACAAACGGAACGTTCAGCGGAACACCAACAGTGACGGCATCATCGACATCCTTGATCGTCAGCGCACGAGACGCGAATGGGCTCCTCACAAGTACCCGAATTCTCGTTGACAACTGCGTTCTCAGCACGCACAATGGCAAGTACCTGATCGGCACCGCCGGCGACCTCGACATCTTTCGGGTCGCGGGTTGCGGACTCGGATCCGACTATCTCCAAACTGCAAATATCGTCTGGAACGGACCGTGGCTCAGCACCACGACAAGTCTCAAACCATTTACCGGCTCGTACGACGGAGCTGGATACTCGATCACCGGTGTTCAAATCTCGACGCCCGACGCAGGTTTCGTGGCGTTCACCCAGGGTGCAACAATCTCCAACCTCACGCTCGACGTGAACAGCAGCGGTGACTACGGAACCGCAGGTCTCGCACGCCTCAGCAAGTCGACGACGGTGACCAACGTAAAGGTTTCTGGCACGGTGTCAATTACCGCAAGCAACTCGAGCCAGGGATGTCTCGGTGGGTTGATTGGTGAGACACTCGATGGCACCGTCGTGCGGCATTCCTCATTCTCCGGAACCGTAGACGGGCCCGGGTCGTCCTGGAATGGCGGCCTGATCGGTTGCGCATACGAGCAGACAATCGTCGAGGAGTCGTTCTTCAACGGCTCACTTACCGGCGACTCCGACATCGGCGGACTCATCGGCTGGATGGATCGAAGCGAAATCCGAGACTCGTACACAATCGGCTCCATCGTCGCCAGTGGCACCAACACCGGCGGTCTGGTCGGTTGGCTCGACGGCGACAGCACCGATGCCGATGGCACCGCCGTCTATGACTCGTATGCAAGTGTCCAGATTCAGGGTGTGAACAGGGTTGGCGCACTGGTTGGTGAAGCACCGTCAACAACCATCGAGACCTCATTCTGGGAAGCCGGGCTCACCGGAGTGAACGGCCTGAACCCGATCGGCTGGCTCAGTGATCAAGGTGGCACTCAGCCTGCCCTGTCTGCAGTATCTGCAGCCACGATGAAGACCCATGGGTTCTTCAACGACGCAGGGTGGAACATCGAGGCAGGTTGGGTAAGCGCCGTAACCAGCCCAAAGACGTGGGGTATCTGCGACACTCTGACAAGACCCTTCCTGCTCTGGCAACACACGGCTACTCCCTGCCAGGCGCCATCGAACCAGTCGCCACCGCCAAACAATTCGAACCCGCCGTCGAACGACTCGACGACGACCACCACCGCGCCCGCAGCACCATCGACCGAGACAACAACGTCCACCACCGCGCCCGCAGCACCATCGACCGAGACAACAACGACCACCACCACTGCGCCTAGTGCATCTTCACCAGAAACCACGACACCGACGACGACACCAGCGACGTCGAAGACCGCCAGTTCGTCGACTCCGACGACGACTGCCGCGGCAACCTCGTCGAGTTCCATACAAACTTCGAGCGTCATCCAACCGAATATTGCAACCGGCGGCACTGCGGTCCTTATCGGTCAGACGTCAGCCAAGAGTTTGTTCTCCTGGTCGGGCACTTCGACGATCAGCGGAAAGATCGGAAGTATCGATCTAACGATGAAGTTCCGATCCAACGTCACCGCACTCAACACTCCCGCGTACGTCACCGCCGGCTCGTCATTCGTGTTATCCCTGAAAGGCCTGAAGCCCGAAAGCGAGACTGTCGTGACGATCTTTTCTGAGCCGTTCACACTGGGTTCTTACACTGCGGCCACCGACGGATCACTCGTGTCGTCGGTGAAGCTCCCCCGGGATCTCGTACCCGGCGCACACCGTCTCCGACTTCAAATGATCGATCGTGACGGTCAACAAGTCACACTCTGGCTTGGCTTAAAGGTATTGGCCGCTAACCAGCTCCTGCCCAATACCGGATACTCGGGCTGGACGACGCTCCTCCTAGCAGCGGTGCTAATTGCCACCGGCACGCTCGCCTACGGTGGCCGTCGTAGTCGTTCTAGGATTGAGCGTCATCTCCCGAGTACCTAGCGAACTTTAAATGGCCACCAATCGTGCACATCCAACTCCACGACATGAGGGCATGGCGAATATCGTCTCGGCGACCATCCGGCTCCTCGAAACTCGGGCCCCTCAGGATGTAACACTTCGTGACGTTGCACAAGAGTCAGGTCACGGCCATCGGCTGATTGTCGAATGGTTCGGAGGAAAAGGTGGGCTCTTCGCTGCGGTCGTCAACGAAACCTTCGAGAAGTTGAGCG
>CAZVPL010000143.1:0-3703 GCA_964629075.1 uncultured Bifidobacterium sp. | reverse complement strand
AAGTTTCTTCCCACGCTTTAATTGTGGTCTCTCTAGTAACATTTCCTGGAAGATACAGGGCTTCGTACCAGGAAAGTTGAGATTCAAAACCATATAGAGCAACCATCAACTCTGTCGCGATCGCACCGAGCGGGTAATAGCAACCGCTTGCGTCACCAGTTGCATCATAAAAGGAAGTTTCCTTTAGATTTACTGGAATACCTTTAGACTTGCAAACATAAACAAATCCTCGATTAAGTGAAGACTGTCTCCATTCTCTTGTTTGAACTGCGAGAGCAATTGAGCTTAAAGTAAATTGACCACCCTGCGCGTACCATGCGGGTACGGGTTCCCAATTAAAGAGCGCTTTACTCTTGTTGTAATGATTTTGAAGTAGGCCACCACCACTTTCCTGTGCGGCAATAAATGCAAACATGTCTGCACCTGTTGGAAGTCGTTTATCGACTTGATCATGTAGTGCAAAACTTGGCCAATTAATAAATGTAACTTCTACTTCTTCTGAACCTGATCCAGGACAACGAGTAGCTCCTGCAATCATGGTGGTGGGAGGTGAAGGAGATGAAGCTAGGTTCTCGGGGAGCCGACAGTTGTTCTCAGCAGCTTTTTGTTTACCCCATGCTACGGTGTCGTAGAGGAAATATTTGACTCTTTTGCCATTGCTACCTTCTGGAAAAGCTTCAGCCAGATACTGTTGCTGGAGTCGCAAGGATTCGAGCGCCTCAGTGGGAACAATCGACTCAACAAAAATCTCAAATTGCAATGTCGAACTTTTGCCAAACCAGAGCGTCCCTATTCGTCTTTGGATTGCTGCTGTTACTGGGTTATCTCTAGGAATCCATCGTGAAGAGTTTGTTGATGGAGATAGAGTCGGTGTTGGAGTCGGTGTTGGAGTGGCGTAGGGTGATTTCTTGGCGACCGCTACACCTTTACTCCAAACTAGTTTCTTTCCAGACTTGATACACGTGAACTTCTTTCCTTGATGAGTCTTTGTAACTCCCTGCTTTGAGCACGTTAATCCGGCCTTTGGCAGATTGGCGGAATAGGCGGGTAAATTGGAAAGAATTACAAGAAGTGACATTCCTACAACAAGTCTCTTCATGAAGACAATACTAGGGAGAGTTTACTGTTTCTTCGAGCTTTTCATGCTTTTGTAGTCAAAGGACTATTTGAAGAGATGTTTCAAGTTGCAAGTGTGGGTAATTACGTATTCACACATTTGCTACTCAATGTTGTGATCTTGGTGGTTTAGCTCCTTCTCCATGATGTAGAGGGTGCGACCTGTTTTGTGGAGTTGGTCAATTTCCTCATATCCACGCTTGGCGTAAAAAATCACCTGATCTTCAGTCCAGAGATAAGCCTTGGTAATTCCGAATTCCATGGCCTTCATCTCCATCTGATTTAGAACTTGCGATCCAACTCCAGAACCACGTAAATGTTCACGCACGACAAAAGCACAGAACCATGGCTTGAGGTGGCGAAATTCCTCTAAATCATCGAAGTCACAGAGCCCAATTGCTGCAATCACTTCATTAGCTTCATCCACTGCAAGGAAAAGTAGCTCTTTGTTATCAGAACTTTGATTCCAGCTTTCATAATCTGATTTCAGAACTCGTGCGTAAAAGGTGTGCCAATCTTCGGCGGTGAACTCCTCTTTTCCTTCACCCCATAATGCCAAACTCCATTGCAAAGGTTTATCGAGTAGATGCGGTACTTGAGCTGAGGGGATTAGAGTAAATTTCAATGTATTCCCATCACTTCTTGAAACTAATCTTGTGACGGCGCATCTCGCGTTCAATAATTTTAGTAGCGCTTGGACCCACGGCATGAATCTTCAGAAATTGAACTCTTGTGATTTTCTTAAGGTCGATAAGTTTGTGAAGATTACTGTCTACGAGACCCCGTCGAGCAGGAGCTGCAATCTCTAGTGATTTCCAGTACCGGTCTAACCTCTCGTAGTTTGCGAGATCAATCGTGCCGGTTTTCACGGGACACTGAGAGATTCGAGCAGCTATAAGTTTCTTTAGGAGAGTCTTGGAAAGTGGTTTATCAATGGGAACATGAATTGCGCTCTTAGTGGTCGTGAATTTTGCTAATTCCTTGGGGAACATACGGAGAACTGAGCCACTAAATGGATAGTAGCCAACGTGGTTCTTGGCATGGAGTATCCCTGCAACAACATTCCCATCAACTTTAAATGCAGGCATCCCGTAACTGACTACTTCCTCGGCACGTGGCAGAATCTCTCGAATGTTCTTCCGCATCGCCAACATCGTCTTTCGATGAGGCAGCGGTGCTGATTTATAGATTGCAATAACTCGTGCTTGCTGTGAAAGTGCCACGCTCTCAATTTACAGTTAGGAAGACTCTCAGTGGGACTTCTTGGAGTAAACTACGAAACATGGGTGAATTACTTTATGTACTAGGAGTTTTCCTCTTCTGCCTGGCTTGGGGCTGGGGATTTACTAGCCTGATTGATAAGGACTAACTGATGAGTGACTCGAACGAGACTTTCCAATGCCCATGCGGCTGTCCGCCAAATAAATGCACATGTTGTTGCAGTAAGCCCCAAGGCTGTGGGCATAGAGTTGCTGGCCCTCGGTAATCGCGCGTTATATGGCAGTTGAAAAGCACGACCGAGCTGCGCACTTCCCAAAAATAGAAGCGAAGTACGGCCAGCCTATGAAATATTGGTTTGGCGTCATGAAAGAAATTGCCGATCGCAAATATCCCGAGCAAATCGCGTTCTTAAAGGAAGAGCATAGATTTAGTTCGAAAAGATTCGATGATTTTGCTGGATTTCTAGAGAAACATGATGCGATAAAGCAGAAGACTCTCAGGAAGGTTTTTCGTGTCATACAGAAGAAGTACCCTAAATTAGATTTAGTTATTGCGTGGAATCAGCCGATGTTGAAATTGGGCACAAGTTATGTCTTTGGTGCTTCAGTAGCTAAGAACCATATTCTAATTGCGCCCTTTAACGAAAAGGTTTTGAAATCCATGAGTCAAGACCTAGAGGGATACAAAGTAAATAAGAAGACAGTACAAGTTCCCGTCGATTGGAAAGTTGATGAGAGACTGTTACTGAAAATGATTCAACTCAACCTTAAAGCTCTCAAAAGTTAGAGGCGTACCTACCTAGAGAGCGGACCAAGCAAATAGGAGTTGAGGCGTTGAGCGGGACTGCTCTGATTGGAATGTTGTCCTTTGAAGGATGCGGTCCCATCTAGCCCACAAAGTGAGCGAATAGAGCTTGCACCTCCAGGATGTGAGTTAATCCATCTGGTCAGGTCGTACACATTGCCATCAATAACGCTCCAGCAACTTGAATTTGAATTGTTCGCGCGCACTTGATCCATTGTGTACCCCGCCTTCGTGGGCGTTGGACTTGGTGTAGGAGTTGGAGTTGGAGTTGGCGTAGGAGTTGGAGTTGGCGTAGGTGTTGGACTTGGCGTAGGTGTTGGAGTTGGCGTAGGAGTTGGAGAAGTTGTCGCAGTTAAAGATGGCGTGGGCGTTGGCACAGTAGTGGTGCTCGGAGATGAAGTCGGAGTCGGAGTTGTAGGGGCTGTTGGAGTTCGCACAACCACAGTCCCTTTGTTCCAGACCAATCTCTTTCCCGATTTGATGCAGGTGTACTTCTTTCCCTTGAAAACTTGAGTCGCTTTCAACTTTGTGCAGGTTGCTCCTGGAACAGGTTTCTTTGCTG
>CAZVPL010000142.1:0-3731 GCA_964629075.1 uncultured Bifidobacterium sp. | reverse complement strand
GCAAAGAGGTGAAGGACGCCCTTGCGTACCTGCGTGCGTCCATCAACGAAAACGATGAAGTGAGCGTGAAGCGCGTGATCAACGTGCCCAAGCGTGGCATCGGCGACGGCAGCATCGACAAGATCGATGCCCTTGCCCGTGACAATCGTGTCGGCTTCGCCGCCGCGATGCACCGTGCCGACGAAGCCGGCATCTCGGGCGCCGCCGCGAAGGGTTTGTCAAAGTTTCTCGAGGCTCTCTACGAAGCCGGCAATCATCAGAGCGAAGGCCCCGCGGAAGTACTGCGTATCGTTCTCGAGAAATCCGGTTACATGGCCGACCTCGAAGAAGAGGGAACCGTCGAAGCCGACGGACGCATCGAAAACATCGCCGAGCTCATCGGGTTCGCCGAAGACTTCGAAACGGTCGACGAGTTCCTCGAACAAGTGGCCCTCGTCGCCGACACCGATGAAATCGACGGTGACAATCGCGTCATGTTGATGACGCTTCATGCGGCCAAAGGACTCGAGTTTCCGCTGGTCTTCCTTGCCGGTTGCGAAGAGGGTGTGTTTCCGCACAGCCGCAGCCTTGCGAACCCCGAGGAAATGGAAGAAGAGCGCCGCCTCGCGTACGTCGGCATCACCCGGGCGCGCGAGGTGCTCCACGTGTCGCACGCCGAGAGCCGCAGCCTCTACGGCAACACCCAGTACAACCCACCCTCTCGTTTCCTCGACGAAGTTCCCGACGAGCTTTTCCGCAAAGAGGGTCGTATCAAGGCCTTCGGTGGCGGTAGCCGCTACGACGACCGTGAACCGCGTTGGTCGAGCCGGTCGTTTTCCGACGAGTTCACCGACCGGAAGGTCGACGCCGCCCTTGCCGCCGGCCGTCGCAACGAACCCACGCCCCAAGGTACCGTCAGTGACTTCCGCGTGGGGGAGGACGTCATCCACCCCACCTTCGGCGAAGGGGTCATCATCGATCTCAACATTGGCAGGGGCCGCACCGAGGCCACCATCCGCTTCCGTGACGCAGGAACCAAGACCCTCGACCTTGCCTGGGCTCCCCTGAAACGCCCCAGATAGCGAAGATTTTTCTTACTGAAGGAAAAATCTTTCGTCTAAAAGTTTATGATGACGGAGTGGAAAATACTTTTGGTTCAATACGTTGCCGCGCGCGCTTTGTGTTGGCCTTCATCATGCTTGTTGCCTCCGTTGTCTATGTCTCGTCCGAGCCTGTCGCAGCCGCCCCGTCGAACAAGATCACGATTTGTCATCGAACACGATCGGTGACAAACCCGTACCGCCGAATCACGGTGAATCGCAATGCTGTGAATAACTCCGGTCACGGCAATGCCAGCCACAGTGGTGCGGTCTTCAACACCACTGCTGGCTACTACAACACGAATCCAAAAGTTTGGGGTGACATCATCCCGGGCACCGGCTTCTTCAATGGCGCTAACAACTTTGCGGCTAACTGGACAGGCGATGCGAACTCGGGTGGTCAGTCGTTCCTTCGCCTCGACGGTGTGAACCGCGGCAAGTGCGGCCTCATGAGTGCGAAGCAGTTCTACGACGTTCAATTGGCGGCTGGCGTTCCCTCGGGCGAGATCATTGCTGAGCTGAACGAAATGCAGGCGAACGAAGACTTGGATCTGAAGGCCTCGCTGGGCGGCTCATTCAGTCTTGCGAGCGTTTCCACCTGGGAGACCGCGGTCGCAGTCACGACAAACGATGCAACTTCGGTGGTCGACGGATCCGGCTCCAACGGCACGGCGACGCTCGAAGGTTCCGTCAAGTACGCCAGCGGGAAGGCTGTTCGGTACTTCTTCGAGCTCGACACCGATCCTGCGTTCCCGTCGCCCGAAAGGACGATTGAGACCAACACGATTTCCTCGCCATTTCCGAGCATTACTGCAACCGGAAGCGATCTTGCAGTAGCCGGGGTTGCTGTGACGGCCCTCACAACTGGTACGTGGTACTTCCGCCTTGTCGCCGTCACCAACTTCGAAACTGACACCGAGTCGATTCTTTACGGCAACGTGAAGACGTTCGGTATCGGCGTGCCGGTCGTGACGACAGTCTCGCTGCCCGATGGCCAAGTAACGACGGCGTACAGCCAGACGCTGACGTCCGCTGGCGGTTCGGGTGTCCGAACCAACTACACGGTTGCGTCGGGATCTTTACCAGCGGGGTTGAGCCTGAGTGCCACCGGCAGCATTACCGGCTCGCCGTCAGCAGTCGGGCTTTCCACAATCGGCGTGACTGTCCGTGACAACAACGGAACCGGACAAACTTCTGCTGAGAGAACTCTGACGATTCGGGTCAAGGCGCCCCAGGCGATAACGATCCCCGATCCGGGCACGAAGGTTTACGGGGACACAACCTTCTCGGTTAACCCGACCACAACTGTTACTGCAGACGAGATTAGTGATCTCGGTACGTACACGTACTCGGGTACATCGGGCGTCTGCGATGTCGATGCGTCCGGCGTGGTCACAATCACCGGGGCGGGAACCTGCACCATCACCGTGAATCACACCGGGAACGGCTATTTCCTTGTTGGGTCGAATACACGGTCGTTCACAGTCAGCCCCAAGCCGATCACCATCAAGGCCGATGACAAATCGAAGGAAGTCGACGGCGCGAATCCATCCTTTACCTATGCGGTGACAGTTGGGTCTCTGGTTGGTTCAGATGCGATTTCGTCGCTGACGTACACGCATTCGAGCCCGAGTTATACGGCATCGACCACCGTACCGAACGTGGTGGGGTCGTTCACGATCACACCTTCCGTTGCGGTGTTTTCGACAGGTCTTGCGGCGAACTATGCAATCACGTATCTGACGGGCACGTTGACAGTGAACGCGGCATCCACGACGACATCTTCGTCCAGCACCACAACCACTGCTGCACCCGCGACGTCATCGAGTACTTCGACGTCTGTCGCACCAAGTCCTGCGACGACAGCGACGGCCACCACCAAAGTGTCAACAACCACTGCAGCGCCAACAACCATTGCTGCGCCGACAACGACGGTGCCAAGAGTGGACCCGCGCAAGACGACCGATAACCCATTCGTCAATATCGATGTCGATCCGAAACCCAATGGCAAGTCGACCGGTGGCACTCTTAACATCGACGGTGACCCGCCGATGGAGGTCTTGTCGGTGACATCGTCCGACCCGAACGTGTCGGTCGATGTGACGAAGTCCGGGGTCGAATACAACAAGCCCGAGACATGGGTCGCAGAAGGCTTCGGCGATGAATGCTGGAAGATTGAACCCGGCGGGTCTGCATACATCCTGCCCGGCGTTCCCACCCCGCCGTCCGGAAAGGCCGGCTACTACAGCATGGTGAAGGTGAAAGCCGGGTCGATCACGTCAACCGACCCGAATTTCCAGGTCAACACGATCTTCCCGAACCCGGTGGGAGGCGACCGTGTGTGGCCCGACTCGAACCGCAATGGTGTCTACGACGCAGGCGGAAAGAACGGCGACAAAGACATCAGCCATGTCATCTTGTGCGTTCGCTTCGGATTGCCCGGCTCGCCCATCACCACGACGACAACTCCTGCGGCTGCGTCGGGTTCGACAACCTCGACAACGGTGAGGTCGGATGGGGCAACGTCGACGACCATCGCCGGCACGACAACCACGACAACAGGCGGTGGGTCATCGTCGTCGACACCGACACCGACAAGTGTTGCGACATCGATACCGATTAGTTCAACAACAACACAAAGTGGTTCAACAA
>CAZVPL010000141.1:0-3735 GCA_964629075.1 uncultured Bifidobacterium sp. | reverse complement strand
TCGTGTGCAACATCGGCCACTTCGACAACGAAATCGACATGCTCGGCCTCGCCCGTAGCGGCGCGACCCGTGACGAATTGAAGCCCGGCACCGACTTGTGGACCTTCGACGATGGCCACGCGGTCATCATCCTCGCCGAGGGCCGACTTGTGAACCTCGGTTGCGCTACCGGTCACCCGAGCTTCGTTATGAGCTGTTCCTTCTCGAACCAGGTCATCGCGCAGATCGAATTGTTCAACAACGTCGAGAAGTACCCGACCGGCGTGTACGTCCTGCCGAAGCATCTCGACGAAAAAGTCGCCGCGGCGCACCTCGATGCCCTGGGTGTGAAGATGACCAAGCTCACCGACGAACAAGCCGACTATCTCGGTCTCGACCCGAAGGGTCCGTTCAAGCCCGAGCACTACCGGTACTGAACCTCGGGCGTCTGTCGCCTCAGGTTTCCAGCGCTTCCCCCGTCGTCTCGTCCGCGAGCGACGGGGACATGCGCAGTGCTGCCATCGCAACCTGCACCATGGGGCCGATTCCGAAGGCGAAAACGAAGGTGCCGAGCCCGATCGAGCCGCCGAGCAGGAGACCCGTCACCATCACCGCGATCTCGACGCAGGTTCGGGCAACCCGGATGCTGATCCCGAAGCGCGTGTTCAAGCCGATCATCAAGCCGTCGCGTGGTCCCGAGCCGAGCTCGGCGCCGATGTAGAGACCCGAACCGAAGGCGATGAACAACATGCCGGCGGCCAGATAGGCGATGCGCACGGCCAGCAGGCGCGAATCGGGCAGAACCCCTTCCATGAAGTTCTCGACGAGACCGATCTGAACGGCATTCATCAACGTTCCGAGACCGGGCTTGATCCGCAACGGAATCCACAGCACCAGTAGGGCGACTCCGACAATGATGATGATCGTGCCGAGTTGAAGGTCGGTGATCTTCGCGATTCCGGTGTGGAAGACGTCCCACGGTGGAACGCCGAGGTCGCTGTGAACGAAGCACGCGATGCCCGCGCCGAAGCAGTAGAGCCCGGCCGCGCAGCGGAGAAACCGTTCGAAGAACCGTTCGCGCAGCGGTCGGGGAGTGGAGGTGTCGTGCACGGAGTCCGACCGTAGTCGTTCGCGCTGGCAGATGCGGGTGGGTTTGCGCACACATGGGCGCATGCGGGACAACCGAATCCGCGCAGCGGCGACATTCGACGGCGAAGTGCGCGAATTGATCGTGGCTTTGAAGTACCACAACGTGCGACGTGCGTCGGCGCCTCTTGCGACATTGCTCGCGGGTGCGATCATCGCAGCTGACGGCGTTGATTTCGACGTGGTGACGTGGGCACCAACGTCATCGTCGCATCGGCGTCGCCGCGGATACGACCAAGCCGAGTTGATCGCACGCGGTGTCGCGCGGCAACTCGGCGTGCACGTCACGTGTTTGCTGCGCCGCCACGGTTCGATTGCGCAAACCGGGCGGTCTCGCCGCGACCGTCTGAACGGGCCGGTGTTTCGCGCGCACCGCAGGGCGCGAATGCGACGCATTCTCGTCATCGACGACGTGACGACGACGGGTGCAACGCTGCGTGCGGCGCGGCGCGCTCTTCGTGCGGAAGGGGCCGAAATGGCGGTTTGTTGGGCGGTCGCAGCGACCCCCGCCCGATAGCATCAGCCCCTGCATGGGCATCCTTGATCGAGTCCTCAGAGCCGGCGAAGGCAAGAAAGTGAAGGCTCTCGAGGGCCTGGTTCCCGACGTGAACGCCCTCGAGTCGGCCATGACGGCCCTCTCCGACGAGGCGCTGCGGGCCAAGACCGGAGAATTCCGCTCGCGCATCGAGCGCGGTGAGTCGCTCGACGACCTCCTCATCGAGGCTTTCGCCGTCACGCGAGAGGCGGCGCGGCGTGTGCTCGGCCAACGCCACTACGACGTTCAGCTGATGGGTGGTGCTGCTCTGCACTTTGGCTGGGTCGCTGAAATGAAAACGGGTGAAGGCAAGACCCTCGTCTCGACCCTGCCCGCCTACCTGAACGGGCTGTCGGGCAAGGGCGTCCATCTCGTCACCGTGAACGACTATCTGGCCCGTCGCGACTCGGAATGGATGGGTCGGGTTCACCGCTGGCTCGGTCTCAGTGTCGGTCTCGTGATCCCCGGGTTCCGCGAGCGCCCCGCGCAGAAGCGCGAGGACTACCTCTGCGACATCACCTACGGAACCAACAACGAGTTCGGCTTCGACTACCTGCGCGACAACATGGCCGGGTCGCTCGACGAAAAAGTCCAGCGTGGTCACAACTTCGCGATCGTCGACGAAGTCGACTCGATCCTCATCGACGAAGCACGCACACCGCTCATCATCTCCGGTCGTCTCGCCGACGCTGCGAAGTTGTACTACCGCTTCGCGTCGATCGCCCGCTCGCTTGTTCGTGATGTCGACTACGAAGTCGAAGAAGACAAGCGCACCGTCGTCCCGCTCGAATCAGGAATCGAAAAGGTCGAACAGCAACTCGGCATTTCGAACCTCTACGACGGCGTGCAGCAGAACCTCGTGCATCAGTTGCAGGTCTCTCTCAAGGCGAAAGAGCTCTACAAGCGCGACAAGGACTACATCGTGCAGTCGGGCGAAGTGAAGATCGTCGACGAGTTCACGGGCCGCATCCTCGAGGGTCGCCGATGGAGCGAAGGCATCCACCAGGCGGTCGAGGCGAAGGAGGGCGTGAAGATCAAGGAAGAGAACCAGACTCTCGCCACGATCACGCTCCAGAACTACTTCCGCATGTACGACAAGCTCGCGGGCATGACAGGTACGGCCCAGACCGAAGCCGCCGAACTGGTGAACACCTACGGACTGCAGGTCGTGCCGATTCCCACGAACAAGACTGTCGCACGTGTCGACCAGGCCGATCTGATCTACAAGGGCGAGGTTGCAAAGTTCAACGCCGTGGTCGACGACATCGCTCAGAAATACAACGTCGGCCAGCCGGTGCTCGTCGGCACCGTCAGCGTCGAAAAGAGCGAGTATCTCTCGCGTCAGTTGAACAAACGAGGCATTCCTCACGAGGTTTTGAACGCCAAGCAGCACACACGCGAAGCGCTCATCGTCACCCAGGCGGGTCGCCTGCATGCCGTTACCGTCGCCACCAACATGGCGGGTCGCGGTGTCGACATTCTCCTCGGCGGCAACCCCGAGGGGCTCGCGCGCCAGGCGGTCCTGTCCGAAGGGTTCTCGGCCGAGACCCTCGCCGATGAATTCGCACTACCCGTGCCCCTCGACCAAATGCCCGAGGACTACCGCCAACAGCGCGAGCGTGCCCAGGCCCGGTATGCCCAGCTTCTCGCCGAGTTCAAGGAGTCCTGTGCCAAGGAAGGCGACGAGGTTCGCAAACTTGGCGGTCTCTACGTGCTCGGCACCGAACGACACGAGAGCCGTCGTATCGACAACCAGCTTCGCGGTCGCGCGGGCCGTCAGGGCGACCCGGGAGAGTCACGCTTCTACCTTTCGCTCGACGACGAGCTCATGCGACTCTTCGCCACGGGTGCCCTCAGTTGGGTGATGGGGCGGGCCATGCCCGACGACGAGGCAATCGAAGCGAAGATGGTGACGAAGGCCATCGAGCGCGCACAGACCACCGTCGAACAACGCAACGGTGAAATCCGCAAGAACGTCCTCAAGTACGACGAGGTGATGAACGAGCAGCGCAAGGTCATCTACCAGCGCCGCGACCAGATTCTCGAGGGCCTCGACCTGCGCGCTGCCGCGATGG
>CAZVPL010000140.1:1578-3736 GCA_964629075.1 uncultured Bifidobacterium sp. | reverse complement strand
CAGATCGCGCATGGGGTGAAGTGTACGGGCGTCAGTCGAGACGTGAGATGGCGCGGCAGAGGCGGTCGAGGGCGTCGATCGAGTGACCTTCGACAAAGTCGTCGACGTGCGGCAAAGCAGCCGCCATGCCCTTGGCGAGAGGGGCGTAGCCCTTCGTCACCTTCAGCGGATTCACCCAGATGGTGCGGAAAGCCGCGCGGTGCAGGCGTTCCATTTCGGAACCCAAGAGTTCGGGATTGCCGCGGTCCCAGCCGTCGGAAAGGATGACGACAATCGACCCACGGGCGAGGCCGCGCACACCCCATTCGTCGTTGAACGTGCGCAGGCAGTCACCGAGCCGCGTGCCGCCGCTCCAGTCGGCGACGTTGCGCGACGCCCGGGTGATTGCCTCATCGGGGTTCCGTGTCGAGAGTTCCTTGGTGAGACGGGTGAGGCGCGTACCGAAGGTGAAGGCTTCGACCCGCTGGCGTCCGGCGACGGCGGCGTGCACGAAACGGAGGAACGCCCGCGAGTAGGGCTCCATCGACCCGGAGATGTCGAGGAGAAGAACAAGGCGTCGAAGCTTGTCGTCGGGTCGCCGCCAGTGCCGCCGCACGGGTTCGCCGCCCGAGCGGAGAGAGGCGCGCACGGTGCGGCGCAGGTCGGGCACGGAATGGGTGCCGTGGGCCGCACGCAGGCGAAGTGACTGCCGACGTGGTCCAGCGAGACGAAGACGCGACATCAACTCGCGCGCAAGGTGAAGTTCGTCGTCGGAATACTCGGCAAAGTCCTTTTCGCGCAGCGCTTCGATTGCCGACCATCGCAAAGTGAGTGTGATGTCGGCGTCGGACTGTGATGTCGAGCCGTCGTCGGGAGCGTCTTCTCCGTCGTCGGTGGCAAGTGCGATCCGAATGGTTTCGGCGATCTCGTCGGGACTGTTTGCCCCACGCGCGTCCCAAAAGACTGCGAAGGCACGGTCGTAGAGTTCGAACTCCTCTGGACGACGAACAAGCGTCGCGCGCCCCGCCCAATAGACGTTGCCGCGTTCGCCGACACCCAGACGGGTGAGTGCGTCGACGAACGAGACGACGCTGTCGACGGGTGCAACGATTCCAACGCGACGCAACACGCGCGCGAAGGCAACGGCGATCGCTTCCGCCTCGTTCGGTACGGTGACGGGGTCAGCCGTGGAAGGCGCCACGTTCGAGAGCCTGCTTGACGAGTGCGGCGACCCCGGTTTCGCGGACGCGTTCATGGTCTTCGCGGTACTTCAGCACGGTGCCAAGTGTGATCTCGACGACGTCGTCGTTCAGTTCCTTCGTGCCGAGTCGACCGAGCGCCGTTGCCCAGTCGATGGTCTCGGCAATTCCCGGCGGCTTGTAGAGCTGCAGCGAGCGCAGCGCCTCGACGGCCCCTGCGACTTGGCGGGCGAGATTGACGCCGATTCCTGGAACGCGCAGCTTCACGATGGCGACTTCGCGGTCGAACGTGGGGTGTTCGACCCAGTGGTAGAGACAGCGGCGCTTCAATGCGTCGTGCACGTCGCGCGTGCGGTTCGACGTGAGAATGACGACGGGCGGGTTGTCGGCACTGAACGTGCCAAGTTCAGGCACCGTGATTTGGAAGTCGGAGAGAACCTCGAGCAGGTACGCCTCGAACTCGTCGTCGGCACGGTCGATTTCATCGATGAGAAGAACCGGTGACGGCCCGCCCGTGGGTTCGATCGCGCGCAAGAGAGCGCGCTTCAGAAGGAACTGTTCGCTGTAGAGCTGGGATTCGAGCGCCTTCGTGCCGGCACCCGCGGCTTCACCCGATGCCTCGGCGGCCCGAAGGTGGAGCAATTGGCGCGCGTAATCCCAGTCGTACACGGCCTGGGCCGCGTCGATGCCTTCGTAGCACTGCAGGCGAATGAGTTCGCTGCCTCTCGCCTCGGCGAGGACCTTCGCGAGTTCCGTCTTGCCGACGCCTGCTTCGCCTTCGAGGAGAAGCGGACGCTGCAACGTGAGTGCAAGGAAGACCGCGGTGGTGAGACCCTCGTCGACCAGGTAGTCGTGGGCGATCAGCGCATCGCGAACGACGTCGGTTGATTCGGGTGCCGCACTGAGGTAGGCCACCCCGAAAGCCTACGAGTCGAATCCGTGTTCCCCGACTCTTACGAGTCGAATCCGTGTTTCCCGAC
>CAZVPL010000140.1:0-1478 GCA_964629075.1 uncultured Bifidobacterium sp. | reverse complement strand
TACGAGTCGAATCCGTGTTCCCCGACTCTTACGAGTCGAATCCGTGTTTCCCGACTCTTACGAGTCGAATCCGAGTCCGAGGCGATCGAGCGAGCGCAACCAGAGATTTCTCTTGCCCGTTTTGTCTTCGTGGCGCATCGACCAGCGTGTCGCTTGGATGCCGATGAAGCGGAACGGTTCGGGGGGGAAGGGCAGGGGCTTGTCCTGAACGAACTTGGTCGACGTGGCCTTGCTGCGCCGGCCGTCCAACAGGTCGAGGAGAACTTCGCCACCGAAACGCGACGAGCCGGTACCGAGACCGGTGTAGCCAAGGGCATAGGCGACACGACCACCCATCGCGCGACCCCAAAAGACGGTGAAGCGTGTGCAGGTGTCGATGGCTCCACCCCACATGTGTGTGAAGCGGACGTCGGCGAGTTGCGGAAACGTTTCGAAGAAATGGCGTGAGAGAAGAGCCCACGATTCGGGGCGCGACTCGAGCTCCGTGTTCACTTTTCCGCGGAAGTAATACACGGCGTCGTAGCCACCCCACAGGATTCGGTTGTCGGCCGTGAGCCTGTAGTAGTGGAACTGGTTCGGAATGTCGGACAGTCCCTGACGATTCGCCCAACCGATGGATTCCAGCTGCTCGTTGGACAGCGGCTCGGTGACCATGCAGTAGTCGTACACGGGCACGATGTAGTGACCGAGCCGCTTGAGAAGCGGCTTGAACGCGTTGGTGCACAGAGCGACTTTCCCTGCACGTACGCGGCCGAGCGATGTTTCGATGAGAACTCCGACGCCATCGCGTTCGATCGCGGTTGCCTTTGTGTCCTCGAAGATTCTCACGCCCAGTGATTCGGCGACGCGCTTCAGGCCCCATGCGAGTCGTGCCGGGTCGACAAGTGCCGCACGTTCCTTTCGCCACAATCCACCGACATAGGTCGGTGAGTGAACTTGAGCCTGCATTGCGTCGCGGTCGAGCCACTCGACGTTGTGGCCGAGAGACCGCAACTGTTGGTAGTCCTCGCGCATTTCGTCGCCGTACGACGAGGGATGGAAGGTGGTGGCAACGTCGATGACACCGGTGCGTTCGAAGTCGCAGTCGATGTTGTACCGACGGATTGCGGCTTCGATTTCGTTGAGGTTCTGCAGACCGAGTTCTTCGAGCACGGGAATTTCGTCGGGGAAGCGCTGCTGGGCATTGGCAATTCCGTGTGTCAGCGATGCCTCCATGAAGCCGCCGTTGCGACCGCTTGCGGCCGAGCCCACTTGGTTCGCATCGATGAGAATGATGTCGCGCGACGGATCGCGCTCTTTTGCGATGATCGCCGTCCACAGCCCCGTGTAGCCGCCGCCGACGATGCAGAGGTCGCAACTTTCGGTGCGCACCAACGTGGGGTTCGCATCGGGCTCGTCGGCGTCGTCGTACCAGTACGGATAGGGATCCGCGTCGGCGATGGCGTCGAGATGACGCGGATCAATCGCCGGGTTTTCCA
>CAZVPL010000139.1:0-3740 GCA_964629075.1 uncultured Bifidobacterium sp. | reverse complement strand
GCGAAGTCGCCCTGTGGGAAAAGAGCGGCGGCCGCGACGGCACCTACCGCCGCGAGGCCTGAAAGCTCCCAAAGCCCTACAAATCAAGGGATTGAGCCTTCGTGCGACCCGACGAGGCGCCCGAAATCACACCGAGGTTGTTTCCTTCCTCCAGCGAGCCTCTTAGAATTGCCAAGGCTGTTCGGACCCCCGAACAACGGCCGAAATGACGGGACTGTTACACACGTGAGCAAAGTCATCCTTCTCATCGTCGGAGCAATGTGGGTTGCCGTGCTGGCACCGCCGTTGCTGCGCTCGAAGATCGACAGGCCACAGTCCTCGGTCGACGTCTTCCGTCGCCAGCTCACCACCCTGCAGCACGGCGCCTACGCACCCCGCCCGCAGCCCGGCTATCGCCCCGCCGCCCCCGCCATGCGCCGCCCCATGCAGGCCGGTTACCCGATGCGCCAAATGGCCCGCCCCTTCGCACCCGCCGCACCGGCCCAGCGCCGCGCACCCATCGTTCCCCAGCCCGGCATGCGCACTCACCACACCACCTCGCATGGCATCCCGCGCCCTGCCACCAACCTCTACGGAATCCCGCAGCGCGAACTTGTCCGCCGCCGCCGTCAGAACATCTTCAACGGCCTGCTCGGCCTCAACATCGGCTCGCTCTTCCTTGCCTTCACCACCGGCTCGACCCTCATGATCTGGGTCTTTGCGATCGCGTTCCTCGCCTTCATCGGCTACTGCTACACGCTTGCGCAAATCCGCCAGCAGCAAATGAACCGCCGCTTCGCGCGCCCGTACTACCGCGCCGCGTAAGCCCCACCGCGCCAGCGCCCCGGCCAACCCGGCGTGCCCACACCCGTCGGCCAGCCCAACCTCTTCCACGAGCGCGACCTTCCCGAAGACCAATGGTCGACCGAAGGCATGTTGCTGGGGGAGTGGATCGTCTATCCCAATGTCTCGATCAACGGCTTCTACAAGGGCGGCCGCGGCGTGCTCGTCTCACAGATTCTTCCCGGCGACACCGTCGACGAATCGATCACCGTGCAGACCTACCTCACACGCGAAGTACCCACCGGTACCGACCGCGATGAAGTCGCACAACTCTTCGACTTCCTCGGCCGCGTCGTCGCAACCGAAGACCTGCCCACTTCCCACGCCCAACAAAAGGCACTCTCCACCGGCATCCTCAACTCGATCCGCTTCGGCCGCAACGAAGGCGGCCTGCAGCAATTCCACCGCTGGACCAACACCCTTCTCGACACACCGGATGGGGAGTTGGATCGGCTGTTCAAGGACCGAATCAACGGCTAAATTCAACCGAGTTCTTACGGAGTAGCACAGGTCTTGCAGGGCTTCAGCTCGTATCGAACGATGTCGAGGTAGCCAGACCGAATCGCTGAAGGTGTGCCGCCGCGCTCGCGGACAATCGCTTGACCCTCGCGAAGCGCCTGACAATCAGCTGAGTAGTGAAAGTGCATCCCGCCACCTGTGAAGTAGACAGAGCGTCGATCGTCGGATGCCCTATTTGCGCAAATAGGACAGAGTGAGCGGTTCATCTCGCCATGTACGCACGGGTCGAGATCCTCAGATGTCACATCGAAATTTAAGCACTTCGTGCTGCATCGCACTCAAGCTTCAGAATCGCGTTGTCGCATATTCCCCGCCTGTGGCTCTCTCAAGCCAGAAAAAGGCACAACATTACGGATTCATGACTCTGGTATTCCATGCATCGGTATTTGGGCTATTTAATTCTGACATTCACCTATTTGCTAAGAAGATCGCATCGCTTAGTTAGGGAATAGGTCGAAACGTGTCGCAACTCACTCATATTCAAACCGTTGAGGAACTCGGGCACGAACTCGAATCGAGAATCAAAACTGCCCAAAGCCTTTTGGTGGAAGCCCGGTCCGTGCTCGGTGACTCGTATGCAAACGATTGCGAGACAGTTCAGACGTGGATTGACGAATGCCGTCGGGATTTGGCACGTCCAGAGCAAGTGGCAGTCGCGCTACTGGGGAGTACGGGCGCCGGCAAGAGCACCCTCATTAATTCGCTTATCGGTGAGCAGATTTTGCCGACGAGTTCAATGTCCGTCTGCACCTCATCCATCACGCGCGTGCGTTTCCGTGCAGGAAGCCGATACTCGATGGAGGTCAAGTTGGTTCCCCGCACCACGTGGGAGCGACAGGTAGAACAAGCTGCCGCCGATGTTGCCGCCAGCAAAGAGGTCGACGACGAGGCAGCGGCCTACGTCAGAACCTCGCCGATCGGCGAGGATGAAGCCAAGCGACTCAAGGCCATCTACGGGCAAGAGGCGATCGACGAATTTCTACTCAGTGGAAACCGCGGGGCTCTGATCGAGCCACAAGAGATCGTGGATGCTTTCGGACGTGAGCGAATCGAGTTCGCGTGTGGCTCGCCGGCCGAGCTTCGTGCGGAAGTCGATCAATATTTGACGGCAAAAGGTCGGTTTTGGCCAATAGTGGAAACCTGTGTCATCGAAGGACCCTTCGAGGGGCTAAACCACGGGGCTGAACTGGTTGACCTTCCGGGCCTCAATGATCCGAACGAAGCACGCGAAGAGCTCACGCGCTCGTTTCTCGAGACGGCGAAGTTTGTGTGGGTCGTCTTCAACATGAAGCGGTCGCTTGGGAAGGATCTCACGCAGGTTCTCGAGTCTCGCGACCTACTCAATCGACTCCTCGCTGGTGGGCGACTTTCGACGCTTACGTTCGTTGGCACCCACTCGGACGATGTTTCGAGCATTAATCCCGAGGACTTTGGGCTTGACGATGAGTCGTCTGCTTCCGACATTGCTTTGGCGCGAAACGAACAAGCGGAAGTCGAATTGCGCAATAACCTCGAGACGATTGCCCGCACATTGGCATCAGGCGGACCATCGAACGGCGTATCTCCTGAGCTCACGGGTCAACTCGTTGACAGTCCGGTCTTCATGGTTTCAGCCTCGAATTTCCTGCAGGCAAAGGGCAAGACGAAATCGCGTGTACCAGCGATTTTCAATGACGTCTACGAGACGAACGTCCCCCAACTTTCAAATCATCTTCGTGACGTGGCGGTCGAAGCCGGACCGCGCGCAAACGCCGTCACTGTCGTGTCCTCTGTCGAAGAAGTAATCGCCGAGTTGGCGGCGCTGGCACAGAGCGTTAAGACCCAGCAACTCCTTCAGTCCCAACAGGGAAGTAAGGCAAAAGAAGAGTTTCTCGACGCAGTTTCGCAATCGTCCCAAACGCTGCACAACGAGGCCAAAGGTGCCCTCGCTCGACTCAGGGGGTCCCTTCAAGAAGCTGTTTCGCGGTTCAAGAGTGGATCGGCAATAGACAAGTCCGTCGTTGAGAGGTTGATCGCCTCGAAGAGCGCTGGATGGTCCAACCTGCACTGGGCCACAATGCGTGCGACATCAACTCGAGGCGGTCGTTATTCATCGCCAAAATTTGGGGAAATTGACCTCATCCAAGATCTGGCAGCGCCAGTCATTACGAAGGCAATGGATCCTTGGAAGTCATTTTTTGAACGAGACCTTCCCACCTTGACCCGCCAGGTGTCGGACGGCTTGCGAATCTCGGTTGACAAGTACGGTACGAGCCTTACTCAAGCGGGTGCTGGCAGCGATGACCTCGGCCAGATTCTTGGTTCTCTCTTGCCCGATTTGGTCGCCGACATCAGCGATTCGGTTGAGTCCGCGTTGACTGTCGCACAGAAGAAATTGTCCGCGGAAATCACTCGCCGGC
>CAZVPL010000138.1:0-3830 GCA_964629075.1 uncultured Bifidobacterium sp. | reverse complement strand
CGAATCGCTGGATTTCCTCGAAGGTCAGAACCTCGCTGCGGTCGAGCCACTTCATCCCCTCTTCGGGCATGCAGTACGTGCAGCGGAAATTGCAGCGGTCGGTGACGGAAATGCGCAGGTCACGCACGGTGCGACCGAACGGGTCGATCAACGCCTCCGGTGCGGACATGTCAGAAGGATAGGAGGAGCGCTTGGACACTGTCACCGGGTTCGACCGAGTTTCCGTCGGGCAGGATGACAAGGGCGTTGGCCAACGCGGTTGCCGCAAGCTGGTGGCTGCCCTGGGCGCTGACGGGTGTGGCGGTGAGGGTTCCGTTGTGGGCGGTCACGACGGCTCGGGCGAAATGTTCCTTGCCGTCGGTTTTGCGCTTGAAAGTGGCCGCGGCGGTGACGCTGACGGCGGGGCGTTGCGGTTGCGTGTGGCCGGCCATTTTTCGCAGGGCGGGTCGGGCGAAGAGTTCGAAGCTGACGAACGACGACACCGGGTTGCCGGGTAGTCCGAAAATGGGCGTTCCGTTGAGTTTTCCGAAAGCGAACGGCTTGGCAGGTTTGATGGCGATCTGCATCCACTGCATGTCGGCGATGCGGCCGAGCACGGCCTTCACCACGTCGTAGTCGCCCATGCTGACGCCGCCGCTGGTGACGATGGCATCGCAGTGGTGCGATGCGTGGCGCAACACTTCTTCCAGTTCGGCTTCGTCGTCGCGCACAATGCCGTAATCGACGACATCGCACCCCGCCTCGCCGACGAGACGCACGAGCATGGTCTTGTTGCTTTCGCGAATTTGTCCGGGGCCAAGCGGTCCGCCGTCGTCGACGAGTTCGTCGCCGGTCGACAACACGGCGACTGTTGGTCGGCGCGTGACGGTGACCGTGGCGACGTTCATGCTGGCGAGCATTCCCATCACTGCTGCGTTCACTTCATCGCCGACGCGAAAGACCGTGTCGTTCTTTTTCACGTCGTCGCCCGCGGGGCGGATGGCTTGGTTGGGTTCAACTTTCGCGGTCAGTTTCACGTGATCGTCGCCGATGCGCTGTGAGTCTTCGACCATGACGATTGCCTCGGCACCTGCGGGCACGGGGGCGCCGGTCATGATGCGCACGGCGTGGCCGGGCGTGACGGCAGGTTCGGGTGCGTCACCTGCCGCGATGGTTCCGGCGACGGCGAGTTCGGCTTCACCGCTGGCCATGTCGGCGAGGGTGACGGCGTAACCATCGACGGCAGAGTTCGCAAAGGGCGGCACGTCTTCGGGTGACACCACATCGGCGGCCAGTACGCAGCGGTACGCGTCGTCGCGCTCGACGTCGACGGACTCGAGGCGCGCAACGGCGCCGAGGACCGTGTTCTGGGCGTCGACGCGGGCGATCACGGCGCCAACGGTATAGGTCGCAATCGAAGCCTGTGCGAGGATGACCGCGTCATGATTTACCGCGCGCTCCCGTCCGATGGTTTGGATGTGGTGTGGGGGTCGCCTGCGGGCGAGACAACGGCCGAGTTCCGGTGGGAAAACGAGGGCTGGACGATCAACTGCATGCTCGGCCCACAGCGGTCGCAGGTGGTGATGCGGGTGGGTGCGCAGTGGCACATCCAGCAGGTGATTCTGTTCCGCGACCTCGAGCAGCCCGACCTGTGGCTGGCCACCGACGGCGCGGGGCGCTGGGGCGAAGTCAACGGAGCCCACCGCACCGACCTCGACGGCTGTCGACTGGTGGCGGTTGTGGGCACGCCCATCACCCACTGCATTGGCATGCGCCAGTTGCCGCTGCAGGTGGGCCACGGGGCCGAGGTGAAAACCGCGGTCATCGACACCGAGACTCTGTCGATCGTTCCCCGGACGCTCGTGCTCGAACGCCTGGGCGAGCGATTCTGGCGTTACACCACACTCGAGGCCCCCGACTCTCTTGTCGAAGTCCGGGTCGATGAATACGGCTTGGTCGAATCCGAAGAGGGCGGGTACGAGAGGCGCTGAGGCGCAGATGGGCGATACCCTTTCGCCCCGATATGCCTACCTACGTCTACAAGTTCATCGAGACCGGTGAAACCATTGAGATCCAGCAGGCTTTCACCGACGACGCCCTGACAGAGGCCAAACACCCCGCCGACGGCACCATGCGTCCGGTGAAGAAGGTGTTCCAGCCCGTGGGCGTCACCTTCAAGGGCGGCGGCTTCTACAAGACCGACTCCAAGGGTTCCGGCTCGGCGTCATCGACGTCGTCCAGTTCCTCGTCATCCGAGTCGTCTGGCTCGTCGTCGTCGGATTCATCGAGCTCGTCATCGACGACGACCGCTGCTCCTGCAGCCAGCCCCGCGTCGTAACCGTCGTCGCTGCGCGGATTAACTGCCGCTGAGGGTCACGTCGCGGATCACCAGGCTGACGCCGGTGGCCGACATGGGCAGCCATTCGACGTCGCCGCCGATGGCCACGACGTCGAGAAGCATCTTCTGCAGCGTCGATGCAATGGTGAACTCGCGCACGGGCGCGCCGACCTTGCCGTTGGTGATGGCAAGACCGGAAGCACCGGTGGAGAAGTCGCCCGAGATGGGGTTCACACCGCTGTGCAGGCCCTGCACCATTTGAATGAGGACACCGTCGTCGACGTTGGCGATGAGTTCATCTTGTGTGGCGGTGCCCGGGGTGAGCTGCATGGCAAGGCAGCTGACACCGGGTGTTCCGCCAGAACGCACGGCGTTGCCGGTGCTCTTGGTATTGCCGCGACGCGCACTGTACGACGAGTGAAGGAACGTCTTCAGCACGCCGTTTTCGATGAGCACGTTGCGACGCGCGGCGAGACCTTCGCCATCGAGTTCGGTGGCGCTGTAGGCGAGCGGGTTCGTGGGGTCGTCGATGAGGGTGATGATCGGGTTGGCGACGGCTTCGCCCATGCGGTCGGCAAAGAAGCTGCGGCCTTTTTGCACGTTCTCACCACTGAAGCTGCTCGACAACACCCGCAGGAACTGTGCTGTGACGTACGGGTCGAGCACGACCGTGGTGCGCTTCGACTGCGGCTTGGTGGCGCCGAGCAGACGCGTCGCGCGGTCGGCCGCTTCGCGCGCGGCACGGGGTAGGTCGAATTCTGCGGGTGAACGACCCACGGAGAATCCGAAACCCGTCTGGGTTTCGTCGCCGTCGTCGGCAAGCGTGCCAACGCTGACGTAGCAACCGTTTTCGCGACCGTAGGCGCGGATCCCCGTGGTGGTGGCGAATGCGGTTTCACCGTAGGCGTCGTCGTAGTTCGAATCGTCGCAACGCACGCGCTTGTCGGCGGCCAGGGTCAACGTCTCGAGTTCTTTGGCGAGCGCGATCTTGCGTTCGGTTGGGAACGCGGCGAGTGCGTCGTTCCACAGTTCTTGTTTCACGATGGACACGCCGTCGGGTTCGGCAAGACCGGCCCATTCGTCGGGGGTGCCGAACTGCACGTTGTCGCGTGCATCGGCAAGAACTTCGTGCAGCACGCTTTCGTCGAGTGTTCCCGCGTAGGCATAACCGGTACGGCCGTCGCGGATGACGCGAATGCCGACGCTCTCGGACTGCGCCGAGACGAAGTGCTCGACTTCTCCTTCGTACACGCGGATCGAGGTCTCTCCTCCGCGCGACACGTACGCCTCGATCTGTTCACCCGACTTGGCCTGCGCGACGATGCGGTCGGCGAGGCTTTGCAGTTCGTTTGCGCTCATGCCGCCGTGCCACCGATGGTCATCGCGGTGACGCGCAACGTGGGTTGGCCGTCGCCAACCGGCACGCCCTGGCCGTCCTTGCCGCACGTGCCGGGGTTCCCCATGGCGAAGTCGTTGCCGAGCAGGTCGATGTCGCGCAACACCTGCGGGCCGT